>NZ_LSRW01000081.1:0-74454 GCF_003104955.1 Steroidobacter cummioxidans | reverse complement strand
GCAGCGTCAGATGTGTATAAGAGACAGCCTGTATCAGAAGTACGGTTTCCTGGATTCGGTGAACCCGAGTTTCACGTTCACCGATGTGCCGCTGCGCCATGGCAGGATCATCGAGGGCATCGGTTGGGTCGCGGACGACTACCTGGGCATCGACCAGGGGCCCATCGTCGCCATGATCGAGAACTATCGCAGCGGCTTGATCTGGAGCATCATGCGGAACAATCCGCACATACGGCGGGGATTGCAGCGGGCAGGATTTACGGGCGGTTGGCTCGATCAGCCCGCGCCTTCACAACCCAGTTCGTGAGTCATGGCATCGAGGCCAGTCGTCGCAGGGCTGAATCGTCGCGAGGCGATCGCCACGCTCTCCGGCGTGGCGCTGGCACTGGCTGGCTGCGGCCGCTCGAGCCATCGCAAGGAGATAACGTTCTGGGGCGCAGGCCGTGAAGGTGACATTGCCGCCGAGTTGATTCGCGGCTTCGAGCAAGAGCATCCCGACATCAGCGTGAATGTCCAGAAGATGCCGTTCACGGTCGCGCACGAGAAGCTGCTCACGGCCTATGCCGGTGACACGTTGCCGGATCTGTGTCAGCTCGGTAACACCTGGATTCCGGAGTTCGCGGCGCTCGATGTGCTGGAGCCGCTCGACGGTTACATCGCGGCTTCCAAGGAAGTGCAGCTCGACGACTACTTCGAGGGCATTCTCGCGTCGAATCGGATCGATGAGACCTTGTTCGGCATTCCTTGGTACGTCGACACCCGCTTGCTCTACTACCGCCGGGATTTGCTGAAACAGGCCGGCTTCGACGAGCCCCCGCAGTCCTGGCAGCAGTGGAGCGAGATGCTCGCCGCGATCAAGCAGCTGGTCGGGCCGGAGCGCTATTCCGTATTGCTGCCGTTGAACGAATTCGAGCCGCTGCTGGTACTGGCGTTGCAGCTGCCGGATGAGTTGTTGCGTGACGGCGGACGTTACGGCAACTTTCGTGGGCCGGATTTCCGGAAGGCGCTCACGTTCTACGACAGCTTGTTCGAGCGCGGTTGGGCGCCGCGCATGACGAACACGCAGATCTCGAATGTGTGGGATGAGTTCGGCCGAGGTTTCTTTTCGTTCTATATCTCCGGACCGTGGAATATTGCCGAGTTCAAGCGGCGGCTGCCGCCGGCGGTACAGAACGAGTGGATGACCGCGACCATGCCAGGGCCGGACGGCCCCGGGCTTTCCAGCGCCGGCGGCTCCAGCCTCGTCGTGTTCAAGACATCGCAGTCGAAACCGGAAGCCTGGTTGCTGGCAGAGTATTTGTCTCGACCGTCGACGCAACAGCAATTCTACGATCTTACGGGCGACATGCCGCCGCGACGCAGCTCCTGGCAGACGCCGGCACTGGTCGAATCGCCCTATGCGCGTGCGTTTCTCGCGCAGCTGGATCGAGTGCGCTCGCCGCCGAAAGTGCCGGAGTGGGAGCGCATCGCGACGGAGATGCGGCTCGCCGGTGAACGCGTGGTGCAGCACGTGCAAACCATCGATGCAGCAGTCGTCGCGCTGGATCGCAAGACCGATGAGATTCTCGCCAAGCGACGTTGGATGTTGGAGCGGAACACGCTGCCGGGTGCATCATGAAGCGCTCGATGGCTGCCTGGTGGTTCGTCGGTCCAGCCCTGATCGTGCTGGGCGTGTTCTTTTTCGTGCCGGTGATCGGCGCGCTGCTGATGAGCCTGACGGATTTCGATCTGTACGCGCTCAGCGACTGGCGCAACCTGCGATTCATCGGCTTGCACAACTATGTGACGTTGCTGCAGGACCCGCTGTTCTGGAAGTCCTTGTGGAATACGTTGTACTTCGTCGTCCTCGGTGTGCCGCTGTCGATCGGCGCGTCGCTGGGGGCGGCGCTGCTGGTGAATTCCAAGCTCGGCCGCTTCCGCAGCTTCTTCCGCACGGTGTATTTCGCGCCGGTCGTGACCACGCTGGTCGCCGTGGCGGTCGTGTGGCGCTATATCTTTCACACGCGTTACGGGTTTCTGAACTATGGACTGAGCGGTCTGGGGATCCATCCCATCGACTGGATGGGCGATCCGCACTGGGCCATGCCGGCGATCGTCATCCTCGCCGTGTGGAAGAATTTTGGTTACAACATGATCATTCTGCTGGCGGCGCTGCAGAACATCCCCGAGGATCTCTACGAGGCGGCACGCATCGATGGGGCGTCGGGCTGGCAGGTGTTCCGTCACATCACCCTGCCAGGCATCGCACCGGTGCTGTTGCTGGTCAGCATCCTGACCATGACCGGCTACTTCCAGCTGTTCGCCGAGCCCTATGTGATGACCGAAGGCGGGCCGCTGCAGAGCACCCTCAGCGTGCTGTATTTCATGTACGAGGAGGGCTTCAAGTGGTGGAGTCTGGGGCGCGCTTCGGCGGTCGCGTTCCTGTTGTTCGTGCTGATGTTCCTGGTGACCGCGTTTCAGTTGCGCCTTGGACGGCAGCGAGGTGACCGATGAGGCGCAAAGGCTCCGCGATCGTCGTCAATGCGTTGCTCATCGTTGGCGCGGTGCTCACGGCGTTTCCGCTGCTGTGGATGGTGTCGGTGTCCTTCATGCCAACGGGGGCGGCGAGCACGTATCCGCCGCCGTTGCTGCCGGCACAGCCGACACTCGACAATTATCGGCAGCTGTTCGCGAACCACAACGCAGGCCGGTACATGCTCAACAGCGCCATCGTGGCGAGCCTGGCGACGGTGATCGCGCTGGTGTTGAACACGATGGCGGGCTATGCGTTCGCCAAGCTGCGGTTCAAAGGCCGCGAGCGGATCTTTCAGACCCTGCTCGGCGCGCTGGTGATTCCGGCGCAGGTCACAATGATTCCGCTGTTCGCTTTGGTGAAGGAGATGGGGCTGATCAGCACCTACGGGGGCGTGATCGTGCCGGCCATGGCGAGCGTGTTCGGCATCTTCCTGATTCGACAGTATGCGCTGTCACTGCCCGATGAGTTGCTCGAGGCGGCGAGGATCGATGGCGCGAGCGAGGGCAGGATCTTCTGGTCGCTGGTCGTGCCGTTACTGCAGCCCATTCTGGTGACGCTCGCGATTCTCACGTTCCTCGCGACCTGGAATGACTTCATGTGGCCGCTGATCGTGCTGACCGATCAGAAGCTGCATACACTGCCGGTCGCTTTGGCGGGCTTGTCGCGTGAACATGTGCAGGACAATGAATTGATGATGGCGGGTGCGGTCATCACCGTGTTGCCGGTGCTGGCGCTGTTCCTGGCACTGCAGCGGTACTACATCGCCGGCATCCTGGCGGGGAGCGTGAAGGGATGAGAACGTTTCTCTGGGCTGCGCTGATTCTGCCGCTGCTGGCGTTGGCGGCGGAGCAGGCGCCACAGCTGGAGGTCCGTTACTTGGACGAGATGGAGAATGCGAGCGAGTGGCAGGCGCTGGCGTCCGACGGCGTCGACGCCTCCGTGCACAACGCCAAAGGAGTCGATGGCAACGCGCTCGTGCTGGAGTTCAATCTCAACAACACCGCCGGCTACGCCGCCGCGACGCGCAAGTTGCCGGTGGAGCTGCCAGAGGACTACGAGATCTCCTTCTGGATGCGCGGCGAAGCGGGGCGCAACAACTTCGAGATGAAGTTCGTCGATGCCTCGGGCGATAACGTCTGGTGGTTCCGGCGCGCCAACTTTCAGGTGAGCGGCGACTGGCAGCAGATTCGCATCAAGCGTCGCCAGATCGAGTTCGCCTGGGGGCCGACCAAAGATCGCACGCTCAAATCTTTTTCGAGTATCGAGTTCGTGGTTGCCGCCGGTCAGGACGGCGGCAAAGGCAGTCTGTGGTTCGATCGGCTGGCGCTCAAGCCCCTGCAGAAGCCCTCGCAAGTTCCCAAGCCGACGGTCACCGCCTCGTCGCAGGCAGACGGCAACGTTGCCGCACTCGCTATCGATGGCAATCCAAAGACGGCATGGCAAAGCGATGCGAGTGGCAACGATCAATCGCTCACGCTCGATCTGCAGGCGGTGCAGGAATTCGGCGGCCTGGAGATCGACTGGGCGCCGCAGCTGTACGCGCAGCGCTACACCATCGAGCTGTCGGTCGATGGTAAATCCTGGAACAAAGTTCGTAGCATCGAGGATGGCAACGGCGGTCGCGACTCGTATTTGCTGCCGGAATCCGAAGCGCGATTCATCCGATTGACCATGCCGAAGCCCGGGCGTGCAGTCGGTATTTCCGAGCTGTACGTGCGCGATCTGGAGTTCGGCGCGTCACCGAATGCATTCATCGAATCGCTGGCGAAGGGTACGCGGCGTGGCTGCTATCCGCGGGCTTATTACAACGAGCAAACGTACTGGACGATCGTCGGTGTCGACGGTGACACCGAAGAGAGCATGTTGTCCGAGGATGGCGCGCTCGAAGCGCGTAAGGGCAGTTTCTCCATCGAGCCCTTCGTCCGCGTGCGCGACAAATGGCTGACCTGGGCGGACGTGTCGATTCGTCATTCACTCGCCGATGACTACCTGCCTATTCCGTCCGTGGAGTGGAAACATGCTGACGTGATGTTGACCACGACGGCCTATGGTGTCGGTGAGCCGGGCAAAGCGCGCACCGAGGCGGTCTACAAGATTCGCAATCCCACCAGGAGCCGGCATCAGTACACGCTTGCGCTCACAGTCCGGCCGTTTCAAGTCAATCCGCCGGCGCAGTTTCTCAATACGCCCGGCGGTGTCAGCCCGATTCACGACCTCGCTTTCGACAAGGGCGCGGTGAGCGTCGACAAGGTCGCCAGCGTGTTTCCGCGAACGCCGCCTCAGTCATTCCGTGCGGCGGCGCTAGCGGCGGACACGCCATGCGAGTGGCTTGCCGCTGCAAGTGCTCCGGCGAGGATTACGGATGAAAGCGGCTTCGCGTCGGGCGCGATGCTGTACACGCTGGATCTGGCGGCGGGCGAGAGTCGGGAGATCGTTCTGGATCTGCCGCTGCACGTCGGTACGCAAGCCAAGGGCAGTATTGCGGAAGGGCAGCGACACCTCGCGACCAGTTCGCAAGCGCCGATGACTGAGGAGCAGGTCGAACAGCAGTGGCGCGACAAGCTCAATCGCGTCGAACTGGTCCTGCCGAAGGCGGATCAGGCGCTGTTCGATACGCTGCGAACCGCGCTCGCTCATGTGCTCATCAATCGAGACGGCCCGGCACTCCAGCCCGGCTCCCGTTCGTATGAGCGTTCCTGGATCCGCGATGGCGCGATGACCTCGGAAATGCTCTTGCGCATGGGACATCCGGAGGTTGCGAAGGAATTCCTCGAGTGGTTTGCGCCCTATCAATTTGCGAACGGCAAGGTGCCGTGTTGTGTCGATCGTCGCGGCGCCGATCCGGTGCCCGAGAACGATAGCGGCGGCGAGTTCCTGTTCCTGATCGATGAAATCTACCGCTACACCGGCGATGAGAAACTGCTGCGCTCCATGTGGCCGGCGGTGGTCAAGGCGGTCGAATACATGGACAAGCTGCGCCTGTCGGAGCGCACGCCGGAAAATCGGAAAGGCGATCGCGCGGCGTTTTACGGGCTGATGCCGGCATCCATCAGTCACGAAGGCTACTCGGCCAAGCCCGTGCATTCGTACTGGGACGATTTCTGGGCGTTGGGCGGCTACGAAGCGTCGGTCCGCATCGCCCGC
Organism: Steroidobacter cummioxidans; assembly: GCF_003104955.1. Taxonomy (NCBI): domain Bacteria; kingdom Pseudomonadati; phylum Pseudomonadota; class Gammaproteobacteria; order Steroidobacterales; family Steroidobacteraceae; genus Steroidobacter; species Steroidobacter cummioxidans. The sequence continues at coordinate 68,795 of NZ_LSRW01000081.1, read as the reverse complement.
GCACTGAACGAAAAGAAACAAATGTACGCGTTCATCGAGTCGCGCGATCAGTTCCGCTCGGACCTGTATCGCTCGCTCAATGTCGCCATGCGCATGCACAAGATCGATTATCTGCCGGGCTCGGCCGAGCTGGGGGATTTCGATCCGACTTCGACCACCATTGCGCTCGCTCCGGTCGGCGAGATGCAAATGCTGCCGCCGAACGAATTGCGGGCCACCTTCGAGCGGTACTGGAAGCAGTTCGTCGAGCGCCGCACCGATACGAGCTGGGATGTATATACGCCTTACGAGTGGCGCAATCTCGCCGCCTTCATCCGCCTGGGCTGGCGCGAGCGGGGCGAAGAGCTGATCAAGTTCTTCATGAACGATCGACGCCCTGCGCAATGGAATCAATGGGCGGAAGTGGTTGGTCGTGAGCCGCGCGAGAGTCGGTTTATTGGCGACATGCCGCACGGTTGGGTCGCTTCCGACTACGCGCGTTCGATGCTGGACATGTTTGCCTACGAGCGCCAGGCCGACGAGACGCTGGTGCTGATGGCCGGCGTACCGGAGGCGTGGACCAAGAAGGAAGGGTTCGAGGTGCGTAACCTGCGTACGCCGTTTGGTCCGCTCACTTACTCGCTGAAGATCGAAGATGACGAGACCACGCTGCACGTCGAGCCGCTGAAACAGATGCCGGTCGGTGGCGTCGCAGTGGCATGGCCCGGCAAGACACCGCCCAAGGACCAGAAGATTCAGCAGGGCGTCGGGCGCTGGCTGGGCACCGATCTGCGTATCAGCAAGCTGCCGTTCACCATCGTCTTTCCGCGATGAGGTCGCTACTCCGCCAGCGCTGTGCCGTTGGATGCGATGACCTTCGAGTAGAAGTGCGCGCTGCTCTTGAGCGTGCGCTCCAGCGTCTCGTAGTTCATATGCACGATGCCGAAGCGCTTGGAGAAGCCAAAGGCCCATTCGAAGTTGTCGAACAGCGACCACGCGAAATAACCGCGAATGTCCGCGCCACGCTGCATCGCTGTGTGGACGGCGGTGATGTGCTTGCGCAGGTAGTCGACGCGCAGCGGATCTTCCAAGACTGGTCCGTCGACTTGCGGCGGATCGAAGAAACATGCGCCGTTCTCGGTGATGTACACCGGCGGGTTGCCGTAGTTGTCCTTGATCCACAGCAATGTGTCGACCAGACCTTGAGGAAACACTTCCCAGCCGGTCTCCATGTGCGTGTGCTGTTTTTGTTTCACCGTCGTGGACTTCAGCGGCCACGCGTTGGCATCGGCGCGGACAACTGCGCGGGTGTAATAGTTCACGCCGATGTAGTCGAGCGGCTGTTGGATCAGATCGAGATCGGACTGTGGCCACTTGGGCCAGGCTTCGCCGAAGACTTCGTGCAGCTCTTCGGGGTACGAACCAAGCAATGCGGGCTCGAGATACTGCCGGTTCATGTAGGCCTCGGCACGACGCGTCGCTGCGCAGTCCGCATCGGATTGAGAAGCCGGATATTTGGGCTCGATGTTCACCACCAGGCCGATCTTGTTGCGTCCGATCGCGCGGTAAGCTTGTACCGCCGCGCCATGCGCCATCATGAGGTGATGCGCGGCGCGCGGAGCCTCGAACACGTTGCGATGGCCCGGTGCCAGCACCCCATGCATGTAGCCGCCGTCGGCGACCACCCAAGGCTCGTTCAACGTCGTCCAGTATTTGACCCGATCGTCGAGCCGGCGGAACACCACATTGGCGTACTCGGCGAACCATTGCGCGATGTCGCGATTCAGCCAGCCGCCGCGATCGTCCAATGCGGCCGGCAGGTCCCAATGAAACAATGTCACCATGGGTTGAATGCCACGCGACAGCAGTCTGTCGACCAGCCTGTCATAGAAATCGAGGCCAGCGGCGTTGATGCACCCGGTGCCTTCGGGCAGTACGCGGCCCCAGGCGATGCTGAAGCGATACGCGTTCAAGCCCAGCGAATGCATCAGATCGACGTCACCTTCCCAACGCCGGTAGTGATCGCAGGTAACATCCGCGGTGTCGCCGTCCTGCACGCGACCGGGAGTATGCGAGAAGCGGTGCCACACACTCGGCCCTGCGCCGTCAGCGAGCGGCGAGCCTTCGATCTGATACGCCGAGGTCGCACAGCCCCACAGAAAATCCTTGGGGAATTGGATGGGCTTGGGCATGGGTGCAGTGTAGAGGAGCTCGGGCGAGCGTGGCAGCAGTAAAACTCAAAGCTGTACGTAAGGTTTACAGCAACGGCCATGTGGGCGTCGACAGCGCCTCGTTCGATATCGCCGATGGCGAGCTGCTGGTGCTGGTCGGGCCCTCGGGCTGCGGTAAGAGCACGCTGTTGCGCCTGATCGCGGGGCTGGAGGAGGCGACCAGCGGCAGCATCCACATCGGCGATCGCGACGTGACCCAGCTGGAGCCGCGCGATCGGGACATCGCCATGGTGTTTCAGAGCTATGCGCTCTATCCCCACATGACGGTGCGCGAGAACCTCGGCTTCGGGTTGAAGCTGCGCGGGCATTCGGAACGGGACGTGGCTGAGCGCGTGCAGGACGCAGCCGATCGGCTCGAGTTGCAATCCATGCTCGATCGATTGCCCAAACAGCTGTCCGGCGGCCAGCGGCAGCGAGTTGCGCTGGGGCGTGCGTTGGTGCGGCACCCGAAAGTGTTCCTGTTGGACGAGCCGCTCTCGAATCTCGACGCCAAGCTGCGCTCGGCGATGCGGACGGAGATCGCCAGGCTGCATCGGTCGCTGAAAACGACGATGGTGTATGTGACGCACGATCAAGTCGAAGCCATGACGCTCGGCCAGCGCATCGTCGTGCTCGATCGGGGCATCGTGCAGCAGATCGACACGCCGATGAGTATCTATGAGCGTCCGGTGAATTTGTTCGTCGCGGGCTTCCTCGGCAACCCGGCGATGAATTTCTTTCGCGGCGCGCTCGATAGCGGTGGAACGTTGCTGAAGGGCGAGGGCGCGGAGCTGGCTGTTCCGCCTGGGTTGCCGGCGGGGCGAGCCATCGTGGTCGGCATTCGACCGGAAGACTTGCAACGAGTCGACGGTGCGAGCCCGCCGGGGAATATCCGGCTGTCCGTGCTGGTCGATTTGATCGAGACGGTCGGCAATGAAGCTTTCATTCACGCATCCGTCGGGGCGTGGCGCATCATTGTGAGATCGTCGCCGTATCACTTGCCGCCGCTGGGCTCGACCATGACGTTGCAGGTGGCGCCGGAGCGCCTGCATTTCTTCGACGCGGAGAGCGGGGAAAGAATCGAAGTAGGTGCGTAGGTCGCCGCTCCGATGGTTTTTCGGAGCGGCGCACGCCCTGGCGTCAGGCGTCGAGGCCTGGCACCGGGAACTGTTTGCAAAGCGCCTTCACTTTCTCGTGAATCTCGCGAAGCCTCTTTTCATCCGCCGGCGCGCGAAGCGCCTCGACCATCCACGCCGCGACTTGTTTCATCTGCGGCTCCTGCATCCCTCGGGTCGTGAGTGCCGGTGTGCCCAAGCGAATGCCGCTGGGCTTCAGTGGCGGGCGAGGGTCGTCTGGAATCACTTGTTTGTTTACGGTGAGGCCAGCGAGATCCAGTGCCGTCTCGGCGACGCGACCGTCGATGTCGAAGGATTGCACGGTGTCGATGACGATCAGATGATTCTCCGTGCCGCCGGTGATGAGCGTGCAGCCGAGATTCACCAGTTCTTCCGCGAGCACACGAGCGTTGCGCACCACCTGGGCTGCGTACGTTTTGAACGCGGGTTCGGCCGCGAGCTTCAGCGTCACGGCGATGCCGGCGACGGCATTCATATGCGGGCCGCCTTGCATGCCAGGGAACACCGCCGAGTCGATCTTCTGTGCGAGCGAGGCCTTGCTCAGGATCATTCCTCCGCGTGGTCCGCGCAGCGATTTATGGGTCGTTGTAGTGACGATGTCGAAGCCGGCGTCGAGTGGGTTGGCCAGCGCGCCGCCGGCGATCAAGCCGCCGACGTGTGAGACGTCTGCCATACACAGTGCGCCTACTTCGTCAGCAATGTGCCGGAAGCGCGCATAGTCGATTTCACGGGGATACGATGAATGGCCGCACAGCACGATCTTCGGCTTCACCTGTCGCGCAGTTTCGAGCACCGCGTCGTAGTCGATGTAGCCCTCAGGCGGTGACGTTTTATAACGAACGAAATTGAAGATGCGTCCCATGCATGACACGGGGGCGCCATGCGTGAGATGGCCGCCATGTGAGAGATCCATCGCCAGTACCGTGTCGCCGGGTGCAAGACAGGCCATGTACACCGCTTGATTCATCGGCGAGCCGCTCAACGGCTGCACGTTGGCATGCTCCGCGCGAAACAAACGCTTGGCGCGCTCGACAGCGAGCGACTCGACGCGGTCGGTGAATTGTTGCCCGCCGTAGTAGCGGCGCCCGGGATAGCCTTCGGCGTATTTGTTGGCGAATACCGAGCCGTTGGTGGCGTACACCTCGGCAAAGGCGTAGTTCTCGGAGGGAATCAGCTCGAGACCCTCGCGCTGACGGCGTTCCTCGCCGAGCACGGCATCGAACACGTCGGGGTCGGACGATCGCAGCAAGTCGAATGAGATCTGCATGGCGGCGCTCCTGTGAAGGGTGGACTTGGTTGCCCAGGCGAGCGGCCGCGGCAGGGAGAGACCCTGCACGCATGCTTCCCGATGGTTGTTCCATCTACGCCAGTCACATGCGCGGAGACGATGCTACGCCAATGTTTTCGAGTTCTGCAAGCTGGCACTCCAAAAGATGCTCGTGGCGCGCTCGGAATGTTTCGGTGACAATCCTGAGCGGATCACGAATTCTGCGTTAGGGAGCGACCATGCCGATCGATTATGCCAAGCTGAAGAGTATGCAGTTCGAGCCGCTGCGCCACGCTTACACCCGGCGCGACACGATGCTGTATGCGCTCGGGCTGGGCGTGGGTGCGGACGATCCCACCGACGCGGGCGATCTCAAATACGTCTACGAGAAAGCGCTGGTCGCGCTGCCGATGCAGGCGGTGACGCTGGGCACGCTGCCGATGCTGCTCGCCGATCCGGCGTTCGGCATCAACTACAAAATGTTGCTGCACGCCGAACAGTCGCTCATCGTGCACAAGCCGCTGCCTGCCGAAGGCACGGTGGTCGGGGAATTCTCCATCGATGAGGTCTACGACAAGGGTAAGACCAAGGGCGCGATCCTGTATTCGACGCGCAAGCTCTTCGACGGCGCCAATGGCGATCTGCTGTCGACGATGGGTAACGTGGCGTTTCTGCGCGGCGATGGCGGCTTTGGCGGCAAGAGCGATGGCGCGCCGAAGCCGCGAGCGGTTCCCGCCGACCGCAAGGTGGATCATTCCATCACGATGAAGACCGCGCGCGATCAGGCATTGATCTATCGTTTATCCGGCGATTACAACCCATTGCACAGCGATCCGGAGATCGCCGCGAGCGCCGGGTTCAACCGGCCCATCCTGCACGGGCTGTGTCATTACGGCATGGCGGGGCGCGCTTTGATCAAGACGTTGTGCGGCGACGATCCGTCGCGACTGACGCGACTGGACGCGCGTTTCACCAGTCCCGTCTATCCTGGCGAGGCATTGCGAGTGGATGTCTGGAACATCGGCAGCGGTGACGCGTCATTCCGAGTGGTCGCCAGCGAACGCAATGTCATCGTGCAGGACTTCGGTCGCTGCGAATATCGCAACTGATCTCAACGGCATTCATCGAAACCATGTTCTCAGCCTGCGGCGTCATCACGCTCACCACCGACTTTGGTCCGCAAGGGCCGTTCGTTGCGACCATGAAGGGACGCATCCTGGCGCGGCTGCCCGAGGCGCGCATCATCGATGTGACCCACGACGTGCCGGTGTACTGGCCGGCGGAAGCGGGCTTCTGGCTGGCACGAGCTTACAGTTACTTTCCCGAAGGCTCGGTGCATGTGGCGGTGGTCGACCCGGGTGTCGGCACGAAGCGGGACATCGTCGCGGTCGTCGCCAACGGACACGCCTTCCTCGCGCCGGACAATGGGTTGCTCGCGCCCATCCTGACCAAGGTGCCCAACGCCAAAATCTACCGGTTCGATGCCGCTCATGCGGGAAGCAAGTTCAAGCTGCCGGCGGCGAGCGCCACCTTTCATGGGCGCGACATCTTTGCGCCGCTGGCGGCGGAAATCGCCGGACGTCGGGCAAATCCCGCGGATCTGGGGCCGGAAACTCACGACATCGTGCCCTCCTGGGTGGACGAGCCGAGCGTGGCCGCCGACCAGGTGGCAGGGGTGGTCATCACCACCGACCACTTCGGCAACCTGATCACCAACATCGACGGCAGTCTGATCGAGTCGTTCAGGCGGCCCATGGTGAAAACCGGAGGGCACAGCTTTGCCCTCAGGCGCACTTACGGCGACGTGAGCCCGGGGGAGTTCCTGGCCCTCGTCAACTCCTTCGGCGTCGTCGAAATCGCCCGGGCGGAGCAGAGCGCGGCTGAGGCCCTGGGTCTGGGGCGGGGGGCTCCGGTCATCGTCAGTAACGGCGCCTGACGCGCTGCGTGGGGGGCCGGCCGCGCGAACTATTTGAAGTGCCCGTCCTCCAAGCCATTGAAAACCGCGGCGAGTCGTATATAGTCCGCAGGCTTCCGGCCGTGCCGGTTACCGATCTAGTTGATTTGGCTGGATTTTTCAGGAAAGCCCATCGTGGAGAGAGACGACGATCACTTCGATATCGATGATGACTTCGTCGCCGAGAGCGACGAAGACCAGAATTACGAGAAGTTCATCGATTCGGGCGCCCGACGCGCCCGCCCGAACGCCAACAATGCGGCGAAAAAAGGCAAAGCAGCCTGGAGCAAACTCGAGGATGTCTTGGCCGACCGGCGCCTGAAGAAAGAACTGAACGATTTCGAGGAAGAATAGTAAGGTGCCGCGCGAGCCACGAGCTTCGCGCCCCCTTGCAGCTGACCGCTTCTCCTGCAAGCTCAGGAGGCCGGAGCAGGATGGTGCGCGCTGGCCCGCGACCCGATCCTTTCCCTCATCACTCAAGTAGAGCTCACAAATGACGATGGCTGATTCCACGCCCGCGGTGTCGCCGTGGGTGGTGCTCAAGTTCGGCGGTACCAGCGTTTCCTCGGTCGCGAACTGGAAAAATGTTGCGGCAGTGGTCCGCGATCGGCTGGCCGAAGGCATGCGCCCGGTGCTGGTCCATTCCGCGCTGTCGGGCATTACCGACCGTCTCGAGCAGCTGCTTGCGATCTCGCTCGCCAGCCACAACACGCTGGGCAACGAAGCCGAAGGCGTGATGAATCAGATCGAGCAGCGCCACCGCGATCTGGCGCGCGATCTGGGCGTGACGCCCAGCCAGGATCTGGAAGAACAGTTCAAACGTCTGCGTCAGATCGCCGCCGGCATCGCGCTGGTCGGCGAAGTGAGCGAGCGCCTGCGTGCTCGCGTGATGGCGCAGGGCGAATTGATGGCGACCCGGCTCGGCGCTGCGTTCCTGGCCGCACAAGGCCTGGATGTGCAGTGGATCGATGCCCGTACGGTGCTCAAGGCCGAACAGCGTCGTAACGCCAATCTGCGTTCGAGCTATCTCTCTGCGACTTGTAACTACGAGCCCGACCTGGAGTTGCAGCGTCGCTGGTCGTCGCAGGGCACAGTGTTCATTACTCAGGGCTTCATCGCCAGCGACGAGCAGGGCGACACGGTGCTGTTGGGTCGCGGTGGCTCCGATACTTCGGGCAGCTACTTTGCGGCGAAGCTGGGCGCGCGTCGCCTGGAAATCTGGACGGACGTCCCCGGCATGTTCAGCGCGAACCCGCGCTCAGTGCCGACGGCTCGATTGCTTCGTGCGCTCGAATACGATGAAGCACAGGAAATCGCGAGCAGCGGGGCCAAGGTGCTGCATCCTCGCTGCATCATGCCGGTGAAGCAGTACGGCATCCCGTTGTACGTCTATGCGACGCAGACGCCGAAGCTCGAAGGCACGGTCATCACCACGCACGGTGGCAACGTTGCCGCGCAGGTGAAGGCGGTCACGATCAAGAAGAACATCACGCTGGTGTCGATGGAAACCGTCGGCATGTGGCACTCGGTGGGCTTCCTCGCCGATGCCTTCCAGGTGTTCAAGAATCACGGCCTGTCGATCGATCTGGTGTCGACGTCCGAGACCAGTGTCACCGTGTCGCTGGACCCGGCGGCGAACACGATGGACAAGGCGACGCTCGATGCGCTGGTGGTGGATCTGGGCAAGCTGTGCCGCGTCGAAGTCATTGGCCCGTGCGCGGCGGTCAGCCTGGTCGGAAGAAACATTCGCGCCATCCTGCATCGCCTGGGCGATGCGCTCGAGCTGTTCGAAGAACAGAAGATCTATCTGGTGACGCAGGCAGCGAACGATCTGAACATCACGTTCGTGATCGATGAGGAGCAGGGCGATCGCCTGGTCTCGCGCCTGCATGACATCGCCATTCAGAAGATGACCGCGGATCGCGTGCTCGGCCCGACCTGGGAAGAGCTGTATGGTCCGAAGGACAAGGCAGCGGTCGACCTGAAGCAGTGGTGGCACGACCGGCGCAACGACTTGATCTCGCTGGGACGCGAGCATGGCGCAGCGTTCGTTTACGACCGTGAGACGCTCACAGGCAAGGCCAAGGCGCTGCGTGCATTGCCGGGCATCGAAGGCGTGTTCTACGCGCTGAAGGCCAACTGGCATCCGGAAATTCTCAAGTTGTTTGCCGAGCAGGGCCTGGGCTTCGAGTGCGTATCGCGTGCCGAAGTCGAGCACGTGATGAAGACGCTGCCGAAGCTCGACAAGCAGAAGATCCTGTTCACGCCAAACTTCGCGCCGCGCGCGGAGTACGAATGGGGCGTGCAGCAAGGCATCTGGGTGACGCTCGACAACCTGCATCCGCTGAAGGCCTGGCCGGAGGTGTTCAAGGGACGCGATGTGTTCATCCGCATCGACACCGGCTACGGCCGCGGTCATCACGACAAGGTGCGTACGGCCGGCGTGCATTCCAAGTTCGGGGTGCCGTTGTTCGAGATGGATGAGCTCGAACGTTTGGTGAAGGCAGCGGGCGCCCGAGTCGTTGGCTTGCATGCGCACACCGGCAGCGGTGTGTTCACCGTCGACAATTGGAAGTCGGTGGGCGATACGCTCACGGCGCTCACCGATCGCTTCAAGGACGTGCGTATCGTCGATCTGGGCGGTGGCCTTGGCGTGCCAGAGCGTCTGGGTCAACAGGGCGTGAAGCTGTCGGAATTCGGCGAGACGTTGGCCGCGTTGAAGGCGGCGCATCCCAAGCTGACGCTGTGGATCGAGCCGGGTCGTTATCTCGTTGCCGAGGCGGGCGTGTTGCTGGCTCAGGTCACGCAGCTGAAGGGCAAGGGCGAAGTGAATTACGTCGGCGTGGCCACGGGCATGAATTCGCTCATCCGCCCGGCGCTGTACGGCGCGCACCACGAGATCGTGAATCTCACCCGGCTGGACGATCTCGCGACCGAGGTCTTCAATGTCGTCGGCCCGATCTGCGAGTCGGGCGATCAGTTGGGCAACGACCGGCTGCTGCCGCCGACTCAGGAAGGCGACGTGCTGTTGATCGCGACCGCCGGTGCGTACGGACGGGCGATGAGCTCGACCTACAATCTGCGTGAGCCGGCGATCGAGGTGCTGATCTGATCAGCTGAGGGAATCGAGCAGCTGCTTCGCCTGATCGGTGAAGCGCTGCGCGTCCTTACCGATGACGGTATCGTCGGTCAGAGGCTGAAAATGCGTGACGCTCGTTCCCAGGTGAGTGGCAGCGTCCTGCGGATGATTCAGCATGGCGTGCGCCTTGCCGAGACGGAAATTCGTCACGCCGGGGAGCATGCGCACCTCGGCAATGTCGGTTGGTTTTGCGGGCGGCGCTGCGTTGACCAGCTGTAGTGCCCGGTTCAAATGCGTCAGTGCTGTGGCCGCCTGGCCTTTCAGCAGATAGCTCTCACCGAGATGATTGAGCACGTACGCCACGGCCAGCGCTGCCTGTTCGTTGACGGGGTCGACCGCGTGCAGGTGTTCGACGCGTCCCAGCGCGAGCTGAATGTACTCCAGCGCCTGGTCGGGCTTGTTGAGAAAGTTATAGTACTCGCCCACGTTGACCGCCGCGAAGGCCGCGCCGCGCATTATCCCTGCGTCGGCCGGGTACCCGCGCACGAGGGGCTCGACGTACTCGGACGATTTCAGATACGCCTGCAAAGCCGATTCGTATTGCTCCGCGCGTCCAAGGGCGAAGCCGATGCGGGCGTGGATCAGCGCCATGTCGAGGCGTGCGGCTGGATCCTCGGGCTTCTCTGCGAACAGGCGTTCGAGGGTGACTTGCGCCGATTGCAGCGCTGCCAGCGCGCGCGGCAGATCGATCGTGCTCAGGTGCGTTCCCAGCGCCAACTCAGTGGCCGCCATCAACCGGTGCTCGGCCGCTGTGGCGTCCGCCGTGGCCACCAGCTGCTTACCAATCTCATGCGCTGCTTCCACCAGCGGGATGGCTTCTTCGAGTTTGCTCTGCGCCGCCAATAGCTCGCTCAGTGCGAGGTAACTGCTCAACAGCTCGGACAAGTCTTCCCGCGTCGGGCTCTGCTCTGCGACCTGCTCACGCAGGCGCAGTGCGCGACGATAACTTTGCACGGCGCCCTCGGTGTCGCCGAGATTGGCGCCCAGGTAGTCGCCCTGGACATCGCCGAATTTTTGATAGGCCCACGCCAGCTCGCGTTTGAATTCGAGCGAATCCTGCGATTCGTCCTCCAGCGCGGAGATATGTTTCAGGGAGTTTTCCACCAGCAGCTTGCGCACTTCAGTTGCGCCCGGCAGGTTCATGGCCGCTTTGTAGACGTCGCGCAGATAGGTATTGGTGAGCTTGCGGATCTCCGTCAGATGACGTTCGGCGCGTGCGCGTTCATTGCTTGCTATATGCGCCTGCCACGCGGTCGCAACGGAACCAGAGACAAACGCGACAGCAAACAAAACCGTCGCGACTGTCGCTGCCTTGTGCCGCACCACCAGTTTCCGTGTGCGGTACAAGGTGCCGTCAGGGTGTGCGTCCACCGGAAATCCGCGCTGATGGCGACGGAGGTCTTCGGCGAGATGTTCGGCGGAGCCGTAGCGATCGTCGGGCTCTTTCGCGAGCGCCTTTATGATGATGGCATCGAGATCGCCGCGCAGCTGTCGGGCGGTGCGCCGATAGGATGCAACCTTTCCTTCCGCGGCAGCGACGCTGGGCAGGCGCGGAGGGCGATCGCCGAGCGCCGCGGCTGCTTCCCAACCGAACAACTCGGCAGGCACTTCAAACGGTAAGGCGCCTGCGAGCAACTTGTAGACCAGCACGCCAAGCGAGTAGACATCGCTCGCCGTGGTGATCGATTCACCCCGTATTTGTTCAGGACTGGCGTACGCCGGCGTCAGCGCCACGACCTGATTGATCATGCTTTGCGAGGCGTCGCTGGCGGTGTTGAGCAGTTTGGCGATACCGAAATCCAGCAGCTTCACCACGCCATCGTTGGTCACAAGGATGTTGCCGCCCTTGAGATCGCCATGAACCATCAGGTGCTGGTGTACGTAGTGAACCGCGCCACACAAGGACCGCACCAGGTTGATGCGGGCGTCGATGCTCAACTCGCGCTGTTCGCAATACACATCGATGGGCTCGCCTTCGATGTACTCCATGACCAGATAGGGCGCACCGGTCTCGGTGACGCCGCCATCGAGCAATTGCGCGATGTTCGGGTGACTCAGCTCGGCGAGGATCTGGCGCTCGTCGCGCAATCGTTGCAACAAACTGTGCGTATCCAGGCCGGGACGCAGCAGCTTGATCGCCACCTCTTTGTAGTATTGATCGTCGTCGCGGACCGCCTTGTAGACGTGGCTCATGCCACCGCGGCCGAGCTCGCTGACGATGCGATAGTTGCCCAGACGGCGGCCATGCCAATCGAACGGCTCGAACGCTTGCGCCAGGCCAGCGCGCTCCGCGGCCGGGCGCTCGATGAAACCCAGACTGCTTTCGTGGGCATCCAGCAGCGAACGGACCTGGGCTATCAGCTCGATATCCGCGCCGCAGACCTGATCCAGAAATGCCGAGCGATCGGCGGCAGTGCGTTCCAGTGCCGCGGAAAAGAGGTCCTTGATCTGGTGCCAGCGTTCGAGTTGCAAGGGCGCGCCCGCAGACGGGTCCGTGTGATTCAGGGCAGGGGGAGGCGGGGACAACCGATTGGTGTTGGTCCTGCATTGTAACCACCCTGGCACGAGCGAATGTGGGAAAGGCTCACAGACTGGCGGAGCGAGCCTGCCCAAGGGCCAACTGAATGCGGCCCCGGCGCCCAGTATTTTCCTACAGCGAGCTATTCGTCGCTCGCCATCATGGCGCGCTCGCCCGCACGCAGTTCCTGCGCCGTCAATGTGCCGTCACCGTCAGTGTCCATCTGGGCGAAGCGCTGCTTGGCGGCGGCGGCCCACTCGGTGGCGTTCACCTTGCCGTCGTCGTCGGTGTCCATCTTCCTGATCTGTTCGACCGAGGACATCGCCTGCGGCTTGGACTTGCCCGTGCCACTGTGACCATGGGCGCTCATCCGCGACTGATGGTAGGCCTCCAATTCCTGCACGGTGATGTAACCGTCCTCGTTGGTGTCGATCTTGTCGAACAGCTCCTTCTCGGCCTGCATGTACTCAGCCGCGGTAATTTTGCCGTCGCCGTGCTTGTCCAGCATTTGTTCCATCGTTTGCAGCTGGTCGTCCATGGGCACGCCGTCTTTGCCGGCCAGCGCGACCCCACACAGGATGCTCGCGACGGCGACGGGAATGAGTCTGGAAGAGAAGGAATTCATGAGACGCTCCGTAGCCTCGAGTGCCAGTTCAACGTGGTGAGGTAGGCCAAGTTCCAGCGCCGTTACGATCGATGGCGGCCGCGACAGTAGCGACTTTCAGCGAGTTCCGACGTGCTGTCAGAGCAGCCTTCGCTCATGACTCGGACTCAATGCCCCACCTCGTTGCACGCCGCGACGCCGGCCTGTACTCTCGCGCAGTGCGTAATTCCTGCTGGCAACGCTGGACCCTGATTTTCTTGCTGATGGCTCGCCTGGTCGTCGGCGAGCTGGGACATGCGATGCCGGTTGCAGCGATGAGCCCGCTTCAGGAAGCGACGCATGAGATGGCTGGCGAGCCGTCTTGTCCTGAGCATGAAGCGAGCGCGCAGATGCCTGGCGCACATCCCTCCGACGACGCGGCCGATCACTCTGCCAACGAGCACGATTGCTGCAAATCTGGCGACTGCGAGTGCCCATGCTTGCACGTGCCTTGTGTGACGCTCGATGCCGCCGTCATGAATCCTGTCGCGCTCACTGTGTTGCGCATTCCTTACGGCGCGGACACCGTCCCGGCGCAGCGCCCGTCGCGATTATTCAGACCTCCCGCCTGATTCTCTTGATCGATGCTTGCTTGAGCGCCTGCTGATGGCTCCCGCCGTCGGTGCGCGTACGTCGACGCTTTGTTCAAGAGAGTTTCATGTCATCGATGATGCATTCACCGCGAGCGCGCATGCCGCAGCTCTCGCGCAGGAGTTTCTTACAGGCGGCAGGTGCAGGGCTGTTCGTACTCGGAACGAACCGTGGCAACGATGCCTGGGCTCAGCGACAGACCCAGACGGTGCTGAGCGGCAGCCACTTCGATCTGCAGATCGGCGAGGCGCCCTTCAACTTCACCGGCAAGCAACGCGTCGGCACCGTCGTGAACGGCCAGATTCCCGGGCCGCTATTGCGCTGGCGCGAGGGCGACACGGTCACGTTGCGCGTGTCGAATCGGCTCGCCGCACGTAGCTCCATTCATTGGCACGGCATGATCGTGCCGGCCGACATGGATGGCGTGCCCGGCCTGAGCTTTGCCGGTATCCCGAGCGGCGGCGAATATTTGTACCGCTTCAAGGTGAATCAGTCCGGCACGTATTGGTATCACGCCCAATTTCGCGCTTTCAGGAACAAACCGGACTGTACGGGCCCATCGTGATCGAGCGCCGTGGCGGCGAGCGGTTTCCCACCGAGCGGGACTATGTGGTGATGCTGTCCGACTGGACCGACCTCGATCCGGAGCGCATTTTCTCGGTGCTCAAGAAGCACAGCGATTACTACAACTTCGGCCGCCGCACGGCCGGCAGGTTCTTCGCGGACGTGCGCAAGAACGGGTTGAGCCAGACGCTCGCCGATCGTCGCATGTGGGGCGAGATGCGCATGAATCCCACCGATATCCTCGATGTCTCCGGCTACGCGTACACGTATCTGATGAACGGCGTGGCGCCGACCGGCAACTGGACCGGTCTGTTCTCGCGCGGTGAAAAAGTGCGGTTGCGCTTTATCAATGGCTCATCGATGTCGTTCTTCGATGTGCGCATTCCGGGACTGAAGCTCACGGTCGTTGCGACCGATGGCGTGGATGTCGAGCCGGTCTCGGTGGATGAATTCCGCATCGGCGCGGCGGAAACCTACGATGTGATTGTCGAGCCGAAGGACGATCGTGCTTACACGATCTTCGCTCAGGCCATGGATCGGTCGGGTTATGCGCGCGGCACGTTGGCGCCGAGTCTGGGTATGGAGGCGGAGATCCCGCCGCTCGATCCGCGGCCCTTGCTGACGATGAGTGACATGGGTCATGGCGGCCACGGCTCCAGCGCTGCGGGGCAGATGGATCACAGCCAGATGGACCATAGTCAGATGGATCACAGCCAGATGAATCATGCGCCGGTGGATCCGCACGCTGGACATGGGTCGTCCGGGCCGTCGTCGACGGTCGTTCATCCGCCGACTGAACGCAGCCCGCTGGTCGACATGCGGGCCGATCAGCCGAACGTTGGCCTCGACGATCCCGGTGTTGGCTTGAGGAACAACGGGCGTCGAGTGCTGACCTACGCGGATTTGCGCACGATCGGTGGTCCCATCGATCGCCGTCAGCCGGGGCGTGAGATCCAGCTGCATCTCACCGGTCACATGGAAAGGTTTGTCTGGTCGTTCAACGGCCAGAAGTTCTCCGAAGCACAGCCCCTGAAGTTCCAGTTCGGCGAACGGCTGCGGATCACGCTGGTGAACGATTCCATGATGACTCACCCCATCCATCTGCACGGGATGTGGAGCGAGCTCGAAGATGCATCGGGCAACTTCCAGGTGCGCAAGCACACCGTGAATGTGCACCCTGCGCAGAAGCTGAGTTATGCAGTCACGGCGGATGCGCTCGGTCGTTGGGCTTACCACTGCCATCTGCTGTATCACATGGAAGCCGGCATGTTTCGGGAGGTGCATGTCGAGCAGGGCGAGGGCGGGGCGCAGTACGGAGATCATGGAGATCACTCATGAGCGCGCTGATCAAACTCCATGTCGCGCTCGCGCTGGTTGCGGCGGTCGTCTCGACTGCTGCCGCTCAGGACGCGCATCAGCACCATGCGCATCATTCCGATGAGCGAACGGAGAGTGAACGTGCACACGTTCCGCCGGATCCGCCGCAACATGAAATGGGCGACATGTCCGAAGCGCAGATGGCGGAGATGATGAACATGGACGACACCGCGCTGTTCGGCATGGTGGCGTTCGACCAGCTCGAATGGCGTGACACCAGCAAGGGCAACGCGCTCGCATGGGATGGTCGTGCCTGGTTCGGTAACGACTATGACAAGGCGTGGTTCAAGACTGAAGGCGAGCGTTTCGACGGCGACTACGAGGGATCGGCCGAGTTGCTCTGGGATCGCGTGTTCTCGCGTTGGTGGAGTCTGCAGGGCGGTGTGGCACACGATTTTGGCGAAGGTCCGTCGCGAACCTGGGCGACCTTCGGAGTGCAGGGACTCGCGCCGTACTGGTTCGAGGTCGAAGCGTTGGCCTATGTGGGCGAGCAGGGCCGAACTTCGGCGCGCGTCTCTGCGGAATATGAAATGTTTCTAACGCAGCGGCTGATCTTGCAACCCAAGCTGGAATTCAAGCTTTACGGCAAGGACGATCCAGCCAACGGCATCGGTGCAGGACTCAGCGATGCCGAGCTGGGGCTGCGCCTGCGATATGAGATTCGCCGCGAGTTCGCGCCGTATGTGGGAGTCGTGTGGTCCAAGAAGTTTGGCGAGACCGCGGACCTCGCACGCGAGCACGGCGATGAGGCTAGAGAAACACAGTGGGTGGCAGGAGTGCGCGCCTGGTTCTAGCGAACCCCTTGCCAATTAATTGAGAATCGTTATCATCTGTGGCGCTCGCTGGGTTCTCCAGCGAGCCGCCAGCTCTCGGGCCAGCAAATAACAGTCCATACCGGACGAGAGCCCTCGAGTGATCTGGCACTAGCTCCTGAGACGTTGTGGACCGGATTCGTGCGTCGATAACGAGGGAGTTTCAATCATGTCCGTTTCTTCTCGCGCATCAGCATCGCTGATGGCTCGTCATGCCTTGCGTGTTTGCAGCCTGGGCGCAGTGCTGTCGTTTGGTGTGGCTCATGGTGCCGAGACGGCGGAAGTTGGCAAAGCGATGCCCATTGGCGGCCACACGGGCAACGCATTCATCGGTACTTGGGATGACGATGGCGATGGCAAGGTCACGCGGGCCGAATACGAAGCGGTCCGCAAAGCCCGTTTCGCGACGACTGACAGCGACGGCAACGGTTCGCTGTCTATCGAGGAGTACGTGAACGAGTATGCGGCCCGCCTGGATCGTGATATCGCCGATGAGCGCAACGCGTCTCTGAAACAAACCGACACTCGGTTCAAAGCACTCGACAAGGACGATGACAAGTTCATCAGCCGTGCGGAATACGATAACTCCGGCGACCGCGCGTTCGTGCACCTCGACCGGAACAAGGACGGTCGCATCACAAAGGAAGATGCCGAGACAGTCGCGAAGGAAGCCACACCGCGCCGACGTTCGATTATCGGCATGCCGACTTCTCACACCCTCGCCGGCATGCTCGAAATCTATGATGACGATGGCGATGACGTGCTGACTCGCGAACAGTACGACGCGCAGCGGGCGAAGGTGTTTGCCGCCACCGATACCGACAAAGACGGCAAGCTCGACCACGAAGAGTATGTGAACGAGTTCAATGCACGCCTGCAGCAGCAGATCGACGATCGTCGTCAGGCGCAGCTCAAGCAGGCTCGCGTGCGCTTCAAAGCGATCGATACCGATGAAAACGGCGCCATCAGCCGGGACGAGTACTTCGCGATGAGCGCGCGCATGTTCGATCGTGCGGACACCAACAAGGACGGCGTCATCACGCACGATGATCCGCCGCCGGTGCGCGAGCGGCGCCGCGATGATGCCGCCGTCAGCCAAGTTCAAACGCCCTGATACATCAAATCAAACAAATAACGCCCAGTCAGCGCCGGACGCCAACCAGGCATCGCTCTCAACGCATCCTGTCTGGAGTTTTCCATGCGTACCTCGAGTACCGTCCTGTCTTTGGCTGTCGCCGCGACGTTGCTGTCGGCGTTTCGTCCCAGTATTGCTGCTGAGGAAGGCCCGGCGCGGCAGCTGAACAAGATCAAAGTCACCGCCGACGAAGAGGGCCGCTCGGCGGTCGGCAATGACACCGTGGTTGGCGTCACCGAGCTCGAGCAGGAGCAGGCGCAGAACTTCGAGGATGCGATTCGCTACATTCCTGGCGTGAGCATCGTCGATATGGGGCGCTTCGGCGACAACGGCTTCAATATTCGCGGTCTGGAAGGGGATCGCGTGGCGGTGACGGTCGATGGCCTGTCGTTCGCGGAAAGCGTCGAGACGACGCCCGCCTACGAATTCTTTCGTGCCGGCCGCGGCAGCATCGACGTCGACTCGCTCAAAGCCATCGAAATCGTCAAGGGCGCGGACTCCATCACGGCCGGCAGCGGCGCGCTGGGCGGTGCGGTCTTGTTCACGACCAAGGATCCCTTCGACTATTTGAGCCCGACAGGCAACGACAGTTACTTGCGCGTCAAAACGGGCTACACGAGCAGCACCGATGAGCTGATGACGACGGCGACGCTCGCCAATCGCACCGGTCCGGTGGAATCGATGGTGTTGTACACGCGACGCCGCGGTCACGAGGCAGAGTCGTGGTACGACTCATCGCCCATCGAGACCGGCTCTGGCCGCCGCACGCCGGACCCCATCGATCGTGAGAGCGACAATGTACTCGCCAAGGTGGACTTCCTGATTGGTGACGCGCAGCGCCTGGGTCTGGTCGGCGAATACAGTCGGGCGACCAACGAGATCAACAATCTCTCGCGCGTCGGCGGTCTTGGATATCTGACTCGTCGCGCCAATGACGACAACGATCGTGATCGCTATGGCGTTCGCTATTCCTGGGACGCGGAGATCGCGCTCTTCGACAGCCTCGAATGGACGGCCGATCGGGTCGAGACCAAGAGCCGAGGATTGACGACGATTCTCGCCGGCACAGGCTGTGTGCCGCAGAACGTCGTGCCGTGTGTGCGTAGCGAGGATCGCGCTACTGAACAGGTGCTCGATCGCACGGCGTTGGATTTCACCAAGGCGTGGCGCGCCGGAAACGTTGGGCACGATCTGGTCTACGGCTTGGCCTGGCAACAGCGCGACGTCGACTTCGTTGCGGTGGATACTCGTTACATCGGCACGACGAGCGGCACGAGCTCCGTCACTGTCGATCCGGATCAGGTGCCCAACACCGATGTGACCAGCTACTGCGCCTATCTACGGGACCGTCTGTATCTGCTGAACGATCGACTCTCGCTGCATGCGGGCTTGCGTTACGACCGCACCGAGTATTCACCGAAGCTGGATGCGCAGTTCGTCGATCCGACGGGCTCCGTTCGTGACGTGGAGTTCTCTGCGCCGACGTGGCAGGCGGGGGCGAACTTTAAATTAACCGCCGAGCATTCGGTGTGGGCGCAGGTGGGGCGCGGCTTCCGTGCGCCGACGGTGGGTGAGTTGTATGCGCCGACGCAGTCGTCCATCGTGACCGAAGTGGCCACGGGTCGACAGGTTTCGTTGTGGGATTCGGCGTCCAATCCCAATCTCGAAGCGGAAAAGAGCCTGAACACGGAGTTGGGCTATCGGTGGCAGAGCGATGGTTTCCAGGTGGGCGTGTCTGCGTATCGGGACAAGTACACCAACTTCATCCAGATCGACCAGTTCATCCAGAATCCGGATACACAGTATCGCTCCTGCACGGGCAGCAACTGTGTCGTCACGCTCGGCAAGCAGTATTTGATGGCCGCGAACGTGGGCGAGGTGACGGTCAAAGGCGTCGAGGTCGAAGGGCGCTGGCTGATTTCTCAGCAGTGGTCGGCCCGGCTCGCATGGGCTTATAGCGAAGGCGAGAAGGACAACGGCGATCCGCTGCCGAGCATCTTGCCGGCCGCGGGTGTGCTCGGGCTGCGCTATCAGTCGCCGACGCAGCGTTGGTCGGTGACGGGCAATGTCACACACGCGGAGGCGAAAAAGCTGAAAGATGCGACGCTGTCGGAGAGCACGGATTTCTTCACTTCGCTGGTGCCCGACTACTTGAGCAATGCGTACACGGTGATGGACCTGTTCGGCGATATCAACATCACCAAAGGTCTGCGGCTCAACGCGGGTATCTACAACGTCTTCGATGAGAAGTACTACCTCTGGCCTCGCGTGCGCTTCGTCAACGAAGGCACGACGACTCTGTACGGCTACGTGACGGGCGATGGCATCGGGCGTTACAGCGAGCCGGGGCGCAATTTCCGCGTGTCGCTGTCGTGGCAGTTTTGATCGTTGAGTGATGGAGATGGAGAGCATGAGCAAGTCTCGCGTTGTATGGGCACTGAGCACGGCGTTGTTGGCGGTCGGCTCGGCGCACGCGCATTCACCTTATCTGTTGCCGAACTTGTTCGATCTGGGCAAGCGCGACCACGTCACGGCGCAAGGGAGCTTCACTGAGGAGTTCTTTTCACCGGAGGTGGTGATGAAGTCCGACGACTATCACGTCGTCACACCCGCGGGCGCGAAAGTGCCGCTGACGCCGGTGTACACGCGCGATCTGGCCATCGTTGAAGCCGATACGAAGGAGGCGGGAACGTACCGAATCTCCACCGGTCGACGCGGCGGTCGGACAGCGAAGGCAGCTTGGGTCAATGGAGATTGGAAGTTCCTCGGACCCAAGGAAGAGGCTCCGGCTGGGGCCAAGACCTATGATGTCACCAGCATCACGATGGCGGAAGTGTATGTGACGCAGGGCAAGCCGACCGAGCAGGCGCTGGCGCCGCGTAACACCGGGCTCGAATATCGGGCTCTGTCACATCCGAACTCGGTGTTCGTGGGCTCGGAGGTGAAGTTCGAAGTGTTGTTCGATGGCAAGCCGCTCGCGCGTCATGCCGTATCGGTGTACGGTGGTAAGGCGGTGTCTGCGGATCAGAAGCCGTTTGCTGAAGTCACCACCGATCAGCAAGGTCGGTTCAGTTTCAAGCCGAGCGAGCCGGGTGTTTACCTGGCGATGTCGCGGCATCGCCCGACGCCTGCGAAGGATGGGCAGCAGGGCGTGAGTTACACCTATTCGGTGGTTCTGGAGGCTACGGAGTAGGTTGGAGCAGCGGTGCTGGCGAGGTATTGCGCCTCGCCAGCACGAAGCAGCTATCGATGTTTACTTCTTGGCCGCGTGGCGCCGTTCCAATTCGGCAACGACGTGGCCTAAGGACAGCTGGCGGCTCTTCAACAGCAGGGTCAGATGAAACAGCAGGTCGGCAGCTTCGCCGACGAGCTTGTCGTCAGTCTGGGTCACCGCCGCGAGCGCGACCTCGACGCCTTCTTCGCCCACCTTCTGTGCCATGCGAGTCGGGCCATCGGCCCACAGGCGTGCGGTATAGCTGCCCTCTGGCCGCTCGCTCACCCGTTTTTCGATCACTGATTCGAGGCGCGAAAGAAATGCGAGTCGAGTCGCGGTCGTGCCGATTTCATCGCCGAAGCAACTGGCCGTGCCGTTGTGACACGTCGGCCCATCCGGGTGCGCCAGAATCAACAGCGTATCGTTGTCGCAGTCGATCGCGGCGTCGACCAGATGCAGGAAGTTGCTGGAGGTTTCACCCTTGGTCCAGAGTCGCTGCTTGCTTCTGCTATAGAACGTTACCCGTCTCTCGCCGAGCGTCTTGCGCAACGCTTCGCGATTCATATAGCCGAGCATCAGCACTTTACCGGTGGTCGCGTCCTGCACGACTGCAGGCAGCAGGCCATCGCCTTTGCTCCAATCGAAGGACTCGATCTGGTCGAGCTTCATGGCCGGACCTCAATCGCGGTGTCGCGCAAATAGTTCTTCAGATCCGGGATCGGCAGCACGCCCGTGTGAAAGACGCTCGCTGCGAGCGCGCCATCGACGCGCGCTTCATTAAACACGCTGGCGAAATGTTCCTTCGCGCCCGCGCCACCCGACGCAATGAGCGGCACGCGGCACTGTGCTCGCACCGCACTGAGCTGTGCAATGTCATAGCCTTTGCGCACACCATCGCTGGCCATGCAGTTGAGCACGATTTCACCCGCACCGCGTTCCTGTACTTCACGCACCCAATCCAAAGTCTTGCGTGCGGTGTTACGCGTGCGTTCCGGGTCGCCGGTGAATTGATACACCTGATAGGCGCCGTCGACGGTCTGGCTATCGATGCCCACGACGACGCACTGTGCACCAAAGCGTGAGCTGAGCCGGCTGATCAATTCGGGATCGGCGAGGGCAGGAGAGTTGATCGACACTTTCTCCGCGCCTTCTCCGAGCACCTCTTCAGCATCGCCGACGCTGCGAATGCCGCCTGCCACACAGAAAGGAATATCCAGAATGCGCGCGATGCGGCGGATCCAGCTGCGATCCACCGTGCGACCGTCAGGGCTTGCGGTGATGTCATAGAACACCAGCTCGTCGGCGCCTTCGTCACGATAGCGCTGCGCCAGCTCGAGGATGTCGCCCACGACCACGTGGTCGCGGAACCGCACGCCTTTGACGACCTGTCCGTCTCTTACATCGAGACAGGGGATGATGCGTTTGGCAAGAATGGCCGCAGCTCCTCAGATGAAATCTTGTTTTCCAGCAGCGCTTTGCCGCTGATGACGGCAGCAACGCCGCATTCGCGCAGGGCGTGCAGGTCGTGCGCGGTGGCGACACCGCCGGACGCTTGCCACTGCAGCTCGGGGAATCTTCGCACCGCGTCGGCATACAGCTCGAAGTTCGGGCCGGTGAGCGCGCCATCTCGGGCGACGTCGGTGCACAGCACGTGCGCGATGCCGGATCGCACGAAGCGTTCGACCAGGCTCCACAGATTGACGCTGCTCGTCTGCTGCCAGCCGTGCGTCGTGAGCATGGGCAGGCCGGAGTCGTCCAATCGCACGTCCAGTGCCAGCACGATACGCGCCGGGTCGACTTCCGATAGCCAGGAAATCACCACATCGGGCGAATTGATGGCGACGCTGCCGATGACGGCGCGTTCCACGCCAGCATCCAATAATGCTTTGACGCGCTCCAGCGAGCGCAGGCCGCCGCCGA
Organism: Steroidobacter cummioxidans; assembly: GCF_003104955.1. Taxonomy (NCBI): domain Bacteria; kingdom Pseudomonadati; phylum Pseudomonadota; class Gammaproteobacteria; order Steroidobacterales; family Steroidobacteraceae; genus Steroidobacter; species Steroidobacter cummioxidans. Next base: position 46,336 of record NZ_LSRW01000081.1, on the reverse strand, counting down.
CTTGCAGCTTCAGAGAGCAGTCGCCGGCGAACTTCACGATGACATCGCGGTTCGCTTGCGTGCCGTCTTTCGCGCCGTCGAGATCGACGACGTGGATGCGTCGCGCCCCGAAGGCGCGATAACGGGCCAGAATTTCGGCCGGATCGTTCGAATACACCGTCTCGGCGGCGAAGTCGCCCTTGAACAGGCGGACACAACGGCCGTCTTTGAGATCGATGGCGGGAATCAGCTCCATGGGATTTTCAGTGAGTCTGTTGCAATTGCAGGAAGTTACGCAGCAGCAGCGAGCCGATGCGCGCCGAGCGTTCCGGATGGAACTGCGCGCCGAACACGTTGCCGCTTTGGACCAATGCGGAGAACTGCTCGCCGTACGAGGCCGTCGCGAGCGTCAGCGGCCCAACGGGCGCCGAATAGCTGTGCACGAAATAAACATGATCGCCCGGCTGGATGTCCTTGAGCAGCGGCGAGCCCGGCTCGAACTCCAGTTGATTCCAGCCCATGTGGGGGACCGGCAGATCGTCGCGGTCGGCGAAGCGGCGCACGCGTCCCGGCAGCAGACCGAGGCAGGGCACTTCGCCCTCTTCGGACGATTCGAACAACAGTTGCATGCCGACGCAGATGCCGAGCATGGGCTGTCGCAGCTTGCGAATGGTTTCGACCAGGCCAGGAATTTTCTGCAGGCGACCCATGCAGTCCGCCGCAGCGCCGACGCCGGGCAGAATCACGTGCGAGGCGGCTCGAACCTTCTCAGGATCGGTCGTGAGCTCCGAAGCCACGCCGAGTCGATCGATGGCGTAGCGGAGGGAGGCGATGTTGGCACCGCCACTGTCGATGATCGCGAGCTGCATTACAACGTGCCCTTGGTGCTCGGCAATTCCGTGTCCGTGATACGAATCGCCTGGCGCAGTGTGCGACCGACGCCTTTGAAACAGGCTTCGATCATGTGATGAGTGTTCTCGCCCTGAACCTTCAGATTGATCGATGCGCCCAACGTCTCCGCCAGCGAGCGAAAGAAGTGCGGCACCAGCTCGGTGGGCAACTGGCCAACCGTGTCGCGACCGAACTGGCCTTCGAACACGAAGTAGGGGCGGCCCGACAGATCGATGGCCACTTGCGCGAGCGCTTCGTCCATGGGTAACAGGAATCCATAGCGATGAATGCCACGCTTGTCGCCGAGCGCTTGTTTCAGCGCCTGGCCCAGAGCGAGCGCGCAATCCTCGACGGTGTGATGTTCGTCGATGTGCAGATCGCCCTTGCAGGTCAGCTGCAGGGAGAAGCCGCCGTGTTTCGCGATCTGCTCCAGCATGTGATCGAAGAAGCCGAGGCCGGTCTCGATGTGGATGGGCGACTCGCGATCCAGATTCACGTCGACTTTGATGTCGGTTTCCTTGGTCTTGCGAGCGACGCTCGCGACGCGTGCTCGCGTCGTCAGGCGTGCCACAATCTCGGGCCACGTGTCGCCGGGTGTTTCTTCCGTGCGCACGCGAATCCCTTGAATGCCCAGATTGCGTGCCAGCTCGAGATCGGTTTCCCGATCGCCGATCACATAGCTGTGCTCGGGATCGATGGGATGATCGCGTAAATAGTCATCGAGCAGCCCGGTCTTCGGCTTGCGGCACTGGCAGTTGTCCGCCGGCTTGTGGGGGCAGATGAATTCTTCGGCGAACGTGATGCCTTGCGACTGCAGCAACTCGCGCAGGAACTCGTGCGGTTCGCGGAACGTCGGTTCAGGAAAGCTGTCGGTGCCCAGACCGTCTTGATTGCTCACCATCACGAGCGTGTAGCCCGCATCGCGCAGCCGCTGTAACCCCGCGATCACGTCGGGCACGAGCCGGAACTTCTGCAAGCTGTCGATCTGCTTGTCGGCGGGCTCGGTAATGATCGTGCCGTCACGATCGATGAACAGGACGCGCTGGCTACTCATGCCTGAACTCCCGAAGCCTGAGCGACGCCGCGAATGAGCCGATCATTCTGCTCGGGCGTACCGATGGAAATACGCAGGCTGCTGCTAAGCGCAGGCTGCGAGCGTGGGTCGCGAATGATCAGGCCTGCCGACGAGGCGGCGCGCAGCACGGCGTCCGCATCGCTGCAATCGACCAGAATGAAATTCGAATCGCTGGGCCACACCTTGCGAATCAGCGGCAGCGAGGCAAGTTGCTCGGACACGCGTGCGCGCTCGCTCAAGATCACTTCGATGCGCTTCTTGGACTCGGCGACATGCGCCTCGTCCGTCATGTGCAGCACGGAGTCGATGGTGTGGGTGGGCAGCGCGTACGGCGTGATGACGCGTGCGAGCAGACTGATGATGTCCGCGTGTGCGAGCAACGCTCCACAACGAGCGCCGGCTAGCGCGTAGGCCTTCGACAAGGTGCGCAGGATCACGAGATTCGGGAAACGCTCGAGGTCCTGCACCATGCTCGGAACGTTGGCGAACTCGATGTAGGCCTCGTCGACGACGACCAGTGCTTTGTTGCTCAGCTGCGCGCACAGGTCTTCGATCGAGGCGCGGTCGAGCAGGTTGCCCGTGGGGTTGTTTGGCGTGCAAATGAAGACGAGCTTCACGTTCTCGCGCCACGCGGCGAGCACCGCTTGCACATCCAACTCGAAGCCGCGTTCCTTGACGAGCGGAACTTCGATGACACCGGCGCCTTGAATGCGCGCCGAAACCTTGTACATGCCGAAGGTGGGCGGGCAGATCAACACGCTGTCTTCGCCCGCGCGACAGAATGCGCGAACCAGCAGATCGATGCCTTCATCGCTGCCACGGCCGGCGATCACATTCTTCGGCGATGTGCCGTAGAGCTGGGCGAGATGTTCGATGAGCTCGTCGGGCTGCGGCTCGGGATAACGATTGAGGCCGGCCTGCGAAGCATCGCCTTGCGCGCGCCAGGGCATTTCATTGGCGTGCATGCGCTCCAACGTCGGCTCCCAGGCCGCGTGCTGATAGGGCTGCAGCGAAAGAATGTCGGGCCGGGCCAAATTCAGGATCGGATTCATGAGGGGTTCGCGAGTTGGCGTAAGCGCACTTGCACGGCGTTGGCGTGTGCGTCCAGGCCTTCGAGGCCGGCGATTGTGAGGGCAGTGGGGCCGAGGTCGCGCAGTCCGTCGGCACTCACCTCCTGCACCGTCATGCGCTTCTGGAAATCGACCAACGACAGGCCGCTGTAAGCGCGAGCGAAGCCATACGTCGGCAGCACGTGATTCGTGCCGCTGCAGTAGTCGCCCATCGTTTCAGGGGTCCACGCGCCGAGGAATACCGAGCCGGCGTTGCGAATGCTGGGCAACCAGTCGCGGGGCTTTGCGACCTGCACGATCAAATGTTCCGGCGCGTACGCGTTGCTCAGGTCGAAGGCAGACTGCAACGAGTCGACGAGAAACAAACGTGCGTGATTGATGGACTCACGCAGCGTGCTCTCCCGGCCGAGTCGGCGCATCTGTGCTTCGAGCTGCTCGACGGTTGCTTCGGCGAGTGCACGTGACGTTGTAACGAGGATGGACTGTGCATCGGCGCTGTGCTCGGCCTGTGCGAGCAGATCTGCCGCGACGAACTCGGGGTTGGCCGCGTCGTCTGCAATGACCAGCACTTCAGACGGACCGGCCGGCAGATCGAGAGCTGCGCCGTCGGGATCGTTGGCTGCAATGATCTTTGCCGCCGTGACCCAGGAATTGCCAGGGCCGAATACTTTGTCGACCTTCGGAATCGACGCGGTGCCATAGGCCATCGCCGCGACCGCCTGGGCGCCGCCGATCTTGAACACGCGTTCGACGCCGCACAGTTTCGCAGCGACCAACACAGCGGGATCCGCGGTGCCGTCTTTGCGAGGTGGCGTGCAGATGATGCGCGTCTGACAGCCCGCGATGCTTGCAGGTATGGCGAGCATGATGGCCGCAGAGGGCAGGGGAGCGACGCCGGCGGGCACATACAAACCCACAGCATCGATTGCACGGAAGTGACGTTCGCAGATCACGCCGGGCGATGTTTCGATCCGAAGCGGCGTGCCGAGCTGAGCCACGTGGAAACGACGCACGTTGCCGATGGCACGTTCGAGCGCAGCGCGCTGTTCAGCAGTGAGAGCATTCTCGGCAGCGGCAAATTCGGCGGCGTCGACTTCCAGAGACTTCAGCTTCACGCCGTCGAAGCGCTCGGTGAAGTCGAGGAGTGCTTGATCGCCGCGAGTGCGGACTTCGTCGATGATTTCACGGACGCGTCGATGCAAGCCGTCGGCATCCGCCTGCGCCGGACGCCGCAAGGCGGCCCGCCGTTCATCCGCGGAAAGACTCGACCACTCCAGCAACGACAAGCTCACGATCAACCTCTCTCGTTGGGGTTATCGGGACTGTGGCCCGATAACCGAACATTGAATGGGTCGGGCTTCAGCCCAACCCCCGCTGGCGTCAGGCCAGCATCTTCTCAACCGGCAACACCAGGATCGCGCTCGCGCCTGCACCTTTGAGGCTTTCCAGCGTTTCCCAGAACACGTTCTCGCGACACACCGCGTGCACGGCGACTTTGTCGCCATTGCCGTCGAGCGGCACGATGGTCGGCGACTCGCTACCCGGCAGCAGCTTGCGAATATCGGCAAGTGCGGAGCGCGGCGCGTGGAGCATGATGTATTTGCTTTCCTTCACCTGCTGCACGCCATCGATGCGCATGGTCAGGCGGTGGATCCAGTCCTGCTTTTCAGCCGACACCGGCACGGGTGTGGTGATGATCGCAGCCTGGCTTTCCAGAATCGTCTCTGCTTCCCACAAGTGATTGGCCAGCAGCGTCGAGCCCGTCGACACCAGGTCACAGATGAAGTCGGCGCGACCCAGGCGTGGCGCAATTTCCACGGCGCCCGACAACGTGACGATCTCTGCCTGTACATCGTGCTGACGCAGATAGCGGCCAAGAATGTTTGGATAAGTCGTCGCGATGCGCTTGCCGTGCAGCGAGCGCGCGTCTTTGTATTCGACGCCATCGGGCACAGCGATCGACAGGCGGCACTTGCCGTAGTCGAGCGTCATCAGCTGATCGAACAACGGCGTGACACCTTTTGCCTGAAAGGCGAGGCGCTTTTCTTCGATCACATTGAGACCGACGATGCCCAGATCGCAAACATCCTGCTGCACCAGATCGGGAATGTCGTCATCGCGCACGAACAGCAGATCGAGCGGCATGTTCTCGCCGTAACACATCAGCTGATCTTTGCCGCGGCTGTACTTCAAGCCGCAGCGGACCATCAGGTCCAGCGAGTTTTCGGTGAGGCGCCCGGATTTCTGCAGGGCCACTTTGAGACGGGTTGCTTTGTCCATCATGGTCGGACGTGCCCTGAGTCTGGTGAACGAGTATCGGAGGAATCTTTCATACGTTCCGCGGCCAGCGTGTAGCCGCCATTGCCATTGAGCAGGTAGCGCGCGACGCGACCGATGGTGGTCACGCTGACGCCGGTCTGCTTGTGAATTTCCCGGTAAGGCACTCCCTGCTGGAGCAGAGCGACGACCGCCCATCGATCCGCGAGCGCCTGCAGCTCCGCCGGCGTACACAGGTCGCGAAAGAACGCGCGGCATTCTTCAATGCTGCGTAAGGTCAGGATGGCGCCAAACAGCGCCCGTTCCGCGAGCGCCTCCTGGCGCGGCGTCAATGCCCGATGCTCTTTCATGGTGCCCCGATACTGTGGAGGCCGGTGTGAGGAGTGTCTGTACTAGTGTATTAGCACGTTAATACATTGATGCGGCTTGGGGCAAGCCTCGTCTTGGGGTCTGAGCGCTAACACGAAGAAATCGTGGCAGTTTTTCCGTGACGCAGGTTGGCGGCTGCGAACGCATTTCTTGACCGGATGCGCCCCCTGACCCTAGACTCCGGCGTACTCATCGAGACCGGCTGAGGGTCAGGCCCTTTGAAGCCGGGGCAACCGTCGAGACTAACCATCTCGATAAGGTGCCAACTCCTGCGGGAACGCTCCATTTTTGGGGTGCCCGACAGATGAGTTGCTGTTGCAGCTGCCAGGCATCGTTGCCGGCGGTGGGGCACGGCGACCCGCCTCTACGGACCTCCGTGGGGTTTCTGCGATGAGCGAAACCTGTCCAGTCCCGGCCTTCGGCCGCGGCACTGGAATCGATACGGAGTGTTCGATTCATGAATGCCGTGCCCGAGCGCCCCCCCGTGGCTGTTCACGAGGGCGTGCTGGAGCTTCAACAGCCTTTGTCGCTGCACTTTGGCGGCGAGCTGCGAGACGTCCGGGTCGCCTGGCGACTGGTGGGCAATCCGGCCGCACCTGTCATTGCTGCTTTGGGCGGCATCTCCGCCGGCCGAGCTGTCGTCGACACCGAGAAAGACCAGGGCTGGTGGGGCGGCATCATCGGACCGGACCGGGCACTCGATAGCAGCAACTATCGCATCCTTGGCATCGATTTCCTCGGCGGCAGCGGCGGCAGCACTGGCCCGCGTGCCGGTCAGAACGACTTCCCCTCGATTGCCTCCCAAGATCAGGCGGAGATCCTGCGTCGAGTCATTGAGCATCTGCAGATCGAGCGCTTGGAAGCGATCGTCGGCGCGTCCTACGGCGGCATGGTGGCTCTCGCGTTCGCCGAGCGTTGGCCCGACCTGGTGACGCGCATCGTTGTTATCAGCGCGGCCCATCGGCCTCATCCTATGGCGACTGCATGGCGCAGCGTGCAGCGGGCAGTCGTTCGATTTGCCGCTCAGAGCGAGCAGGGCGCCGAAGGTCTTCGGTTGGCGCGTGCGCTTGCGATGGCGACTTACCGCAGCCCTGCCGAATTCGAGCAGCGCTTCGCCGGTCCGGCGACGCGGGTCGATGGGCGTTTCCAATTTCCAGTCGAGTCCTATTTGCTGGCGCGAGGCGACGCCTACGCAGCCGCTTATATTCCCGAAGCTTTTGTGTGCCTGTCTGAGTCCATCGATCTGCATCAGGTCGATCCGGCAAAGATTCGTGTGCCCACCTGGCTGGTGGCGGTGGTCGAGGATCAACTCGTGCCGCTGTCGGACATGCGAATGCTCAGGCAATCCGTGAGCGGCCCCGTGCAGCTCGCCGAGCTCTCCTCGTTGTATGGCCACGATGCTTTCCTGAAAGAGACACAGGCATTGCGTGAGGTATTCGCCCGCGCGTTATCGCCTGGCGGAGATGTGAAATGACCTGGCGCCCTTCGGCAGCGACTCGCGCAGTTCGCGCCGCTCTCGATTCCGATTCACAGCACGGTGCGGTGGTGCCGCCGCTGCATCTCACATCCACGTTCTCGTTCAAGTGTTTTGGCGAAAGGCGCACTTATGACTATTCGCGCTCGGGCAATCCGACGCGCGATGCGTTGGGCGAAGCCATTGCATCGCTGGAGGGCGGTGCCGGCGCGGTCATTACAGCGTCGGGCATGGCGGCGGTTCATCTTGCGTGTCAGCTGCTGTCGCATGATGACCTGTTGATTGCTCCGCATGATTGTTACGGCGGCACGCATCGCTTGTTCAACAATCTAGCGCGTCGCGGACTGTTGCGCGTGGAGTTTATCGATCAAACCGACGAAGCGGCGGTGACCGCTGCGTTGGCCCGTAAACCCAAGCTCGTATGGGTGGAGACGCCGAGCAATCCCTTGCTGCGTGTCGTCGACATTCGCAAGATGGCGGACAAAGCGCATGCGGTTGGTGCGTGGCTGCTCGCGGACAACACGTTCCTGTCGCCGGTATGGCAACAGCCGCTGTCGCTGGGCGCGGATTTCGTGTTGCATTCGACGACCAAATATTTGAACGGCCACAGCGACGTGGTCGGCGGCGCAATTGTTTCTTCCACGTCCGAGTTGCACGAGCGCATCGTGTGGTGGGCGAATTGCATCGGCGTCACCGGCGCGCCGTTCGATAGCTTCATGACATTGCGCGGCATTCGCACCTTGCATGCTCGTTTGAAAGTGCATGGAGACAACGCACTGCAGATCGCGAATGTCTTGAACGATCATCCGGCCGTGAAGAACGTTTATTACCCTGGCTTGCCGTCGCATCCTCAGCACGAGCTGGCCAAGCGACAGCAGAGCGGATTCGGCGCCATGGTGAGCTTTGAACTGCGTGGCGGTACGGCGAATGTTTGCGCCTTCCTCGAAGGGTTGCAGACGTTCTCGCTCGCGGAATCGCTGGGTGGCGTCGAGAGCTTGGTCGCACATCCGTCGTCAATGACCCACGCGGCAATGGACGCGGACGCTCAGCGCGCGGCCGGCATCGGCGAAACGCTGCTGCGACTCTCGGTGGGCATCGAAGCCGTTGAGGATCTACTGCAAGATCTGCGTGCCGGATTGGATCGCGCAGCCGCCGTCAAATAGCCAGACATCCACGGCACAACCTCGGTACTCTTGGTCCTCTCGCCAGACAGGGCCAATTTTCGCATGAGAACCAGAGTCACCGAGCTGCTCGGCACGCGCTACCCCATCATTCAGGGCGGCATGCAGTGGGTCGGCACCGCAGAGCTGGCATCGGCGGTTTCCAATGCCGGCGCGCTCGGTATTCTCACGGCGCTCACGCAGCCGACGCCCGAAGATCTGCGTAAGGAAATCGAACGCTGCCGGACCCTGACCGATCGGCCGTTCGGCGTGAATCTGACCATTCTGCCGGCGATCACGCCGCCGCCGTACGCAGAATATTTGCAGGTGATCATGGACAGCGGCGTGAAGATCGTCGAGACCGCCGGCAACAATCCCAAAGACTTCATCGGCAAGCTCAAGGAGCGCGACATCAAGGTCGTGCACAAATGCACGTCGGTGCGACATGCGTTGTCTGCGGAGCGGGCGGGCGTCGATGCGGTCAGCATCGATGGTTTCGAATGCGCCGGTCATCCCGGTGAAGACGATGTTCCCAATTTGATTCTGATTCCCGCCGCCGTGCGGGCGTTGCAGATTCCAGTGATTGCATCCGGTGGCATTGGTGACGGACGCGGCATGGCGGCGGCCTTTGCACTGGGTGCTCACGGCATCAACATGGGCACGCGCTTCATGATCACGAAGGAAGCGCCGATTCACGACAACATCAAAGAAGCACTGGCGAAAGCGGGCGAGCGCGATACCAACCTGATCTTCCGAACCATGCACAACACCGCGCGCGTGTTCAAGAACGCGATCTCGAATGAAGTGGTGGCGATGGAAAAGAAAGGTGCGAAGTTCGAAGAGGTCCGGCCGCTGGTCGCCGGCGCGCGTGGCAAGCAGGCGCTCAAGGAAGGAAACATCGATGGCGGCGTCATCAGCGCCGGCATGGTGATTGGCCTGATCGAGGATGTTCCGACCTGTGCCGAGCTGGTCGAACGGATGGTCGCCGACTGTCGCGAACATCTGCGTTCAGCCGCGGCGCTGGTCGCTGCCTGAGGCTGGCTTTGGCTGTCGGGCCGGGATTGGCGGGTTCTGGACTGAGTCTGATCCGCAACTGTTCCGTGTCGCTCTGTAGGTTTTACACGGGTATCGGGCGAGCGCGGCAGGGGGGCGGGACGCCGCTTTATATCCTTCCTTATATAAGGAGTGAACCGACGGCGGCCGGGGATCAGGGGCAGAGGCGGGCTGTGGATAAAAACAGGCCGGCGCTAGGCCGGCCTGGGATGTGGCAACTTAAGACTTGCTGTCGTGGCGGCATCGGCTGAGCCGATACCGACCTTGGGGACTAACCCGACACGAGTCCCGTTTCCACCAAAGACACCTCGACCGTAGTGGCCGAGACATGGAGATTTGCCCGAAGGCGGAAGCGACGGAAGAGATCGAATCCGTCGCCTGGGACAGATCATAACCGGTTCAACCGGATTGTGGTCAAGATTATTCTGCGGCCGGCCAAAATCTTTTCGATTCTATAAAAATCAAAGACTTACGATTTTACTTCTGCAGTTTGGCCAGCACTGCGTCGCCTGCTTGGGCGGTGCTCACAGCCGCCCCTGGAGCGGCAATATCGGCGGTCCGGACGCCCTCCGAAACGACCTCTGCGACGGCCGTTTCGACCGCCGCTGCCTCCTTCGGCAAGTCGAGCGAATGACGCAGCAACATTGCGACGCTGAGGATGGTGCCGTATGGATTTGCGATGCCCTTGCCCGCGATGTCTGGCGCCGAACCATGAATCGGTTCGTACAACCCGAGCTTGCCGGCACCGAGTGACGCGGACGGCAACAAGCCGAGGGAGCCCGCGAGCATCGAGGCCTCGTCAGTGAGGATGTCGCCAAACATATTTTCGGTGAGCACCACGTCGAAGTGGGCGGGCTTGCGGATCAGCAGCATCGCCGCCGAGTCGACCAGCTGATGCTCGTACTTCACGTCCGGAAATTCTTCGCTCAGCACTTTCTCGACGGTGCTGCGCCACAGGCGCGATGTTTCCAACACGTTGGCCTTGTCGACCGACGTGATGAATTTGCGGCGGCCACGCGCGAGATTGCCGGCAACGCGAGTGACGCGAGTGATCTCTTCCACGGAGTAAGTGCATAGATCGCTTGCCGAAGTTTCGGTGCGTGTCTTCTCGCCGAAGTAGATGCCACCGGTGAGCTCGCGCACGACCATGATGTCGGTGCCCTTGAGCACTTCAGGCTTGAGCGGTGACGCATCGAGCAATTCGGCGTGCAGCGAGACCGGGCGCAGGTTTGCGAACAAGCCCAGCGCCTTACGCAGCGCCAGCAGTCCTTGCTCGGGACGAATCTTCGCGTTCGGGTCGGACCACTTCGGGCCACCCACTGCGCCAAGCAGCACGGCGTCAGCGGTGCCGCACGCGGACGTTGTTTGCGAGGGCAGCGCACTCTGCGTCGCGTCGATCGCCGCGCCGCCAATCAAATGGTGCTCGAACTTGAAATCGTGTCCGTAACGGCTGGCAATCGCTTCCAGCACGCGCACGCCCTGTTGAGTGACTTCGGGGCCGATGCCATCGCCCCCCAGAACCACGATGCTTGCTTGAGTCATGGCAATGTCTTGAATGAGGTCAGAGGGTGCGGGCCGCTTCGTAACGCTCGATCGCCGGCGCTTGTTGCAGCAGGAAGCCGAGCTCGTCGACGCCATTCAGCAAGCACACGCGCGCGAAGCCTTCGATGGGGAATTTTGCGGTGGCGCCAGTGGGCAGGGTGAGTGTGGTCGTTTCCAGGTCGATCGTTACGTTGGCGCCCGGATTGTTCATCAGCCACTGATGTGTCTGCTCGTCGACGACGATGGGCAGCAGGCCGTTCTTCAGCGAGTTGTTACGGAAGATGTCGGCGATCTCGGTGCTGATGACCGCGCGGAAGCCGTAGTCGAGCAACGCCCAGGGCGCGTGCTCACGCGATGAGCCGCAACCGAAATTGCGGCCTGCGACCAGAATGGCGCAGCCGGCGACTTCGGGCTTGTTCAGGACGAAGTCGGCTTTCACAGCGCCGTTGGCGTCGTAACGCCAGTCGGAGAAGGCTTGTTTGCCCAGACCTTCGCGCGTCGTCGTGGTCAGAAAACGAGCCGGAATGATCTGGTCGGTGTCGATGTTCGTCACCGGAATGACGACAGTGCGAGACTCGATCGTGCGGATGGGTTGCATGGTCGGGCACTCAGTGAGGAAGGTAGGCGCGCGGGTCTGCGATCTTGCCGGCGATCGCGGCAGCCGCCGCAGTTGCCGGGCTTGCGAGCAGCGTGCGTGCGCCTGCGCCCTGGCGTCCTTCGAAATTACGATTGCTGGTGCTGACTGCATACTGCCCACGACCGGCGGTGTCGCCGTTCATGCCGATGCACATCGAGCAGCCGGATTCGCGCCACTCTGCACCAGCTTCGGTGAAGATCTTGTCGAGCCCCAAACGTTCGGCTTCGCGCTTCACTTGCTGCGAGCCGGGCACCACGAGCATACGAACGCCGCCTGCAACCTTGTGACCCTTCAGCACGCCCGCGGCCAGCTCGAGATCGGACAGGCGTCCATTCGTGCAGCTGCCGATGAACACGACCTGGATGGGCTTGCCCACCATGGTCTCGCCGCCGTGCAGGCCCATGTAGTTCAGCGCCTTCGCGTGTACCGGATCGTTGACGATGTCGGGCACCTTGCCGCTGATAGGGACGACCATGCCCGGATGAGTGCCGTAGCTGATCATGGGCTCGAGCTTGCTTGCGTCGATGCTGACGACGCGATCGAACTGCGCGCCCGGGTCGGTTTTCAATTCATGCCAGCGCGCGACGGCTTCGTCCCACGCTTTGCCTTGGGGTGCGAAGCGACGGCCTTTGAGATACGCGAACGTCGTTTCATCCGGTGCGATCATGCCGGCGCGTGCGCCGGCTTCGATGGACATGTTGCAAACGGTCATGCGCTCTTCCATCGATAGCGCTTCGATGGCCGAGCCGCGATATTCGATGACGTAACCGGTGCCGCCGGACACGCCGATCTCACCGATGATGGCGAGGATCAGATCTTTTGCGGTTACGCCGGGGCGCAGCTTGCCCGTGACTTCGATGGCGAGCGTCTTCGGACGGCGCTGTAACAAACATTGCGTCGCGAGCACGTGGCCCACTTCGGTGGTGCCGATGCCGAAGGCGAGGGCGCCGAATGCGCCATGCGTTGCGGTGTGGCTGTCGCCGCACACGATCGTCTTGCCCGGCTGAGTGGCGCCCAGTTCGGGACCGATGACGTGCACGATGCCGCGAGTGTCGCTGCCCAGTCCGTGCACCTCGATGCCGAACTCACGACAGTTCTTTTCGAACTCTTTCACCTGGCGTGCCGCCGATTCGACTTTGATCGGCACGCGGCCAAAGACCTCATCGGGATCGGTGGGCGTGGAGTGATCCATGGTCGCCAGCACGCGCTCGGGCCGACGCACTTTCAGGTTTTCGGCGCGCAGCACCGAGAACGCTTGCGGCGAGGTGACTTCGTGCACGAGGTGCAGGTCGATGTACAGCACCGCTGGCGTGTCGGCGCTCTCGGGCACGACCTGGTGCTGTTCCCAGACTTTTTCGAACAGGGTCTTGGCAGTCATGAGCTAGACCATTGAACAATGGCGAAGCTGCAAGGATGCCAGGGTAAGGCGGGCGCGGGGTTGACGATTGCCGAGGGGGGCATCGTCATCGGCGATGGAGCGCCGCCATTGCGGCGGCGCCCGTTGAATCAAACGCTTAGGTGCCTACGGCCTGCCTTTCGCCGTCCTCACACCGCTCCAGCCAGCCCCATTTATCCGCGGTTTTGCCCGTGAACAAGCCAAAGAATGCCGTCTGGATCGCCTCGGTGATCGGGCCGCGCTTGCCGGCGCCGACGGTGATCTTGTCCACCGAGCGTACCGGCGTGATTTCGGCCGCGGTGCCGGTCATGAAGATCTCGTCTGCGACGTACAGGAACTCACGTGGCAGCGGTTGTTCGCGTACTTCGAAACCATGCGCACGTGCCAGCGTGATGACCGTGTCGCGCGTGATGCCTTGGAGAATCGAGTTTGCCAGGCCCGGCGTATAGATCACGCCGTCACGAATCACGAAAAGATTCTCGCCAGCACCTTCGCTTACCGTGCCGTCGGTGCCCAGGCCGATGCCTTCGGCAAAGCCGAGCCGCTTCGCCTCCATGCTGATCAGCTGACTCGACAGGTAATTGCCGGCCGCCTTGCCGAGTGCGGGAATCGTGTTCGGCGCGAGGCGTTGCCACGACGACACCATCACATCGACGCCATTCTCCAGACCTTCGGAACCGAGGTACGAGCCCCATTCGAAGGCCGCGACCACAGTATCGATCGGCGGCGCAATCTTCGGCGCGACCCCGATTTCGCCGTAGCTGCGAAAGGCGAACGGCCGCAGGTAGGCACCCTTGGTGAGGCCGTTGACGTTGATGATCTCCTTGCACGCGGCGCTGATCTGATCCGGCGTGTAGGGAATCTCGATGGAATAAATCTTGGCCGAGTCGAACAGCCGGCGAGTGTGATCCTTCAGGCGAAAAATCACCGGGCCGTGCGGGGTCGGATAAGCGCGCTCGCCTTCGAATACCGTCGAGCCGTAATGCAGCGCGTGGGCCAGTACGTGTACCGTGGCTTTTTCCCAGGGCACGAGCTTGCCGTTGTACCAGATGTGCTTCGCTGCATTGATGGGCATGGTCAGGTTCTCCTGTGGCGAGGTCCGTAGCCGAAAGCGGCGCCTTCAGGCGCCGCTTTCGTCACAGACGTTTGAAAATTACGCTTTCTCTTCCTGCAACCAAGGCATGCGCTCGCGCAGCTTGGCGCCAACCTTCTCGATCTTGTGCGTGTAGTCCGCCTTCATGAGCTTGTTGTACTTCTTGCGGCCGCTCTTGTTCTCGGCGATCCACTGACGGGCGAATTTGCCGTCCTGGATCTCCTTGAGAATCTTCTTCATTTCCTTCTTGGTGGTCTTGTTGACCACGCGCGGGCCGCGGGTCAGATCGCCGTACTTGGCGGTTTCGGAGATGAACTGATGCATCTTGGTCAGGCCGCCTTCGTGCAGCAGGTCGACGATCAGCTTCAGCTCGTGCAAGCACTCGTAGTAGGCGACTTCAGGCTGATAGCCGGCTTCCACCAGCGTTTCGAAGCCTTTCACGACCAGCTCGGTCGCGCCGCCGCACAGCACCGCCTGCTCACCGAACAGATCGGTCTCGGTCTCTTCAGCAAACGTCGTGGTCAGCACGCCGCCGCGAGTACCGCCGATGCCGTCGGCGTAGGCGAGGGCGATCGCCTTGGCCTGCTTGTTCACGTCCTGATACACGGCCAGCAGCGACGGCACGCCGCGACCCTGCTGATACTGACGACGCACCAGGCCGCCCGGGCCCTTCGGCGCGATCAGCACCACGTTCAGGTCCTTGCGCGGCTTGATCTGCTTGAAATGGATGTTGAAACCATGGGCGAACAGGATGGTGGCGCCCTGTTTGATGTTGCCGATCACGTCCTTGTACAGATCTTTCTGGGTCAGGTCGGGGGTGAGGAACGCGATCAGATCGGCATTCTTCACGGCCTCGGTGGGCTCGGCGACTTCCAGGCCATCCTTCTTCGCCTTGGCGAAGCTTTCGCCGGACTTGCGCACGCCGACCACGACGTCATAGCCGCTGTCCTTCAGGTTGAGCGCATGCGCGCGGCCCTGGCTGCCATAGCCAAGAATGGCGATACGGGCCTTGGCCAAGGCCTTCTTGTTGACGTCCTTCTGCGAGTAGATCTGCGGCATTTTTGCTCTCTCCGAATAAAACAAGCTAACAAGCGTGTGTGTGTTGAAAGAAATCTGTATCTCAAAAACGAGCGAACCCCGCCTCGGGCTGGCCGGTGCGGGGTTCGTGTGGCGAATCTTATCCTGTGGTGATCAGACGCCGGTCCCGCACTCGGCCCGCTGCAGCAGGCCGGAGACGACTACACGCTCTACTACAATGATCGCGGCGATCATTGTGAGGCCGACGATCTCGGCGGGGGCGTGTGTGACGGCGGGCATGGCCTAACTTGTAACGACGGGTTGGCGGTTGGTACGTCTGAAGTGATGCGATAAAGCCTGCAAATGGCACCATACGGCTGCGTAACTTGTCAAGCTGCGCTACTCTTGTGAGCGCTGCGTCACGTTGTGACCAGCATCTGAACAAAGCAGTTACAGCTATCGACCCGGCGCCGTCGTGACCACACCATCCATTCCTTTGCACCTGCTCCACGAAGATGAGTTCGAGCAGTGGCGGACGGCTCAAGAGGAGCCGGTGCGCAACTGGGCCGCCACTCACGGCTTCAAAGCCGAACGAAACAAAGTACTGTTGCTACCGGGCCCGCAAGGGCGCCCGATCGCCGTAATTGTCGGCGCGGGCAAGCGCGATCCACGCGAAGAGCTGAGCTATTGGCTCGGTGCGGGTCTCGCCGACCGGCTGCCGGATGGTCAGTACCATCTGGCGGGCTCATTGCCCGCTCGTGCGGCGACTCAGTTCGCGGCTGGGTGGGCGTACGGGCAGTATCGTTTCGAGCGTTACAAGCGCAGCGGTCCGCAACGTTCGGTGCAGTTGCGGCTGCCCGAGGGTGCGGACGCCTCGGAGGTGGAAAGATTGAAAGCCGCGAGCTCGCTGGCGCGCGATCTCATCAATACCCCCGCCAACGACATGTCGCCGGAGGTGCTGGCGCAAGCGGCGCTGGACATTGCCCGTCGTTACGGGGCGCGTCATCGCGTCATCATCGGTGACGACTTGTTGAAAGAACGCTTGCCCACCGTGCACGCGGTCGGCCGGGCCGCCGCCGTCGCGCCGAGGCTCGTCGACATCGAATGGGGCGATGCCTCCAAGCCGAAAGTCACGTTGGTGGGCAAGGGCGTTTGTTTCGATACCGGCGGCCTCGATATCAAACCCGGCGCATCGATGTTGCTCATGAAAAAAGACATGGGCGGGGCCGCGGTGGCGTTGGCGCTCGCCCAGACCATCATGGATGCGAAGCTGCCGGTGCGCTTGCGCCTGATCCTGCCGATGGTCGAGAACTCGATCGCAGGTAACGCCTTTCGTCCCGGCGACGTACTGGGCACGCGTAAGGGCCTGACGGTGGAAGTCGGCAATACCGATGCCGAAGGACGTTTGATTCTGTGCGACGCCCTGGCGCTGGCCGACGAAGAGCAGCCGGACCTGCTGATCGACACGGCAACGTTGACGGGCGCAGCGCGGGTCGCGCTCGGTCCGGAGTTGCCTGCTTTGTTCAGCAACGATGACGGCGCGGCTGAGGAATTGTTACGCGCCGGCGCTGCCGAGTCCGATCCGCTGTGGCGCATGCCCTTGTGGACGGGTTACGACGATGAGTTATCGAGCAAAATTGCCGACGTGAACAACGTATCCAATTCGGGCTTCTCCGGCTCCATCATCGCAGGTCTGTTCCTGCGTCGCTTTGTGAGCAACGCCCGCACCTGGCTGCATCTGGATTTGTATGCATGGAATGGCAAGGAGCGCCCGGGCCGACCGGTGGGCGCGGAACCGCAGACGGTTCGCGCGTTATATGCATTCCTCAAACAGCGATATGTGCGTTGATTGATGGTTGCAAGTTCCACCCCCGACGTGGCTGACGCCGCGTCGATCGCGCCCCGACATCTGGTCCTGCTGGTTCTGATGAACCTGGTGTGGGGCTTGAATCTCATCGCCTCCAAGATTGGCGTTGCGCAGTTCCCGCCCATCCTGTTCACGGCGCTGCGCTTCGGATCCCTGGCCATCTTTCTGTTGCCATTGTTGAAAATCCATCGCGGCCAGATGGGCAATTTGTTCCTGGCTGCGATGTTGACCGGGCCGGCGGCGTTCTCGTTGCTGTTCCTGGGCGTGTATTACGCCGAAGATGCGGCGACCGTGGCGATCGCCAGTCAGATGGGCGTGCCGATTTCCACACTGCTGTCGATCTGGCTGCTCGGCGAGACCATTCGATGGCGTCGTACGCTGGGCATTACGCTCGCCTTCGGCGGCATGGTGATCATCAGCTTCGATCCACGTGTGTTTGCCTATTGGGAAGGCCTGGCGCTGGTGGTGGCATCGACGTTCTTCGCTTCGCTGGGTTTGATTTTCGTCAAGCGCCTGCACAACATCAAAGCGCTGGAATTGCAGTCGTGGATCGCGGTTGCGGGCGGTTCGACGCTGATGCTGTTGAGCCTGTTGTTCGAGCAAGGACAGTGGCAGGCGATTCAGGCGGCGGACTGGAAGGCATGGAGCGCACTGGCGTTTACGACCTTGATGTCCAGCTTGCTGGCGCACACGGCGTGGTACTACCTGGTCGGTAAATATCCGGTGACCAGCCTGTCGCCGATTACGTTGCTGTCGCCGCTGTTCGGTATTTTCTTCGGCGTAACGCTGCTGGACGATCAATTGACGAGCCGCATGTTGCTCGGGGGCGCCGTGACGTTGATCGGCGTGTTCATCGTCGTGCTGCGTGAGAAGAGGCTGGTCGATACGGGTACTTGAGCCGGCTATCGTCGGCGTCTGGGGTGCGTGTTCGTTCGACCGCTGGCAGGCTTCATAAAGGTCGCGATCTCGATTGCATCGACTGCTCGAGACTCGCCCGGGGCGAGTCCCTGCAATGTCCATGGGCCGACCGACCATCGGATCAAGCGCAGTGTCGGCAAGTTCACCGCCGCCGTCATGCGTCGCACCTGACGATTGCGGCCTTCGCGAATCGTCAGTTTCAGCCAGTTCGTTGGAATAGCCTTGCGAAATCGAATCGGCGGGTCGCGCGGCCAGAGCGACTCGGGTTCATCCATGCGCTCGGCTGCCGCCGGCAAAGTCATTCCATCATTCAGCTGCACGCCTCGACGCAGGCGGGCGAGGGCGTCATCGGTGATCTCGCCTTCGACCTGTACCAGGTAGGTCTTCTCCTGTTTCCAGCGCGGGTCGGCGAGCTTTGTTTGTAGCGGCCCGGAGTTGGTCAGCAACACCAGGCCTTCGCTGTCGTAATCGAGTCGCCCGGCGGGGCGCATTCCCGGCGCGTGTACGAAATCACGCAACGTGGCTTTGCCGTCCTCGCTCGTGAACTGAGTGAGCACGCGGAACGGTTTGTTGAGCAGCAGCAGGGCAGGCGAATCCATCGGACCCAATTCAATTCACATCAAATGTTCTGAGCGGTCGCAAGCACCAGATCCAGGAAGCGTTGCACGGCCGCGGCGTTTTCACCACGACGACAAGCGAGAATCAGCGGCGCCGTCAGTTGCGGCATGTCTTCGAGCTTGCGATAAACGATGCCATCCATCTGCAATCGCTGCAGCGATGCGGGCACGATCGACACGCCGATGCCCGAGGCCACCAGATTCAGCGTCGAAATGATTCGCGGCGCCTCTTGTCCGACGCGCGGGCTGAAGCCGGCGCTTTTGCACGCTGCGATGATGGTGTCATACAGGCCGGGGCCGCCGGGGCGCTTGTACAGCACGAATGTTTCTTTTGCGAGTTCGGACAGTGGCAGCAACACGCTGCGACTGAAGCTGCTGCGGCGCGCGAAGATGTGACCGGTCGGCAAGGCCACCAGCATTTTTTCTTCCAGCAACGGTTGCACGGTGAGCCCGACCACATCGGCGACCGGCGAGCGAATGAACGCTGCATCGATTTCTTCGTTGTGCAGTCCCTGCACCAACTCGCTGCTGCCGCTCTCCTCGAGCACCAACGACACCAGTGGTGCCGCTTCACGAAACGCTCGTAACACTCGGGGCACGAAGGGGTGGAAGGGGGCAGAGCTGGTGAAGCCCACGACCACTCGGCCTTCCTCGCCGCGGGCGGTTCGGCGGGTGGTGGCGACTGCTCGGTCGACCTGATCCAGGATGATCCGGGCTCGATCCAGGAAGGCCTGGCCGGCATCGGTCAATTCGACGCCGCGCGGCTGGCGGCGGAACAGCTGGGCGTCGAGCTCCTGTTCCAGGGCTCGGATCTGCATGGAGAGCGGCGGCTGCTGAATACCCAATCGTTCGGCCGCTCGGGTCATGTGCTTTTCTTCAGCTACAGCAATGAAGTAGCGCAAATGTCTCAGTTCCATGGTGAGATATGTACCAGATATCGGTTTCTAACTCACCATATATTTTACCCACAGACGGGAACTCGCTAAGGTGCATCCACTTTCGCAATGGGGAGCGGCAATGGCGACCAATCCAGCGGTGGATCCGAGCACCACGGGCATCGAAATCCGCGGGGCAATGCGCCCCGGGTATGAGTCCATTTTGACCCCCGCCGCCCTGGAGTTCGTCGCCGATCTGACCCGGCGCTTTGGCGATCGGGTGACGTCGTTGCTCGATGCCCGGGCTGCACGTCAGCGTGAGATCGATGCCGGTGCGTTGCCGGACTTCCTGCCCGAGACGCGCAGTGTTCGCGAGGGCAACTGGCGCGTGACGTCGATCCCGGCCGATCTGCAGGATCGCCGCGTCGAGATCACTGGCCCGACCGATCGGAAGATGATCATCAATGCGCTCAACTCGGGCGCCAAAGTGTTCATGGCCGATTGCGAAGACTCGATGACGCCGACCTGGGACAACGTCGTGCAAGGTCAGCTCAATCTGCGCGATGCCGTGAACCGCTCGATCTCGTTCACCAACCCGGACGGCAAGCAGTACCGCCTCAATCCGCAGATCGCGACGCTCATCGTGCGCCCGCGCGGCTGGCACCTGTTCGAGAAGCATATATATGTGGACGGTCGTCCTGCTCCCGGGGCCTGCGTCGATTTCGGTCTGTACTTGTTCCATAACCATGCGGCGTTGCGGGCGCACGGCACCGGCCCGTACTTCTATTTGCCCAAGCTCGAAAGTCATCTCGAAGCGCGTCTGTGGGCGGACGTGTTGCGCTACTCCGAAGACAAGCTTGGCCTGGCGTCGCAGACCATCAAGGTCACGGTGCTGATCGAAACCATTCTCGCGGCGTTCGAGATGGACGAGATCCTGTTCGAGCTGAAGGACTTCATCGTCGCGCTCAACTGCGGTCGCTGGGACTACATCTTCAGCTTCATCAAGAAGTTCGCGCGCCGGCCCGATTTCGTGCTGCCGGATCGTCAGCAGGTGACGATGACCACGCACTTCCTGCGCTCGTATTCGAAGCTCGTCATCCGCACCTGTCATCGTCGCGGTGCATTCGCGATGGGCGGGATGGCAGCGCAAATCCCGATCAAGAGCGATCCGCAGGCCAATGCAGAGGCACTCGCCAAAGTCCGCGCCGACAAAGAGCGCGAAGCTGGCGATGGCCACGACGGCACCTGGGTCGCGCATCCCGGTTTGGTGCCGGTGGCGATGGACGTGTTCGATCGCCTGATGCCGACGCCGAATCAGTTGCACAAGATTCCTGAGATCGACGTGACCGCGACGGATTTGTTGCAGATTCCGCAGGGCACGATCACCGAAGCCGGGTTACGCGGCAACGTGAGCGTGTCGATTCAATATCTCGCTGCATGGCTCGGGGGGTTGGGGTGTGTCCCCATCAATAACTTGATGGAAGACGCAGCGACTGCGGAAATTTCTCGTGCGCAGATCTGGCAATGGATCAAGCATCCGGGCGGCGTGCTCGAAGATGGCCGTAAGGTGACCGTCGAGCTGTGCCGTGCGATCACGCAAGAAGAGTTGGGGAAGTTGCGCGCAGCAGTAGGCGAAAAAGCGTTCGCGAGCGGCAACTTCGAGCGCGCTGCTGCGTTGATCGACCAGATCACGACCGCGCCCGAGTTCGAAACGTTCATCACTCTGCCGGCTTATGGGGTCATTCACTGATCGATTACTAATTTCGAGGTTCCTATGACACTCCCTTCCGCTGAAGAACTTCGTAAAGACTGGGAAACCAACCCGCGCTGGCAGGGCGTGGAACGGACATATCGGGCCGAGGATGTGGTGCGTCTGCGTGGCTCCGTGCACATCGAGCACTCGCTGGCTCGACTGGGCGCGGAAAAGCTGTGGAAGTACGTGAACGAAAAGCCGTTCGTCAACGCGCTCGGCGCGCTGACCGGCAATCAGGCCATGCAGCAGGTGAAGGCTGGCCTGGATGCGATCTATCTGTCGGGCTGGCAGGTCGCCGGCGATGCGAACCTCGCGGGCGAGATGTATCCCGACCAGTCGCTATATCCCGCCAACTCGGTGCCGCAGGTCGTCAAGCGCATCAACAACACGCTGGTGCGTGCCGACCAGATCACCACCGCCGAAGGCGACAGGTCCGTCGACTGGCTGAAGCCCATCGTCGCTGACGCCGAAGCCGGTTTCGGCGGCGTGCTCAATGCGTTCGAGCTGATGAAGGCCATGATCGAAGCGGGCGCCGCCGGCGTGCACTTCGAAGATCAGCTGTCGTCGGCGAAGAAGTGCGGCCACATGGGCGGCAAGGTGCTGGTGCCGACGTCCGAGGCGATCAGCAAATTGGTCTCGGCGCGTCTGGCTGCTGACACCGCTGGCGTGCCGACCGTGCTCGTCGCTCGTACCGATGCCGAGTCGGCGAACCTGCTGACGGCCGATGTGGATGAGCGCGATCGTCCTTTCATCAAGGGCAAAGAGCGCACCAGCGAAGGCTTCTTCTACGTGAACGCCGGTCTGGACCAGGCGATCGCTCGCGGCCTCGCGTATGCGCCTTACTGCGACATGATCTGGTGCGAGACCGGCAAGCCGGACCTGCACGATGCCAGGCTGTTCGCCGAAGCCATCCACAAGAAATTCCCGGGCAAGCTGCTGGCGTATAACTGCTCGCCGTCGTTCAACTGGAAGAAGAAGCTGGACGACGCCACGATCGCGAAGTTTCAGCGCGAGCTGGGCGCGATGGGCTACAAGTTCCAGTTCATCACGCTGGCCGGCTTCCATGCGCTGAACTACTCGATGTTCCAGCTCGCCAAGGGCTACAAGGCGACGCAGATGGCGGCGTACGTGCAGCTGCAGGAGCAGGAATTCGCCTCGGAGAAGGATGGCTACACTGCCACCAAGCACCAGCGCGAAGTCGGCGCCGGCTACTTCGACGATGTGACGCAGACGGTCACCGCCGGTCAGTCGTCAGTGACGGCGATGAAGGGCTCGACGGAAGAAGAGCAGTTCCACAAGGCGTCTTGATGATCCGATCCACTGCGGCTTCCCTCCCGCTCACGTGCCACAGCGAGGAGCAGGAAGTGGAGGGAAGCCTGCAGACCTTGTGAGTGTCGGATCGATTTACAAACAATCGATCCGATGTCGCATTTTGTAGTTGATCGTTCGATATATCAGTACACTCGCTCCTGCCTCGAACCTACGGATCAGGAGCGTTTGGATGAAGCGTACCAAAGCAGTTCTTGCCCGCGCGGCGCTGGCCGCCACTGTCGGCTTTGTCACTGGCGCGGCGAACGCGGTGCCGATCGTTTTCGATTTCACCGGCACGGTAACTGAGTCCTTCTTCACCGATTTCGGCAGCATCCAGAACTACGATCCGTCGATGCCTGGTCGAAGCGTGACCGGACGCATCACGGTGGAAACCGACCAGCTGCAGTTACAAGCCCATGTCTATCCGGGGCAGCGGTGGACAACGCTCAGCGAAACGGGTGGTGCCATCACCAGCGATCTGGTCATTGGCGGCGTGAGCTACGACGCCGGGGCATTTGCCCGCGCCACAGGCTATGTCGACGGTTTGGAATATCCCTCCGATCCGTTTCTCCGGTCCGACCGGGTTGGGGTCGCGGATGCCTCGACGCAGCTGTATTCGCAACCCGGCCAATACCTGTCCCGCCAGTTCGGGCTGTACTGGTCGGATCCCAACAACTCCGAGGATCTCATTGATCTTGCGAACGGCTTCGATCTGGTGAGTCTGTTGCCAGTGCTGGCGACGCTGGCGCCCTTCGGCTACTACCAAGAACAGACCAGGCAATGTTTCAACGCCGATGCGTGCGTGACGCTCGGTACCAACTTCACGAGCTTCTCCATCGATTCGCTCGCTATCTCGACGGGCAACGTCCCTGAGCCGAGCACACTCGCGCTCTTCGGCGTTGGGTTGCTGGGCAGCGCCGTGGCTCGTCGCCGTAAGCGCCAATAGCCCAGGCGACCGCTCGCTGGGTGGGCCAAGTACAATGGGCGGATGAGCAAGTCCTCCGCCCGCAAATCTCCCGCAAAGACCGCTAAAACCTCGGCCAAACGCGCCGAGCCGATCTCCATTCCCCGTACCCACAAGAGCGCGCCGCTCAAGCAGCTCGCGCTGACCGACGACAAGCCGAGCAATGGCCTGTGGCCTTCAGACGGCGTGGTTTTCGACCGCACTTGCACCGATTGTCCGCGCCTCGCCGCGTTTCTGGAGGAGGGGCGCAAGCAGTATCCCGATTACTACTGCGCACCCGTCGCGCCCTTCGGCGATCGCAAGGCGCACCTGATCATCATCGGCCTCGCGCCTGGCTTTCACGGTGCAAATGCGACTGGGCGGCCGTTCACGGGTGACTATGCGGGGGTGTTGCTGTACCAAACGCTGTACAAGTTCGGCTTCGCCAACAAGCCGGAATCCATTCATCGCAACGATGGTCTGAAGCTCATCAACGCGCGCATCAGCAACGCCGTGAAGTGCGTGCCGCCGGACAACAAGCCGCTGCCGGTCGAGATCACCACCTGCAATCACTACCTGCAAGCTGAGCTTGCAGTGGCACCGAAGAACGTCGTCCTGTTGGCGCTAGGCTCGATCGGACACAACGCGGTCCTGCGCACGCTCGGGTTGAAGGCCGGGAGCTATAAGTTTGGCCATGGCGCCGAGTTCAAGCTGCCGGGAGGGCAGTGGCTGATCGATTCGTATCACTGCAGCCGCTACAACACGAACACGCGGCGGCTGACGGAGGAGATGTTCGAGGCGGTGTTTGCTCGGGCCAAGGCGCTCATTGAATCTGCGCCCGGAAATACCTGACCAGCGCTGGCCGGCTTCATCCTCTAAAATGACGCTATGACCGGTTCATCGAGCGCCACCTTCGATTCCAAGCTGTTCCTGGCCAACGTCAGTCAGCGCCCAGGCGTCTACCGCATGATCGGCGCCGATGGCGAGGTGCTGTACGTCGGTAAGGCGCGCAATCTCAAGAATCGACTCACGACTTACTTCGTGGGCAAGGCGCAGGCGGCGAAGACCATGGCGATGGTTTCGCAGGTTGCCAACGTCGAAGTGACGGTGACGGCGTCGGAAACCGAGGCGCTGCTGCTCGAGTACAACCTGATCAAGCGGCATCGGCCGCGCTTCAACGTCACTCTGCGCGACGACAAGAGCTTTCCGTACCTCTACGTCACGACCGAGCAAGAGTATCCGCGCATCAGCTTCTATCGCGGCACTCGCAAGCTGCCGGGCCGCTTTTTCGGTCCCTATCCAAATGCCAGGGCGACGCGCGAGACCATCCTGCTCCTGCAGAAGTTGTTCCTGCTGCGTCCCTGCAGCGACTCGTTCTTCGCCAACCGCTCGCGGCCGTGCCTGCAGCACCAGATCAAGCGCTGCTCGGGGCCGTGTGTGCGCTTGATCTCGCCGGAGCAGTACGGCCAAGACGTGAACGACGCCATCAAGGTACTGGAAGGCAAGGGCGCCGAGCTGGTCGACGATCTGGCGCAGCGCATGGAAGAGGCCTCGCAGGCGCTGGAGTTCGAGAAGGCCGCGCGGCTGCGCGACCAGATCAATGGCATCAAGGCCATCCATTCGACTCAGTCGGTCACACGCAATGCCACTGAGGACATCGATGCCGTCGCGCTCGTGTCTCACGGCAGCGATCACTGCGTGTCCATCGTATTCGTGCGCGGCGGGCGCAATCTCGGCAGCAGCAACTTTTTCCCGAAGCCAGGCATTGCTGAAGCGGGCGAGCTGCTGTCGGGCTTTCTGGCGCAGTACTACCTGGGGCGCGAGGCGCCAGGCGAGATCCTGATCAACGAACAGATCGAAGACGCAGACACGCTCGAGCAGGCGCTGAGCGAGCGCATGGAGCGGTCGGTGCGGATTCGCCCGAGCGTTCGCGGCGTGCGTGCGCGTTGGCTGGAGATGGCGCGTACCAATGCCGAGTTGGGCGTGAAGATGCGTCGAGCCACGGAGGCGACCGGGGTCGAACAGCTGCAAGCCATGCAGGAAGTCTTCAATTTGCCGAATCCTCCAGCGCGTATAGAGTGCTTCGACATCAGTCACACGATGGGTGAGCGCACGGTGGCGTCTTGCGTCGTGTTCGGTCCTGAAGGTCCGATCAAGAGCGACTATCGGCGCTTCAACATCGAAGGCATTGCGCCCGGCGACGATTACGGCGCCATGCGCCAGGCGTTGTCGCGGCGCTATGCGCGCGTCAAGAAGGGCGAAGCGCCGACCCCGGATGTGCTGCTGATCGACGGCGGGCCCGGGCAACTTGCCCAGGCTACGGAAGTGTTGACGGAGCTGGAGATCAATAATGTGTTGATCGCAGGTGTCGCGAAAGGCGCGGACCGCCGGCCGGGGCAGGAGCGTTTGTTCCTGCCGGGGCACGAGCTGCCGACCGTGCTGCCGCCGGATTCGCCGGCGCTGCACTTGATCCAGCGCGTGCGCGATGAGGCGCACCGGTTCGCAATCACTGGTCACCGGGCGCGCCGAGGCAAAGCGCGGACTCAATCCGTCCTCGAGACTGTGCCTGGGCTCGGGCCGCGCAAACGGCGGGAACTGCTGCGTCAGTTCGGCGGTCTGCAAGGGGTAACCCGGGCAGGAATCGACGATCTGGCCAAAGTTCACGGGATCAGTCGTAAACTGGCGCAATCGATCTATGACACATTGCACGCGAACGGCTGAAAAGTCCTTACAATTCCCCCCAGTGACTTTTCCCATCGCGAATATTCTGACCGTAGCGCGGATCATCATGATTCCGCTGGTGGTCGTCCTCTTCTACATGGACCAACACTGGGCCAAGGCGGCCACGGGTTGGATCTTCATTCTTGCTGCGGTCACGGACTCGCTCGACGGCTATCTCGCGCGCAAGCTCGGTCAGACGTCCGCGCTGGGCGCGTTCCTCGATCCGGTGGCGGACAAGTTGATGGTCGCAGTCGCGCTGATTCTGCTGGTCAGCTACGACCCGCCGATGCTGAACTTCATCAAGTTCGACCCGCACACCCTCATCACGCTGACTGCAACGGTGATCGTCGGGCGCGAAATCACCATTTCCGCGCTTCGTGAATGGATGGCCGAGATGGGCGCGCGGGGCAAGGTGGCGGTGTCGTCGATCGGCAAGATCAAGACCATCTTCCAGATGACCGGCCTGTCGATGATGCTGTTTCGCGAGAACGTGTGGATTATCCCCGCGTTCGAATTGGGGGTTTACTGTCTGGTGGCGGCGGCTGCACTGACATTGTGGTCCATGGTGGTTTACCTACGGGCGGCCTGGCCGGACCTGATGCGCTCTGGCGCAAGATAAAGTTGTTCGAAATGCACAACTTGCCTTGACACTTTCAATCTCGACCCTAGAATAGCGGCCTCTCCGGAAGCACTGCTTCCGGGCGCGACGCGGGAATAGCTCAGTTGGTAGAGCGTAACCTTGCCAAGGTTAAGGTCGCGAGTTCGAGCCTCGTTTCCCGCTCCATTTCTTTAGTGCCGCCAGCAACTTAGAAAGTCGATAAGGTTCCGGCGGTACCGGCGGGAGTTGGGGTTTCACCACTCCTACCCACTCCTACGGCTCGGTAGCAAAGTGGTTATGCAGCGGCCTGCAAAGCCGTCTACGCCGGTTCGATTCCGGCCCGAGCCTCCATGCCGGCCGACTCTCGGTCACTTACGATCTAGCTCACTCTTTGCCGCGCCGTGCTCGTTCGTCGGCTTCCATGTCGGCCCAGTATTCGTCTGGCGTCGGCGGTGGATCGTCAGATGCTCGCGTCGGCCAGACCAGCCAGATCGCTACAGCGATCAAGGCGACACCGAGAGCAATGCCGATGGCGAGCATCGCTTGTCCTGAATCAATTCATTGCGGGCTGCAGTACTGCAGGCCGCCGGGTCGCCAGTCTCGCTCCCAGCTTGATCGCCGGACTCTCGATCAGATGGAACCCCGCGCCAGTCAGCACACACAGCGTCACCGCGGCAATCGTCCATTGCAGCCAGGCGGACGCCTCGGACAGCACGACGCAACCCAGCCAGATGGCGGGGATGTGGAACAGATAGATGCCGTAGGAGTACTTGGCGACGAAGGCTGAGGCAGTGTTCAGTGCTTGCGACGTTGAATCGCTGAACGATGGAATGATGGCGCCCACGAGCAGGCACGTCAGCCACTGTACCGGCGGGAAATGGATGTTCTGCATACGGCTTTGGAGCAGCACATAGGCGGCGCCGATCAGCAGCAGGGCAGGTAGCCACGTCCATCCCGGCAGCTTGAACTGCGAGCGCTGCGCCAGCGAGAACGCGAGTACGCCGCCAAGGAAGCAGGGCGCGAATGCGATCACGTTGAATCGACCCAGGTAGGTCGGCTGCAGCCACGCCAATGGCAAAGACAGGAGCCACAGCGCCAGTACCCACAGCGGCCGCCCGCGTACGGCCAGATAAATGAGCGGCAGGGCAAGATACATCTGCATTTCGATCGGCAGCGACCACATGGGGACTTGGACCGGCGCCGTGTAGAGCAGATTGCCGGTGAGGGTCAGGCTGGTCAGGATCGATGCGAAGTCAACCTGGTATTCGCGCCAGGGCATGGCGGGTACCTGAAGCGCAACCACGAGCACGACGGTTGCGATAGCCAACGGATAGATGCGAAAGATGCGACGGATATAGAACGATCGAATGTCGTTCCAGCCCGACAGCCTGGTGCGCTCCATTGAGCAATTGAGCACCAGCGCCGTGTGTACAAAGAACAGCAGCACGCCCAGTCGGCCGAGAATCAGATCGTACGGATGAAAAGAGAGGCCGGGGTTCTGGATCGCCACCATCTCGGCGACGTGATCGGCCAGAACCATCAAAACAGCCAAAGCCCGCAGGATGTCCAGATTGGGTTCTGCGTTACTCCCCGTGTGCATCGGTTTTCATCCAGCGCGCTTGGTACCAGGTTCGATCAGTGACTCCCTGATCAGCTGCGGATAGTACACGCTGCGCCCTGTTTTCCTAGAGGCACGCCAGCTCCGCGATCTGGAAACGGAGAGTGGATCACTGTTTTTTGAGGCGCCGTCGGTTTTGCTTACAGATAGCTGCTGAACCGATGCTACCTTTTCCTCTTAGGGCTTTGCTTCTTGCCCCGGCGTGACCGCCTCTTTGCGGAGGTGCCCGCCGGCTTGTCTGGCTGCGCCGAAAACGTGCTCCCATCAAAGAAGCGGAAGTACGGGTTGCCGTAGTGTTGGTACGCGCCCCAGGTCTTGACGCCGTAGTCTCTCTCGGCGATCTGGCGACGTGCATCGCGCATCGCTTCGTGGAGATACATCGCGTCGGTTGCGGTGAATTTGCGCGGATTGTTCGAGTCCACGCTCAAGCCCAGCAGGCACGAATAGAGTGTCAGCGCGAACTCGCCCGCGGCGATGTCGTCGATGCGCCAGGCGGTGCAAACGAAGTTCGCCACGCCTTTTGCGAAGAATGCTTCTGCAAAGCTCGGGGCGAGCGCTGCGGATCGTGCCGGCCGTCGCGTGATGCGGCCATCGGTGATGCCCGACTCGCACGCGTTCGAGAACACAAAATTTGGAACGCGATCGATCCGGTTCAGCTCATTGGCGGCCAGGCGCTCTTCTTTTGAGAAGATCCAGCCCGAGTCGCGCGGCTTGTTGGCATCGAACGCGCAGTGTCCCGCGAAATGCAGCACGTCATATGGCCGCAGCACCAGCTCCTGTAGCACGTTGAAGCGCGTCGCTTCAGTCGGGCCCAACAATGTTTTTACTTCGATGCGGCTTTCCGTGCGTGAGCCATGCACGGTGTTGAAGCTGCGGAATAGATCGGCGAGCGTCGCACCCTCTTGCTGCGCGCCGGGAAGCGGTGCGTCCGCTGCGGGATCGGCTACGATGAGAACGCGCAGTATGCGGCGTGCCGGCGGTGGCGGCTCAGGCGGGGGCGCAAACGTCGAGCGGAGTTGGCGTGTGAAGCCGCGGGTCGTTCCTAGAAATTCATCGACCATCCCGTTGGCACCGTTGCCCTGTGTGGCGCGCGAGTGTTCTTTGTGCGCGATCATTTCCCAATGTACGCGCGCGGTTGCGCTGTCCATGGTCATCACAACCGGTGCGTCTCCACTCAAGTGGGACTTGAGATCTGCCGGAAACAACAAGCGGCCGAGCAGATCGCCTGCCTCACGCTGTCTTTCCCAGCTGGTGCTCGCAGCGAGCTGATCGTTGGCCTGTCTCAGCAGCGTATCGTCGAGCACAGTCGTCCGCTCCGGCACGGAGGCGATCTCGGAGACGGCCCCGAACCTGTACCCATCTCGATCGCGTTCCACGGTCATGCGAGTGGGCACTTCGCTGCTCTGTCGTTGACCCTGCGCCTTTATTTTCCATTCTTGCCACTCGGTGCGAGCGCGCTCTTTCAGTTTGATCTCGACCGACCGCAACAAGCGGGTGATGGCAGCCTGGCTGAGCTTGCCGTACTTCACATTGAGGTATGGCGCGGGCGATTTCTCCAGGTGCGCAAGCGTGGCATTGATCTCGATCAACCGCCTGGGATCGATCTCGACGAAGGTCACTCGCCGAAGCGTCTGCTGGTGGGGCTGGTCCATGCCGGAGAACGCCGCGGCAATGCCTCGCAACCATGCGCGCACCGCATCGGCCACCGAAATGTTGCCCGTGCCGCTGCCAATGAGAACGGTCGCAAGATGCCTCTTGCCCATCCGGGCAAGCGACCAGCACAGCTCCCGGACCAGGACAGCCAACTCGGGAGTGCCGAAGCGACCAGGTAAACCCATCCCGGCAAGAACGACGACGCGCTGGCCTCGGGCGCGCGGATCGTCGATGAAGAACGGCTGGCCGAGCTCACCGCGCAGCACGCCACGATCGGTGTATTCGGAGATCAGGCCATCTTTACGCTGACCGTTGCCGCGGGAGTTGCCGAGTGCGCTTGAAATTGCCGCGTCCAGCGCGCGTTCCGCATTCTGGGGCCGTACCCCGATGTAGTGCCCCACGGAGATTGCATCGACAGGCAGGCCGGCCGCCGGGAATGTGTTGTCAGCGATACTGCCTTCCACGAGTGCAATCTCGATCGTCGGCGGCGCAAACGTCAATGTTTCGAAGTCGGAACGTTGCGGCTGCGTGGGGAGGAACGCACGGGTGAGATTTTCTTCGAGCTCACGTTCGCCCGGATCGACCTCGCTGGTGGCTGCCGCAGTCGAAGCGCGCGAACGCGTGGTTTCCGCCAAGGCGCGAAACTGTTCGATATCTTTCTTCTGATTGCTCCAGATTTCCTGTGCGAGCTCGCTTTGCGAGCGCTGCGCGCGAGTGATTGGCTTCTGCTCCGGAAGCAGCTGCGTCTCACCGGACAGCAGGAGCTCGGCGGTGGCGGCGATGACCTTGTCATTGCCGGGCAGATCGCCATGGCCTTCCTTGATGTAGTAAGTCGTGACACCGCGAAGCTCTCCCAATTGATGGGGCACGCGGCCATCGCCATCCATCGTTACCAGGTAAGCATCCTCGGCGGCAGGCTGCTTTTTCTTCAAGCCACAGAAGGTCAATTGATCGCAACCCGCGATGTAGATCATGCGCTGCGTGTCGACGATCTTCGCGAGCGACTCATGATGTTTCAAAGCGGTATCCAGATGTGCTTGCGGAACCGCGAGCGGCGCGTAAGCGGCCGACTTGTAGAGCCACTGGATCTCCGACATGACGAGCGGCGAGGGGAGCATCTGATACGAGCCGACGAACGAGTTGAACACGGGCAGCAACTCGTCCAGCCGGTGCTTCAGATCGAGCAGCGCCAGCTTCCTCACCATTCCTTCCAGGCCCGTGATGACTTGCGGAATCGCGAATGAGCCGTGGTTCGGTGTGCCCAGCATGATCAGGCGACCCATCTTCTGCCAGCGCTTTGGGTAGTCACGAATGAAAGTGCGTGCGACCAATCCGCCCATCGAATGCGCGACGATATGAACTGGTGTATCGGCGCCGAACCAGGAGCGAATCCTGGCATCGAGATCCGCCGCCGCGAGCGTGAGATCCTTGCGCCAGTCGTACCAGAACGCACGCACGTTCCATTGATCCGCCAGCTCGAGCAGTAGCTCGCCATACGAGCGCTTCAGGATCCCGGAGGCTTGCACCTGATACTGCGGATCGGCATCCGATCGGCCGTCTTCGCTCAAGCGCAGGCGCGTCGCTTTGCCGCCCATGAGTGCGATGACCTTGGCCCAGATGTGATCGGTGTCGCCGCCTTTGTGCGACGTGAGCTCACCGCCCATGATTCCATGGATCACCACTACATTGCCTTTCGGGCTGCGTGTGCCGCGGCGCGCAGTTTGGCGAAGCGCGGTGGCATGCAGGCGGCCATATCGCTCATCGCCCAAGTGTGCGCGCAGCGCGCGTTCCTCTTCGAGGTTGGGGCGCGCCAGAATTCGTGCGAACTCTTCAACGTCTGCGCTTTCGACTTTGGATATAAACGCGCGTTCGTCGATCATGATTCGTCCTCACGCCAGGCGTTGATAGAAAAACGAGACAGGTCGAAGGTGCGCACGCGAGCTGGTGCGTGGAGCACAGGGGAGATGAGATAGTTGTAAGTCAGCATCCCTGAGGTGCTGCCGTGCAGCGCGATCTGAGGATCGCAGTTTGTTCCCGCTGCCGGAGAGTTTAGATTGACGGGCGGCGCGCTGTCACTGTGCACCGCCCGTCGGGATGGCGGGTTAGATCCGCTCGTTTCCTATGAAGGATGCGGACGCTCAAGTGCTGGTTGTGGGGTCGGGACCTGCGGATGGGGTGGGTTGGGCCAACTTGCCAGGCACGCGTTGCTTGCCCCACAGCTCCTCGTACTGCCATCCCGTCAAATCCTCAACGATCCGCCGATGCTCCGGATCGGGCGTTGGATCGGGCTGTTCCTTGAAGCGCTGAATCTCCCGCATCAACACCGCATGCGTGTCGCGATCGAGGTGGAAACGCAGCGAGACGATCCAGCCGAACGCGAGCAGGGTCAGGGTGCCCAGTGCCAGCACCAGCACGATCGTTTGCACGGCTGAGGCGGATTGGCTGGTGTTTCCGGAAATAAAGCCGCCGGCCTGCAACAGGAAGCCGACGCCCATGACTGCGGCGGCCTGAGACGTCTTGCGAATGAACGTCATGACGCCCGCGAACGCGCCTTCACGGCGCCGGCCGGTGACGATCTCATCGACGTCCGCCATATAGTTATATGTGTTCCACGGAATGTAGTTGAGTCCGCCGCGGCCCAAGCCCGCCAGCAGCACGGGTGCGTAGACCCACCAGGCGGGCACCGGGTGCATTTGATAGAGCGCGACGAATCCCAGCACGGCAGTGGCGTACAAGGTCACGGCAATCCGATAGGAGGGTGCCGGATGCAGGCGCAGGCACATCGGAATGAAGATGGCGACGGCGAGCAGCTGCGCGAAGGCCATCGTGCCCATCAGATTCGACGCAGTGACGACACTGCTGCCGAGCGCGAACACGACGAAGTAGGTGAACACGGCGTTGAAGATGTCCTGGCTGATGTAACCGCCCAGGTACATGCCGAGGTGCAGCCTGAATGCTCGAATTCGCAATGTCGCAATCAAGTCGGAGTACAGCTGAGTCAAACGCCGTAACGGCGATCGATCGGCTTGGTGGACGGCGATGCTCTCGATCTCTTCGCGCGGCCGCTCCCAGGTGAACGTGAAGACGGCCAGGGCGACCAGCATGAAGATCACCGAGAAGATCACGCCCAGATAAAAGAACGTTTCGGCCGAGCTTTTGCCGAACGCTTCGATGATGCGGCCGGGCAGCACGCCCGCCAGGATGGCGGCTACCTGACCGCACAGAATGCGGGCGCCGGCAAACTTCGCCTTGACCTTGTAGTCCGGCGACATCTCCGCGGCCAGTGTTTCGTATGGAATCAGCTCCATCGCGTACACGACCTCGAAGAACACGTACGTGATGAGGTAGTACCAGAAGTTCATGCCGTCGATCCACATGAGCGCAAAGCTCGGCAGCAGCGGCACGGCCAACAGAATGAAGAACCGCCGACGGCCGAAGCGACGGCCGAGGGCGGTGCGATGGAAATGATCGGAGATGTAGCCGATCAGCGGACTGGCCACAGCGTCGAACAGCCGCGCGATCGCGAAGATCGCGGCGGCTTGCACGGCGGTGAGACCACAGAAGGTCGTATAGAAGAACAGGATCCAGCCACTGATGACCGACATCGCCCCGGCGCCGAGGAAGTCATTGCTTCCGTACGCGAGGTAGTGGCCGAATCGGACCGTGCGAGTGGCCATGACGGTCAGATGCGGGTGCGCAGGAATTCACCCAGGCACAGCATGGCCATGGCCTGGCCGTACGGCATGGGCGTCAGCGGGATGTTGCGATAGAAGTCCAGGTCCGAGCCCATGGCAGTGCCGAAAGACACATTGCGCAGCTCGCCCGTGTCGCTGATGTTCTCGAGCACACCTCGAACCGCACGCAGAGCGATATCCAGATATTTCTCCGGCAGATAGCGGCGGCGAACGGCTTTGAGAATACCGTAGGCGAAGCCGGCCGTTGCGGAGGCTTCCAGGTACGATGACGGGTCGTCGATCAGCGTATGCCACAGGCCGCTGGCGTCCTGATGGTTCTGCAGCGTCCAGACTTGCGCTTTCAGCGTGTCGATCAGGAATTCACGCAGTGCATCGCCCGGCTGCAGGTTCAGCATCTCGATGAACTCGGGAATCGCGATGGTCACCCAGCAATTGCCGCGCGCCCACAGCGCCTCGGCGAAGTTGTGCCGACCGTCGAACGTCCAGCCGTGAAACCACAGGCCGGTGCGGCGGTCGTGCAGGTATTTGACATGGAGCAGGAACTGCCGGCGCGCCTCTTCGAGATACTGCGGCCGTCCCAAGACCTGTCCGATGCGCGCCAGCGGCAGTACGCACATCATCAGCGTGTCATCCCACAGCTGCTGCGGATTCTCTGAATTGAAGACGATGTGTTGCAGTCCGTCCTCTTCCGTGCGAGGCATGTCGTGCATGACCCACTCGGCCCAGGTATCCAGATAGGGCACGTAGGTCGGATCGCGATACTGCTCGTAAAGGTTCGCCAGCGTGAGGAACGGCGCCATGGTGTTGACGTTCTTGGTCGGCGTGCCCGCGGCGAAGCGATCGCGGAACCAGTCCTTGATGATTTGCAGACACCGCGGCTCGCCGGTGAGCTGGAAATACTGCTGAATGCCGTACAGCCCGATGCCGTGGGTCCACTCCCAATCGTTCCAGCCCTTGGTGTCGATGACGCGGCCGTCATCGAGCCGCAGCAGGAACTCGCCGGAGGAATCTTTCAGATCGACCAGATTGGAAATCAGCAGCTGGACGGTGCGATGGATGCGTGCCGTGTCGTAATCGCGAAGCTGTACGGGCATGAAACTTCCTTCACTCCAGATGAAACATGGGCACCAGCGGCCATTCGCGCGGTCGCAGATCGGGCTCGGTCTCCATCAGCTCCGCCATGTACAGCCACCAGCGCTTCATGACCGGATGGTCGGGCAGCTCATCACGGCGATGGCCGGGGCGCAACTTGAGCACGGCGAACAGTTGCAACGTCGCGGGGTCGAGAAAGATGGAATAGTCGTAGATCCCCGCTTCGTGCAGCGTCTGGACCAGCTCCGGCCACAGCTCGTCGTGGCGGCGCCGGTATTCATCCACTCTGCCAGGCTTCAGCTGCATACGAAAGGCAATCGTATTGGAAGTGCTCACGGCCTACCTCTGGCTCAATACGAGCAGTGACTTCGCAGGGACCTCGATCTGCAAGCGCTCGCCCCGAGCCTTGGGCACTGTGAACGCGGCGGGGCGTACGGTGTCGGGCGCATTGAATGTATTGATCGCATCGGTTTTCGATGCAGTCAGGATCTGCCCTTGTAGCGCCTTGAAAACCTGGTTCGGCATGCGCAGCTCGACCGAAGCGGCGCGCTGTGGATCCAGATTCGCGAGCGCGATATGCAGGGCACCGGTTTTGTCTCGCGCGGCTGTGGCATGCACAGCCGGAACGCTCTCAGAGCCGAGCTGGTAGTCGGCCGTCGATATTTCCACCGGAACATGCGTGGCACCTCGGAAGGGCTTGTACATGGCGAACGCGTGATACGTCGGCGTCTTCACCATCTTCGGTCCGTCGGTGAGGATCATGGCTTGCAGCACGTTCACCATCTGCGCGATGTTCGTCATGCGCACCCGGTCGGCGTGACGATGAAAGATATTGAAGTTGACCGCCGCGACCAGGGCATCGCGCAGGCTGTTCTGCTGATACAGAAAGCCCTCGTTGGTGCCTGGCTCGACGTCATACCAGGTGCCCCATTCATCGACCAGCAGCGAGACGCGCTTTTCCGGATCGTAGCGATCCATGATCTTGCCGTGATTGGTCAGGATCTCATCCATTCGCAAGGTGCGCTTGAACGTCGAGATCCATTCGGCTTCGGGGAAGCCCGTGGCCGCGCCTTTCTCCTTCCATGCGCCACGGGGCAGGGTGTAGTAGTGCACGCTGATGGCATCCATGTTTTTGCCCGCTTCACGCATCAGCACCTCGGTCCATTCCGTGTTGCTGCCATTTGCGCCGCTGGCGATGTGCTGAGGTCGGTTGTCGCGCGGCGTTTTGATGAACGTCGCGTACTGGCGGTACAGATCTGCGTAGAACTCTGGCCGCATGTTGCCGCCGCAGCCCCATGTCTCGTTGCCGACCGCGAAGTAATGCAATCGCCAGGGCTTGTCGCGACCGTTGGCACGCCTCAGCTGCGCCAGCGTGGAATTGTTATCGGCGGTCATGTACTCGACCCATTCGGCCATTTCTCGCGCCGAGCCGGTGCCGACGTTGCCATTCACATAGACCTCGGCGCCGATCAGCTCGGCGAAGTCCATGAACTCGTGAGTGCCGAACGCGTTGTCGTCGACGACGCCGCCCCAGGTCGTATTGATGCGCGTCGGTCGCTGGTCGCGCGGGCCGATGCCGTCGCGCCAGTGATATTCATCGGCGAAGCACCCGCCGGGCCAGCGTAGGACCGGGACGCCCAGCTCTTTGAGTGCCGCGACGACATCGTTTCGCAGGCCGCGAGTGTTGGCAATGGGCGAGTTCTCGCCCACCCAGATTCCCTCGTAGATGCCGCTGCCAAGGTGCTCCGCGAACTGACCGTAGATGCCCGGATCGATCACGCTGCCGGGCTGGTCGGTGCGCACCGTCACACTGGCTCGAAGCGGCTCCGCCGACGCGGCGGTCCAGGAAACGAACGACAGCAGCAGCAAGGCCAACGAGCGTTTAGTCATGTTTGTTCTTCAATATGAATTCTCGGGATGGGGTTGCAAGGCGGCGTGCAGCGATGAAAGGGGGCTGTCATGCCACACGCCGCCTCGACCCGCACTCACAATCGCGCACGCACTCCGAGGAAGTAGCGCGATCCGTAAGTCTCGTTCGCGATTCGACGCAATGGCGTGTTGTGCTCGATGCGCTGCTCATCGAGCAGATTGATCGCCTCCAGGAACACGGTAAATCCGGGCAGAATGTTGTAGCTCACGGACGCGTCCAGAGAGCCGAAGCTCTCGTTGAACTCCGGCAGGGCGCCGCGACCCGAGGGAGTGATCAGCCACTTCTCACGCCAGTTGTACGACGCACGCGCACTGAAGCGCTCGTTTTCAAAGTACAGAGAGTAGTTGTAACTGAGCCGGGACAGGCCCGGGAAGGGCAGCGCTTCGCCAGTGATGAGACTCTTGCCTTTGAAGCCTTCGTCCTTCTGATAGGTCACGTTGGCGAGCGCGCCGAAGCCGTTGAAGGGCTGCGGCAGGAAGTCGAACGCATATTGAGCGCCGGCTTCGATGCCATTGATGGTCACTGCATCGTCGCCGTTGATCGGGACGGCCACCGTATATAGGTTGCCGCTGCCGTCGTCGCCTACCTCCATCACCGACGTGTTGATGACGAACTCGGAGATCTCCTTGCGAAACGCGGTCGCGGATACGAACCCGTCCTGCGAGAAGTACCACTCCAGGCCGAGGTCATATTGAAGCGCTTCATACGGCTTCAGCGCTGGATTGCCGCGAGAGCCGGTGAGACCGACGTTGTCCAGCGAGCGGCGAAATGCCAGCTGGCTCGGGTTGGGGCGGGCGAGCACCTTGCCTGCCGTCATGCGCCCGACGAGGTCATCTCGCAGATCGAAGCGCAGATTCAGCGAGGGCAGCCATTTGCTGTAGCCACCGTTGCGCTCGGCACGAGGGAATTGGACATTGCCGGGGCCGAGTCTGATGCGGTTGTATCCTGAAGACATCGTCTCGGTATCCACATAGCGCACCCCCAGCGTGCCGCTGATGGGGATGGCGAGCTCGGCAAACTTGAACGAGCCTTGCACGTAGCCGGCGTTGGTCTTTTCCTCGACTTGCCAGGTATCCAGGAAATTCTGGAAGCTGTTGTTGGTCTCGATGTTCGGATTGAACGCATACGGGGCGATGTCGCCGAGGCCGCTGGCCGCGATGGTTGCGTTGTAGGTGGCGTCGTTGTTGTCGTTCCAATAGCGCACACCGCCAAAGCCCAGGTCACCGGTAGCGAAGAAGCGGACGTCGTTGACACCGGAGTTGGAGTTGACGATGTTCTGGATCACCGACTGCGCAACTGGCACGGTGAGAGTCGAGCCACTGCTGGCGATACCGGAGCGGCTGGTCAGCTGAATCGTGCGCTGGAACAGAATGCTGTCCATCGTCAGCTCGCGCACCTCCACGCCGGTCTTGATCGAAGTCAGCCAGTTGCTCTGCGGCTGATATTCGACGTTGAACTGCGCGCTGCGCTCTTCCTGCGTGTTGGTTCTGGGATTGAACACCGCCGACAGATTGTTCACGCCATCGGCGGTGGTCGTGTCGATGCCGGGGAAGGTGAAATTCGGCGCGCGTGCGCTGTTGTTGTAATCGACGATCGCGCGGGGCACACCGAAGATGGTGGCGGTCGAGTTCTTCTCATCGTTCTGCACTTCGGCCGAGGCGTAAGTCACGCGGCCATCGAGCTTGAACGACCCCACGTTCCATTCACCGCCGAAGGCCGTAGTGTACTGCTCGCGCTCCAGGGAGCCGTTGATGTTGCGATAGGCCAGCTCGATGGGGAATTGCGCCGACGAAGTCACCTCCAGGTGCCTCACTGTGTTGTCCGGGCCGACGACGCTGTTGGCGTAGTCGATCAATCCGGTGGCGGCGCTGAGCTGCATGTACATGCTGCTGACTTGCTCTTTCGCCTTGGAATAAGTGCCCTCGGCGAAGATCTTCATGGTGTCCGAAGGCGCCCATTCGACGATGCCGAGGAAGGCGGGCCGGCGGGTCTCGCGACGGTCCAGTCCGTAGCGCGGAATCTCCGGAATCCAATCGAGCGTGCCGTCGCCATTCACGTCGGTGCCGCGTCCG
This sequence comes from Steroidobacter cummioxidans, assembly GCF_003104955.1. Taxonomy (NCBI): domain Bacteria; kingdom Pseudomonadati; phylum Pseudomonadota; class Gammaproteobacteria; order Steroidobacterales; family Steroidobacteraceae; genus Steroidobacter; species Steroidobacter cummioxidans. The sequence continues at coordinate 7,640 of NZ_LSRW01000081.1, read as the reverse complement.
GGCGTCGCGCCAGCACCGGAAGCCGCTGGCGCTCGACGCAGCCAGCCGGTGGTGCGAGCGTTGTGACTATCGAGATGGCGCTCTTCATAAGTCGCCGCGCCCAACAGGCCGAGCGTGTTGTTGAAGAAGGTGCGACTGCCGATGATGGCGAGCTTGGGGTCGTACTCCTCGGCCAGGTTGCTGTAGACCATTTGTGTCGAGCCGGCGAGGTAGGGCTCCGGGCTGTCCAGCGGTCGGCGCGTAACGACGCGTACGGTGCCGCCGATGCCGCCTTCGGTCATCTCCGGCGTGGACGATTTGAACACTTCCAATCGCGAAACGAACTCGACCGGCAGATCGCGAAAGTCGACGTCGCGGCCGCCGCCAACGGTCATGGAGAGGGCAGTGACGCCGTTGATCTCGACGCGGTTCAGGCCGGGCTCGGCGCCGCGGATACTGACGCCTCGACCTTCGCCGTCCTGGCGGCTGATTTGCACGCCGGTGATGCGCTGGAGCGCTTCGCCCAGATTTTTATCCGGGAAATCGCCGATGTCTTCGGCAGAAATTGCATCGACGACCGTGAGCGACTCGCGCTTGACCTCGAGCGAGGAGCGCAAGCCGGCGCGAATGCCGGTAACGATGACTTCTTCGAGCTCGCTGGTCTCGGCGCTGATTGCTGGTGTGGACCATCCGTGTAAGAACAACACAGAGGTCGCCAATGCCCACGGCCCGCGCGTTGCACTGCGCTGGCCGCGATATCGATCGATATTCGCCATGAAATCCCCCGATCCGTCCACGTTCTGAGTCGGGCACGCGCTTGCGAGCGCGCCCGGCCGTTCTTTAGTCATCAGGCGGGCAGTGACACCGGTGACAATTCGGCACGACACTGGCCAGTCCGTTGCTAATATTTGCTCTAGTTTGATCGAATTTGCAATCATTTGTCAGAGAAATCGTCTTTGCGACGCAAAATATCGGTCATAGCGATCAATTTCAATCGCGACTGAGCGTGGCAAGACTTCAAGATCGCGCATGACACTGACGGGGGACGAATGAAGCAGGGGATTTCCAGACGGCATTTCATCGCGGGGAGCGCGCTGGCATCGGCAGCGTTCGGCGGTGCTTCCAATTCACAAACAACGACGCGCGGGTCGACCGCCGCTGCGGCGAAACAAACATTTGCGAAGGGTGTGTGGTGTCACTGGCTCGATGATCGCGTGCCGGACGTCGCGACGGGTGTCACTTGGGGCATGCCCTGGCCGCGCAGCAAACATTCGCCACGAACCGCATTCTCCTTACGTGATCGCGACGGCAATCGCGTGCCATTGCAGACTTGGCCGCTGGCGTATTGGCCGGACGGCTCGCTGAAGTGGACGGCACATGCCATGGCGGCGGATGTGACTTCGACGAGCACTGCCTTTGCAGTCGAACCAGGTCAGAAAGGTCCCGCGCCTGCGACCACTCTCAAGGTCAGGCAGGACGCCGGAGCGATCGAGATCGACACAGGTGTAATGACTTGCCGCGTGCTTCGTCACGGCGCGATCTGCATCGATTCGATTCGACGCGGCGCCAAGGAGTTGCTCAAAGCAGGCCGCTTGATCGCGCTTCGACAAGACATGCCGCTCGAGGAGGCCGACCCCGCCGTCAACTTGCAAACGTTCGAGTCGATGATCGAGTCGGCTGAGATCGAGCATGAGGGGCCGTTGCGCGCCGTGATCAAGATCACCGGCCTACATTCACGCCCGCAGAGTCGTCGTTGGTTGCCATTCACGCTGCGGCTGTATTTCTACGCGGGCGCGGACGATGTGCGCGTGATTCACACCTTCGTGTTCGATGGTACTGAAACGAGGGATTTCATCCGAGGCATCGGCATGCGGTTCGCGGTTCCTCTCGTGGACGAGCTGCACAATCGACATATTCGTTTTGTTGGCGAGAACGACGGTGTCTTCGGTGAAGCAGTGCGAGGACTGACCGGTCTGCGCCGCGATCCCGGCGCCGAGGCACGCGAGGCGCAGATCGCCGGACGGGAAGTCACTTCGATCGCCCCCAGGGTCGCTGGCGGGCTCGAATTGATTCCAGCGTTCGGCGACTGGACGTTGCTGCAAGCGACGGCCGATTCGTTCCAGATCCGCAAGCGAACCGGCGTCCGGCATGCATGGCTGGATTCCAGTCGCGGACGTCGCGCGTCCGGACTGGGTTATCTCGGTGGCCCGAGCGGCGGCGTCGCCTTCGGCATTCGCAACTTTTGGGAAAGCCATCCGGCGCAGCTGGATATCCGTAACGCGCGCACCGAGCAGGCTGAAGTCACGATGTGGCTGTGGGCACCGGACGCGTCGCCCATGGACCTGCGCTTCTATCACGACGGTATGGGGCAGGACACGCACGAGAAACAGCTCCAGGGTCTCGATATCACTTACGAGGACTACGAGCCCGGTTTCGGCACTCCGGTGGGTGTCGCTCGGACCAGCGAGATGCGCTTGTGGGTGCTGGAGGCCACGCCAACCCGCGATCGATTCGTTCAGCTTGCGGCGGCAGTGCGCACGCCCGCGGTGATGGTCGCCGTGCCGCAGACTCTGCATCGGGCCGGTGTGTTTGGCGGCACTTTCTCGCTGCCGGATCGATCCGTAGCAAAGCAAGCGCGCATCGAAGAGAAATTGGACTGGTTGTTTGATTTCTACGAACAGCAGCGCGAGCAGCACAGCTGGTACGGTTTCTGGAACTACGGCGATGTCATGCATACCTATGACGCAGATCGTCACACCTGGCGCTACGACGTGGGTGGCTATGCGTGGGACAACTCGGAGCTGTCCACTGATATCTGGCTTTGGCTGTATTTTCTACGGAGCGGGCGCGCCGATGTGTATCGATTCGCGGAGGCGATGACGCGTCACACGGGCGAGGTCGATGTGCATCACTTGGGCAAGTTTGCGCCACTGGGCTCGCGGCACAATGTCATGCACTGGGGCTGCAGTGCCAAGCAGCTACGCATCAGCACGGCCTTGAATCGCCGTTACTACTACTTCCTGACCGCCGATGAGCGCGTTGGCGATCTGCTGCGTGAACAGTTAGAGGCGGCTCGCGCGCTGCGAGCTGTCGTTCCTGAGCGCAAGTTGCCAGAGGCGCAGGATCGGCGGCAAGAGTCCGCCGATGGCGACTATGCGCGACTCGGCTTTGGAACGGACTGGGGCTCGATTGCGGGCGCCTGGCTGACGGAGTGGGAGAGAACGGGCTCACGCCAGATGCGCGATCGGCTCGTCGCGAGCATGCGAACGATCGGTTCGCAGCCGAAAGGGTTCTTCACCGGTGGCGGACGCATGAACTTGCACACGGGTGCGTTCGATATCTCCAAAGACACGGCGTTGAATGTTTCGCACCTCAGTGCCGCCTTCGGGTTGCCGGAAGTGTGTGCGGAACTGATCGGGCTGCTGAAGATCCCAGAGTTCGAGCGAGCGTGGGTGCAGTATTGCACGTTATACAACGCGCCGCCGGAACAGCAGAAGGCGGAGCTGGGCGAGAGTTATGGTGAGCTCAACCTGGGGCAGGGGCATTCGCGATTGACGGCGTATGCGGCGAGCATCAAACGAGATCCGCAGCTGGCTCGTCGCGCGTGGCAAGAGTTCCATGCGGGCCGTGCAGGGTTCAAGCCGGAACAGCGCTTCGAAACAAAACGAATCAGCGGGCCGGCTGTAATGAATGCGGTGGATGAGGCAGCGTGGGTATCGACCAACGAAGCGGCGCAATGGGGCTTGGCCGCGATCCAGTGCCTGGCGTTTGCCGCTGAGGGACTTGCTGACAGCTGACGCGCCTGCATGAGCGATCGCGTGCCTCTAGCCAAGGCACGCGATCCTCACTGACGATCAGTTCTTACGCGCAATCCTCAGCAACTCACCATCAGCTGCTTCAGTCACAACGTAAACCGCTCCATCCGGGCCTTGCTTCACGTCGCGGATGCGACGGCCGCGATCCTGTAGCAGCCATTCCTCGCCGACCACCTTGCCGTCCTGCATCTGCAGGCGGACGAGCTTGGTGCTGGCCATGCCGCCGACGAAGATGTTGCCTTGCCACTCGGGGAACATGCTGCCGTCGTACACCATCATGCCGGACGGAGCGATGACCGGATCCCAGTAGTACACCGGCTGTTCCATGCCTTCCTTCGCGGTGAGGCCTGCACCGATTTTCGGGCCGGCATATTCGATGCCGTAGGTGATGACCGGCCAGCCATAGTTCAGGCCCGCCTGCGGTTGATTCAACTCATCGCCGCCGCGGGGGCCGTGCTCGATGGTCCACAGCTTGCCTTGTGAGTCGAGGGTCGCAGCCTGGATGTTGCGATGACCGTACGACCAGATCTCCGGCTTGGCATCGCTGCGGCCGACGAACGGATTGTCGCTGGGCACGCTGCCGTCCGGGTTGATGCGCACGACCTTGCCGAAGTGGCTGTTGAGATCCTGCGACTGCACGCGCGTCTCGGGCAACGAGCGCTCACCGAGTGCCAGGAACAGCTTGCCATCGGGCGCGAATACGATGCGTGAGCCGAAGTGCAGTTTCGATTCCCACGTCGGCATCTGGCGGAAGATCACTTGGACCTTCTCGATGGCAGTTTCATCTGCCGACAGCACGCCTTTGGCGAGCGTGGTGCCGTTGCCGCCTTTGCGCGGCTCGGCATAGCTCCAGTAGATCGTGCGGTTGGTCGCGAACTGCGGATCGAGGGCCACGTCGAGCAGGCCGCCCTGGCCTTCGAAATAAACCTTCGGCAATCCTTTCAAAGGGGCGGAGACCTTGCCGTCCTTGCCGACGATGCGCAGGTTGCCCTGGCGCTCAGTAACCAGGATGCGCTCATCCGGCAGGAACTCGAACGCCCAGGCGCCGTTCAGGTCTTTCGCGACCACCGAAATATCCAGGGGAAATTCGCTCTTGAGGCCGGGCGCGCGCGTCTGGCCACTGAATGCGGGTTTGAAGTCCTCGCTATTCGGCGCCCGTGTTTCGAGCGGCGCGTCCGGGGTCGCACTGGCTGCGGATGCCGCCGGAGTGCTCGCATCGGCTGCGGGCGGCGTGGCTTCGCGCGAACAGGCGGCGCACAGCGCCAACAGTGACAGAGTGGCCGCCTTCAGCAGCGACGAGTGCTGGTACGTCGGGTGCATACGATGTCTCGCGATGTCTCGTTGTAGGGGAGGATGAGTCATGCTGCGGAGTATATGCGTTATCCTCAGGAGTTATGAGCGCCCAGTCATCCGCAGCATCGATGCCCGAGGCCCGGGCACGCTGGACACCGCTATACGCCGTTACTGTGATCGTCGGCGCGTGCCTGTTGTTCCTGGTGCAACCGCTGATCGCGAAGATAATTCTGCCTTGGTTCGGCGGCACCTCCGCCGTATGGAGCGCAGCTCTGGTGTTTTTCCAGGCGTGCGTGCTCGGCGGTTATAGCTACGCCCATTGGCTGACTCACATTTCGCCGCGCCGGCAAAGTCTGATTCATGGCGCGTTGCTGATCATTGCCTGTTTGATGATGCCCATCCTGCCGTCGGAAGCCTTGCGGCCCGACGGTACCGGCGATCCCGCACTCCAGATCTTGTTGCTGCTGACCGTGACCGTCGGCCTGCCGGCGGTGATGCTGAGCTCGACCAGTCCGTTACTGCAGGTCTGGTATATGCGTCGCACGGGAAGCGAGCCGCCGTATTGGCTGTTCGCATGGTCGAATGCGGGATCGTTGCTGGCGCTGCTGAGCTTTCCGCTATTGCTCGAGCCAGCGTTCACCTCCCGCACGCTGGCGCTCGGATGGAGCACGCTGTTCGTCGTGTTCGCGGTGCTTTGCATGAGCCTCGCATACTTGAACAGCAAACAATCAGTTTCCGAAGCGGTGGAGGTCGACGAATCCGCCCGGACGCAAGCGCCTGCGCCGGCTGTGTCGCGAATGGCATTGTGGCTGTTGTTGTCGGGCTGTGCGTCGGCGTTGCTCGTTACGATCTCCGCGAATCTCAGCACCAACGTCGCTCCGATTCCGTTGTTGTGGGTGGTGCCGCTGGGGGTGTATTTGCTCACCTTCATCCTGGCGTTCAGCCATCATCGCATTTACAACCCCACCTGGTACTTCCCGCTGGTGGTGCTGTCGCTCGGCGCCCTGGCGCTGCTTTACACCCAGCGCATCGAAAACTGGCCGATGGAATACGTGGTGCCGGCCTATCTCGCGAGCCTGTTCGTCATCTGCATGGCCTGTCATGGCGAGCTGGTGATGCGGCGGCCGGCGGGGCCATACCTCACGCGCTTCTATTTGCTGATATCCCTGGGCGGCGTGTTGGGTGGCGCGTTCGTGGGCTTGATTGCGCCCGTGGTATTCGACACGTACGTCGAGTTGCCGCTGCTGCTGGTGCTGATCGCCGAGTTGTACGTCGTGTTGCAATGGTATCGGCGCGGCTCGCGACGCAGGCTGATGCTGGTTCGCGTCGTGATGGTTTTGGGCGTGCTCACGCTGATGGGCCAACTGTTCAGGTCCGAGATGGAGGATCGCCGGCAGAGCGTGCTGGTGCAGAGAAGCTTCTACGGCGTGTTGAGCGTGCAGGACGATCCGCTCGAGTTCGAGCTGGCGCGTCGCTATTTGATTCACGGCACGATCAGTCATGGTTATCAGTATCTGCACGAAGAGTGGCGTCGCGTACCATCCTCGTACTTCTCGAAGCATTCGGGCGTCGGACTCGCCTTGAGCGCCTTGCAGGAGGCAGGGCCCGTGAGAATGGGCGTGGTCGGTCTGGGGGTCGGCGTGATGTCGGGTTATGTGCGCAAGGGCGACTACGCGCGGTTGTATGAAATCAATCCGGACGTGGTCGACATCGCCGACTCGTACTTTACGTTTCTACCCGCCGCGCGGCAGGCCGGCGATGTGGAGGTGCTGCTCGGCGATGCTCGCTTGACGCTGGAGCGTCAGCCCCCGCAACAATTCGATTTGCTGGCCATCGATGCATTCTCCAGCGACGCCATCCCGACGCACCTGCTGACGCGCGAAGCGTTCGAGCTGTATTTCAAGCATCTGAAGCCGAATGGCGTGCTGGCCGTGCACATCTCGAATCGATTCATCGACCTGGTCCCGGTATGCGCCAGATCGGCCGAATATGTGCACCGATCGGCGCGCGTGGTGCGCAGTATCAGCGATGGCACCTACGACACGAGCATCTGGGTCGTGGTCACAACCAATCAGGAGCTGCTGGCGCGCCCTGAATTTCAGGGCTCCAATACGTACGATGCGACCGCGGCCGAGTCATTCCCCGGCTGGAGCGATCAATACAGCAGCGTCTGGCCGCTGCTGCGTGTAAGGGCTGCAGAGGCTGCTACAGAGGCTAACTAGGCTCGCGCACTGCGCTACTAGGGGTGGGGCGACTGTCCATACGCACGGCGTTGCGTAGCGAGTCCAGCAAACGTTGCCAGGAACTGCGACGACGGACGCTCGTAGGCAAGCCGAGTCGATCGCGCATGGCGCTGAAGATCGCGTCGGGCACGCTGATGTGGCAGGCCTTCTCCAACCCCTGGAAGCCAGGCGAGGAGTTGGCCTCGCAGATGCGATAACCGTTCGAATCGAGCAGGATATCGACACCGGCGACATCGAGCCCAAGCACATTCGCGACGCGCACCGCCAGCTCGGCCATGTCCNNGNGCNGCTTATACACATCTGACGCTGC
>NZ_LSRW01000080.1:0-40080 GCF_003104955.1 Steroidobacter cummioxidans | reverse complement strand
GGCTCGGAGATGTGTATAAGAGACAGGTCGATCCATTCGAGAGACACCTTCGCGCGTGATCCTCGGGCCGTCGCGAACGGCGTCGTGCGCCGGATTCGGCCGGGAGATATCGTGCTCCTGCACGACGGGCACGAATCGCGAGCACCAGCATCGCCCGCTCATCCTCGAAGCGCTGCCGTTGTTATTGCGGGGCCTGCGTGAGCGCGGCCTGAAGTCAGTGACCGTCAGCGAGCTGTCGAACGAAACTCAGCCGGCGACGCCGGCTCCCAACGACGCCAGACTCGCCGCAGATGATGTGCGGAACTGAAGCCGCTGCGCTCGGCAACGCGCTCCAACGCTAGATCGCTGTTCATCACCATTTCTCGCGCGACCGCCACTCGCAGGCGCTGCACGTAATCGAGCGGTGAGCATCCTGCGTGCTCGGCGAACAAGCGGCCGAGATTTCGCGCACTCATACAAGCAACGGCGGCGAGCCTGGTCGCTGACCAGTCCGCCGCCGGATTGCGAGCGACGGCGTCCTGCACTCGATGAACTGCAGGATGAATGTGATTTCGATGCATGACCCACGCGGACAGCTGCGGATCAGCCGTCGTGCGCCGCATGTAAACCACGAGATCGCGCGCCACGGCCACGGCGACCTTGTGGCCTAACTGCTGACCGATGATGTGCAGCGCCAGGTCGACACCGGACGTGACACCCGCGCTCGTCATGATGTGTCCGTCTTCGACGAAGATGCGATTGCCATGCACGGTCGCGCTCGGCTCGAGCTTCTCCAGCCTGTCGATGAGGTCGTGATGCGTCGTGCATTCGCGTCCCCGCAGCAGCCCGGCATTCGCGGCCAACAGGCTGCCCGAACAAACACACATCAATGTGACAGTTGGGTTGCGAGCAACCAGCTGCACCCACTGCGTGAGCTCCTTGGTCGCCTACGATTCCAGATCGAGCGCGGCAGTCGTGACGCCGGTAATCACGACAATCGAATGATCCGGGACTTCGGCGGGCAGGCGCTGCAGCTTGTGAAGGTGCAGGCCCACGCAGGATCGCAACGACGAGGTGGTGCCGGCGAACTGCAAATCGTAGCTGTCGGGAACGAGCTTGCTCGCCAGCCGGAACGCCTCGGCGGCGCCGGCGACGTCTAGCAACACGACTTCAGGCAGCAGTGCGAACAGCACCGTCCTCATATCGATACCTCGTCAGATCACCACGGCTGCCGACTGCTGCACCTGAGCGAATCGGCCCTGCAGGACCAGCTCGGTGCGGTCGCGAATCTCCGCCGATGTATAGGTGCGGCCCGATCCGGACACCATGGGAAAAGTCAGGGTGGCATCCATCGCGTAGCTCACACTATAGCCGAGATCCGAGGCATGACGCGTCGTGGTCTCGCAGCACTGCTCGGTGCGGATGCCGGTGACGATCAGCCGGTCGATCCCATGAGTGCGCAGCCAGTAGTCGAGGCTCTTGCCGTTATTCGTGGTCGCGAACATGGCCGAGTGCACGGCCTTGGTGAACACTTCGGTGGGCCGGATATCGAGCTGCTGCAATGTTTTGATCAAGCCGGACTCGTAGGAAAACGCGTTTTCCGCACCCTCCTCGTCCACATGGAACACCTGCAGCACCGGCACGCCTGCCTGGTGGGCGCGGTTCACGAGCTGTTGCAGGCTCTGAATGAACCCAGGCAGCTCCGCGTCGTTCCAATACGGACGGCGGGTAAACGACTGCTGCACATCGATCACGAGCAACGCGGATTTCATGGCGACTCCTCCAGGACAACGTAGGGCGCATGATGCGCGCCACGCGGTCCAGGGACGAGAGCGCCTGTCGACAGGCAGCGGTCAAAAACGGTCAGGGGTAGCGGCCGTGTGTTTCCGCGTCCGATTATGACCGGTAGGCTTCGCGCCCGATGCCCTGGATGGGAATGCCCTGCGACTTCAGCACGTCATGCTGGAGCGAGTACATGGCCGCGGCTGCCTCGTCGATAGCTTTCACGAATGCGAGCGAGCCTTTCAGGATGGGCGCGAGCCGTGCCTTGTCCTGGATTCGGGCGGGCGGATATTCGTGCTCGACGACCAGATACGTCTTGGCCGGATCGATCGACAGCAACTCACGCGCGGCGAGCTGATGATCGAGCCAATCGACAGTCCGGTTCTGCAAATAAGCCAGTGGATCATGGCGCGCGGTGCCCGGCAGCTCGTGCTCACAAAGCACGGTTTGCTTCTTCCACGCGTTGGCCTGATCGGCCGGATTCGGCGACGGCTTGCCATCGATCCAGTCGCCCCGTTGCATGGTCTGGCCGCCGTAACCCCACGCAGCGACGCCACGCGAATCGACAACCTGACCTTTGACGTGAAAGCCGCCGATGAGGAATCCGTAGCCGGCGTCTTTGAGATATTGGAACAGCGACCGCGTGTCCTGCCCCATCAGAATCGCGTGCGACGGATCGTAATGAATTCGAAACTGATCGCCGACGCCATGCCGCTCGCAGATCCGATGTAACGCGATCCACGGGCCCGGCGCGTAAGCGATGTTGTTGTGCCAGCGATCGAGCACGTTCCAGCCCGGCATCGGACACTGCTCGACGCGATAGGTCAGCCCCCGCGCCTTGGCTTCCTTGAGCAGCGGAATGAACACCTCTTCGAACATGACGAGGTTCTGATCCATCTCCAGTTGCGGATTGCGGCCGACGAAACCGCACACTGCATCCGTGCCCAACAGCACGGCGGCATCGAACAATCGCAACATGAAGTCATATTTCTTGCGGCGCGCGCCGGGATCGGCGACCAGCATGTTATCGAAGTAGCCGAGATCGGACAGCCCGACACCGTTCTCTCGCATCGACGCGAGCACACGGGCCGCACGTTGTTTATTGAATGGCTGGCGCAGATCCAGCGTGTTTGCGACCGGATCGAGCATGGCCTCGGCCGGCACATCGCTTTCGCTGGGATGCAGCGCCGAGGAGAGCTGAATGTTCGGCGAGCCAATGTCGCGCGCGAATTGCAGCCATTCTTCGATGGCCAGGTCCGGGTCGGCATCCCGCTGGTCCCGTGGCGTCAGCTCCTGCAGCGCCGCGGTCAGGATGCTGAGTTTCATGGGCTTCGGGGCAAAAGCTGAGGTGCTCATACCCCGAGTCTGGCAGATCATGGAACCGTTTACATCCGGGGCCTGCGGCCGGCGCAGGGCCCGAGCCGGGCGGTGGGAGTATTAACTCAGGGCGGCCTGGTACTCGGCCGGCTTGAACCCCACCAGCAGCTTGGCGCCCTTCTCCAGCACCGGGCGCTTGATCATGGAAGGCTGCGCCAGCATCAGCGCAATGGCCTTGCGCTCGTTCAAATCAGCCTTGTCGGCATCGGGCAATTTGCGGAACGTGGTGCCGGCGCGATTCAGGACCGTTTCCCACCCCGCCTTCTTGCACCACGCCTCCAGGTGCTCGCGGTCGATGCCCGAAACCTTGTAGTCATGAAACTCGTATTTCACACCGTGCTCGTCGAGCCAGGTGCGCGCTTTTTTCATGGTGTCGCAGGCTTTGATGCCATAGAGGGTCGTCATTCAGAAATTGTACTTCACGCCAAAGCGAATGGTACGCGGCTCCTGGATACGGCTGACCCGGCCGTCGATCTGCTCGCCCTCCGGGTCCAGGCCAGCCACATGCGCGGCGTAGTAATAAACGATGTCCTTGCCGTGCTCATCGAGCGCGTTGAGCAGTTCGGCGTAAACGGTGAAGTGCTCCCCCTTCCAGGCGCCGCGCAGATTCAGGCTGGTCTCGGCATCGGCACGCAGCGAGTTGTCTTCGATCAGCGGATATTCACCGAGATGGCGTACGCGCAGACTCGCCTCCCAACGGTCGTGGATCATGGCGACGCCCAGCTCGCCTGCGTTTTCGACGGCGCCGGCCACATACACGCCATCCGGACTGTTTTCGTAGCGGGCGCGACTGCCTGTCCACACCGCGTCGAACGCGAGCCAATCCATCGGACGCCAGAAGCCGACCAGCTCATAGCCGCGCCGTTTGGTCGCCGCACCGGGCTCCACCGAGTTCGAATCGCCGACGAACTTCAGCTCGCTATCCAGATCCAGCCACCAATACGTCGCGGTCAGTCGCACCGGGCCGAGCTCGAAACGCGCGCCGACTTCATGACCCGAGCCTTTGCTCAGCCCGGCTACCGGCGTTTCCGTGTTCACGACGCCGCGCGCGTCGTTGGAATGAAACCCCTTACCCCAGTTGCCGTAGACCTCGATGCGATCGTTGATCGTGTAAGCCGCGCCCAGCTTTGGTGACACTGCGGTGTCCGAGTCCGAACCGGCATCGACACCGTCGATTCGCGCCTTCACATCAAAGTCGTAATAGTCGCCTCGCAGGCCGCCCGTGAGCCGCAGCCCATCGATCGGCCGCCACGCCGCTTCGGTATAGATGCCGGCCGAGCTTTCACGCACCGAGTGCTGACTGATGGTCTCGACGAATTCGCCCGCTTCGGTGTGTTGCAAACCGACGTTGCCAATGTCGTCGTAGCGAGCTTCGACACCAGCTCGCAACGAGATCTGCTCGTTGATCTGGAAGGCGCGCTCGAAGCGGCCACCGCCGATCCAGCGGCGATCGAATTGATTGATCTGAAAGTCATACGTGGCATTCGAGGACATGTGCCAGTCGTAGTACTGCGCGTACACAGTCGCTCGCCAGTCGTCAGCGATCAACCGAGCAGCACCGATCCAGCGCAATGTCTCGCCGACCGCCGTCGGATCGAGCGAGCAGAAGGCGTTCTCGCATACGTCGGTGCCGATGGCGCGCTCGGGAATTTGTTCGGTCGGACGCCACTCGGCGTGGTAGCCCGACAAGCTCAGTTCGAGCCGGACATCATCGAGCGGCAATGAATATTTCACCCACGCAGATTGATGTCGCAGGTGTTCGGCCAGCTCCCAGGGGCCGTCATATGATTTCAGCTCGCCTACTGCGACCAGATTGCCTGCGCCGATCTGAGTCGACGTACCACCTGCCAGACGCTGCCAACCGTATTTGCCGCCCTCCGCCGCCACGAAAGGATTCAGGGTCGCAATCGTGCTCATCTGCGCGGCGCCGGCCATGGAGAAGTCGCCGGTGTCGGCCCGATACGGACCTTTGCGATAGTCGATGCGCTCGATGACTTCCGGGATCAGGCCATTCACATCCAGATAGCCCTGCCCGTGGCCATGGGTGCGCAGGTTCATGGGCACATCGTCGATGTAGTTGGCGAAGTCGGTGCCGTGATCCAGATTGAAGCCGCGCAGGAAGTATTGATTGGCCTTGCCCGAGCCCGAATGCTGGACGGCGATCATGCCTGGCACGACCTCGAGCAGTTCCGCCACTCGCAACAATGGACGCACCGACAAATCGGCACCACCCACCGCGCCTTCGCTCGCGGCGGCAGCACGGCCGATCTGCTGCTCGCCACGAGCGAACACCACGACCTCTTCCAAGGTATCCGCAGCTGACGCCAAGTTGCTGGCGACCAGCAACGTCAAAGGAAACATTGCCGCACGCCCGATGAACCGCTCGACCATGGTCCTGTCCTCACACGTGCCGCCCGATTGCGGCACGAATGTGAGGAGCTTAGGTGGCGGCGGCTGGGCAGGCGCCGTTTATAACGGTTACCGCCCGCCCGTTAACGTGAATAACGCGCGAAGAATCAGGGCGCTACCGCGGCCGACGACGTTGCCGTGTTGGGCCTCTTTTCGAGGATCCAGGCCTGGATGCGCTTGCTCACGACCTCCAGTGGGAGTGCGCCGCTCAGTAGCAGCTTGTCGTGGAATTCGCGCACGTTGAAGTTTTCGCCGAGCGCCTTCTCCGCATCGCTGCGCAGGCTGCGGAACCGCAACTCGCCGATCTTGTATGCCAGCGCCTGACCGGGCCAGGAAACGTAGCGCTCCAACTCAGTCTGGATGTTGTGAGGCGCAAGTGCCGAGTTCTCGGTAAAGCAGCGACGCGCCTGCTCGATATCCCAACCCAGCCAATGAATGCCGGTGTCCGCGACGAGGCGGCAGGCCCGCCACATTTCGTAAGAGTAACGACCGAAGCGCTCGTACGGATCGCGATAGATCCCCATCTCTTCGCCCAGGAATTCCGAATACAGGCCCCAGCCCTCGACGAACGCCGTCGGACTGGTGTTACGACGGAAGTATGGAATTCCGCTCAGCTCCTGCGACAACGCGATCTGCAGATGATGACCAGGCACGGCCTCGTGCACCGTCAGCGCCGGCAGCTCGTACAGCGGCCGCTGATCCAGATGCGAGGTGTTGACCATGTAGCCGCCCGCCTGCCCCTGCTGCATGCTGCCGCCCCAATAGCGCCCGGTCGTGTAACCCTCGGCGATGTCGGCGGGCACCGGGCGCACGCCATAGGTCAACCGCGGCAGCGTGCCAAACAGACGCGGCAGCTGATCGTCCGAACGCTTGGCAATCTCGCTCGCCTTCTCCAGCAGCTCTTCCGAAGTTTTCGCGTAGAAGCGCGGATCGGTACGGAGCATCTTCAGGAAATCGGCAAAGCTGCCCTTGAAGCCCGTCTCCGCAATCGTCTGCTCCATGAGCCCACGAATGCGCGCCACTTCCGACTGACCCAGTTGATGGATCTCATCGGGTGTCATCTGGGTCGTCGTCTCCTGGCGCACAAAGAACTTATAGGAGCTCTCGCCGTTCGGTACGGTGCGCCACGCGAGCTTGGGACGAGCGGCGCGCAGATATTCCTTTTCCATGAAGTCGGCGAACTTCTTCTGCGCCGGCAGAATGCGATCCCGCACGGTCGCAAGCGCCTTGCTGCGATATTCCTCCTGCGCCACCGTCGGAATGCTCGAAGGCATGCGCGCGAACGGCAGTAACAGCGAACTGTCTTCGGGCTTGGTGTTCGCCTGTTTGCGCGCCACTTCGAGCACGCGGTCGGCAACGATGCGCGGCTGCGTGTACTTGGTCTTGATGCCTCGCTGCAGGTTGGCGAGATTCTGCTCGTAATACGACGGCGTTGCTTCCAGACGCGCGAGCCAGGCATCTGCATCTTCACGCGAGCCAATCGTCGTGGTGCGGGCCAGATAATCGAGCAATGTATGGAAGCCGCTGTCGTTCTCGAACGGAATGCGCGGCAGATCGAACGTAAGCTGTTCGACGTGAAGCGCGACGACGCGCGTGAGCAGCTGATGATTCAACGCCGCGTCGTCGGAGAACCCCGACGCATTGATCGCCGCAAGACGCTCGCCAAGGCTCTTGAGTTGTTTCGCGATCGCCTGCTGCGTTTCCGGCCGCACGTCCGGCAACCGGCGCAACGCGTCTCGATCGCCTTCCTGCCCCGCGCTCACCGGATCGTCCTTGCGGATCAGCTGCTCGTATTCGTCGATCAGCGTGTTCAAGCCAGCCTCTTGCGCCACCGCCAGCGAACACGACAACAACAGCGCGAGACCGCTCAAGAAGGATGCGGGACGAGACCTGAAACCCATGAGGCCATCTCCATAGCACGTGGAAGACGGCATCTTGGGCCGGCGGCCCGAGAAATTAAAGAGCCCGCGAACGGACGGCCGCGATGTATACGATGAGCGGTTGGTCAGCGCAGCGCGGCCAGCTCGGTCGAACCCAACCCACCGCGCAATACGCTGGCATGGAAGCCGCGTTCCGCGAGGATGTAAGCGCAGGCCGAGCTGCGGCGACCGGTATCGCAACAAACGATGTAATGCCGGTTGCGATCCAGCGCTTTCAATTTCAGACGCAACGAATGCAACGGAATGTTGATCGCGCCCTCGGCACGATAGTGCTCGAACTCCGACGGCAGCCGCACGTCGATCCATTGCCCGTCTTCGCGGGCCACGATGCGCTTGGCGCTCTCGTAGTCGACCCATTCGAGCAACGGCTCGTGCAGCAGCTTGCGGAAGTCTTCCTTCGCCAGCCGCATCAGCACGCCATCGGTCACCATGGTCACCGTGGCGTTGCGCTTCACGTCGGAGATCAGCGCTTCCTCACCGAAGGTGTCGCCCATCTTGAGCTCGGCGAGGCGTACGCCTTCCTTGTTGAGCGGCGTCTCGCGCGCGACCTGGCAGATGCCTTTGACGACGACATAGAAATAATCGCCCACATCGCCTTGCTTGATGACCACCTCGCCGGCGCGGCAGTCGATGCGCTGCAGCCGCATGAACACGGCCTGGATGTTGGACGGCGGAATCTTGTGGAATGCCTTGGTCTGCAACAGCGCCGTCATCCAGTCGTCCGGACCGGGCGCGTTCTCGTCCAGCCCATTCAACTCCAGCACCTTGTAGGCACCGGTCTGGTCGAGCGTCACCGCGACGTCCAGAAACTCGCTGTCGATCTGGAAATATTCGATGCGGTCGGAGGTGACCACCGCCGAATAAGGCCGCGGCAGCTGATGCGCCAGCGGGCTCTTGGATTTGGGCGTGCCGCTCTTCACCGAGCCGACCACTTCGCCCTCGGCGAGAAAATCGACCGCGCCGCTGATCAGGTAGAAGGTCTGCTTTTCCTCGTCGCCTTCGGTGAATAGCAAGCGACCCTTGGGAGCCTGGCGGCGCGTGATCTTACGGGCGAACACGGTCAGGCTTTCGGGCTTCATGCCGTCGAACGGCGCGAAACTCCGCAGCAGGGCCAGCTCTTTGGGATTCCCGGTTAAGTCCATGAGGCCAGATACTTCTTATTCGACCCGCTTTTTAACCTGGATCAGTATTAGGCAGCCGCCTGGGTTAATCCGCGATGTATCTCACAAACGCCTGACCCGCCAGACGCCAACATTCTGTCGCCCTGCTACATTCTCTGATACCAGGCCGCGGGTAATCCCCGCAGCAGCCAAGCCACCAGCCGCCAGCGTCGCGTGACATAGGCGTGCCGTTTTCGGCCCCGAATTGCAGCAAAGATCTGCTCTGCGGCCTGCTCGGCCGTGGCCATCCAGAACAGCTGCGGGCTCTGCGCCATGGCCGTCGCCACGAACCCGGGCTGGATATCGGTCACCGTGATCGGCACACCGCGCCGATGGCAGCGCTGCCGGATGCCTTCGAGATAGTTGGAAACGAATGCCTTGGAGGCGTTGTACGCCGGCGCGGCCCGACCGCCGCGCAATGCAGCCACCGATGAGATACCAACCAGATGTCCCGAGCCCCGCGCCTCGAGCATCTGGACGGCCGCATTCACCATGGCGGCGAACCCGAGCACGTTGACCTCGATCGTGCGCTGCTCCTCCGACCATTCCAGCTGCGGATTGATGAAGCCCACACCCGAGCTGATTACATACAGCTCTACATCGCCCACCGCGGCGGCCAGCTCGCGCAGCGCCGCCATGGCTCGTTCAGGTTGAGAAATATCGATCGCCTGGCTGAAGGCGGGATTGGGCAGCTGCGCGCGCACCTGCTCGAGCAGATCGACGCGCCGGGCCGCCAGGCCCACCCGGTAACCCTGTTCAGACAAGCACCGCGCCAGGGCCGCACCGATCCCTGAGCTCGCGCCAATGACGATAGCACCCGGCATGATTGACTTAATTCTTGAATGCTTCTTGGAGATCAGGTCGTTAGCCTAGCATCCAGCGCTGTTCACCTTGAGTTCACCCCAGGGAACGGATCATGCTGACAACCGTTCTAAACGGGGGTGGGCAACATGATTTTGGGCAACGCCGACCGCCGACTCACGGATCGATCCAGCGGCCAGCTCCCAGGCAGCAGGTACGTGACCAATTACCTCACACAGTGGCTGACGGCATTCGTTTGCAGCGTGGGCTTGCTCCTCGCTTTCGGCAGCACTGTGGCCCGCGCCCAGCAGCCCGTCGTAGAGCCGGAGCCGGTCGTCGAATCCGAGCCCACGGTCGAGCCGGTCATCGAGCCCGAAACCGCTGCTCAGTCCTCTGAATCTTCCAGTCGCGCCGCGCCGGTGGTCGACCCGCCGAGCCGGGTCGCCCGCCTCGGCTACGTCGATGGCGATGTCACAGTCGCGCCAGCCGGCAGCGATGAATGGGCCGATGCGGCGCTGAATCGACCGCTGACCAGCGGCGATCGGCTGTGGGTCGAAGACAAAGGCCGCGCCGAGCTGCAGATCGGCTCCGCAGCGGTGTATCTAGACGGCGACACCGGCTTTGGCCTGATCGAGCTGGACGACCACGTGCTGCAAGCCAGCCTCACCGAAGGCGTCGCGACCATTCGCGTGCGCCGGCTCGCCGAAGGCGAAACCATCCAGATCGAAACGCCCCACTCCACCGTGCACCTGAATCGCGTCGGCGAATATTCCCTCGAAGTGGACAAGTCCGCCGATCGCACCATCGTCAAGACACGCAATGGCGAAGCGGACGTGAGCGGCGGCGGCAACGAACATTTCACGGTGCGCGACAACGAGCGCGGCGTGTTCACTGGAGTAGAGGCTCTCAGCGGCACCATCGAGCCGCTCGGTCCACGCACCGCTTTCGAGAATTGGGCCAACGATCGCGACGCCCGTAACGAGCGCTCGCAATCGGCGCAATATGTTTCTCGTGACGTGATCGGTTATGAGGATCTCGACGACAACGGCGAATGGATCAGCGAGCCCGAATACGGCTACGTATGGCGACCGACTTACGTCGTCAGCAACTGGGCGCCGTATCGCTATGGCCGCTGGGTGTATGTGTCGCCATGGGGCTGGTCGTGGATCGATGACGCTCGCTGGGGCTTCGCGCCGTTTCACTACGGCCGCTGGGCCTACATTCGCAGCAACTGGTGCTGGGTGCCCGGTCCCCGACACATTCGTCCCGTGTATGCGCCGGCGCTGGTTGGCTGGGTCGGCGGTCCAACGGTCGGTGTCTCCGTCTCGTTCGGCAACGTCGGCTGGTATCCGCTCGGCCCCCGCGATGTTTTCTATCCGGGCTACCGACACACGCCGCGTTACATTCGCTACGTGAATGTTTCCAACACGGTCGTCATCAACAACAACTATTTCTACGGCCGGCGCCTGCCGCCGCCGCACTTTGATTACCACCGCTATCCGGGTGCTGTGACGTCTGTGCCGCGTGATTATTTCGTCGGCGGTCGACGCATCGGCGATCACTGGGTGCGGCCGGACGACAATCAAATGCGCAACTGGCACGGCGTGCGTGAACCGCCCGCCATTGCGCCCTATCGCGAAAGCGTGCTGGGTGGCGCGATTCGTCGGCCGCCGCGCGATGTGGATCGCTTCAACAACATGGGCCGTGGTGATTACTACGCCGGCCGCATGCCTTTCCATCGCGAGCGCAGCGCCATCGAATCCAACGGCAATCGGCCGATCGGCCGCGCCGAACTGGTTCAGCCCGCACCGGGTCCGAAACGCTACAGCGACTTCAATGTGAATCGTCCGACCGGCAAGAATCCGGACGTAAACCGCTACCCTGCGCTGGGCTCGAGTGGTGGCAGCAACCGCCCACGCGAGTTGAACAACGACTCGGTGCGTGAGTGGCAGTCTCGTCGCGACCGTGACAATCGCACCGAAGGGTTGAGTCGCCCGGGGAACAGCTTCTCCACGCCTACGCCTCAACCTGGACAGCGTGAGCGAGATCGCAGCGATGCTCGCGATCGGGTACGGAGCATGCCGGCGGAAGAGTCATCGAACATCCGCCGTAATGATCCCGTGCAACGGGTGCCGAGCAACGGCTATCAGCAAAACGGCACCGGCTTCTATCGTCCGCCTTCCAACAGCAACTTCCGCGAACGCGAGCCGTCACGCAGCCCTGGCTCCGGCGGCAGCGGGCTCAGCCGCACCGAGCCCCGTCAGTACACCCCAGCGCCGTCGCCTCGCAGTGAGCCGCCACGCACGATCAGCGCTCCGCCTCGCAGCGAGCCGCGTAACTTCAGTCCTCCGCCGCGCCAGGCGGCGCCTCCCAGTCACTCGCAACCCTCGCGAGCCGCGCCGCCGTCCAATAGCAGCCCCGGCGTAGGTAACGGCGGCGGGCATCGCGGCGGCGGCAATCGGTCCTGGAATACGCCGAGGGAACGTTAGGCCGCATCCCCACCAAGTCAGCCCGCTTCGATTGCCTCGGAATTCGTAACGCGTTACGATAATTCCATGGCAAAGAAGCGAGCTCGTGGCCGCCCGCCGTCTGCATCAGCTATGTCCGCAGCTGAACGGATGCGTCGTCTACGAGAGCGACGCAAGTCAGCGGGATTGAAGCCTGTGGTTGCCTGGGTTCCCACAGAGCCTCCGGCCCCGGCTACCTACTCATCCCACCGGCTTCTAGAGGCCCGAAGCCTGGCGATGCACGCCGTCATTGCTCGAAAGATCCAGCGCGATCCCAAACTGTTACAAATTGCCCGAAGCAATGTGCAGCGGTGGCGCGAGCAGCGAAACGAGGCGCAACCAGCATGGCTGGACGAGTGGCGCGAACTACTGAATCGACCCTGGGAAGACATCGCGGCTCTTATCACCGAGCCCAGCGAGAATGGTGCACGCCTGCGCCAGTCGTCCCCCTTTGCCGGCATTCTCACCAACCAGGAACGAATGGCGAATCNATCTATGAAGCGTTCCGAGCTTGAGCACATCATTCGCGCGGCGGGCTCGATCGCGAACGACTCCGAGATCGTCATCATCGGCAGTCAGTCGATTCTCGGCCAATTTCCCAACGCCCCCGCGTCGTTGCTGGTATCTGCCGAGGCCGATGTGTTCCCTATGCATCATCCACAGCTTTCGGACCTCATCGACGGCAGCATCGGGGAAGGCTCACCCTTTCACGAAATGTATGGGTACTACGCCCAAGGTGTGGATGACAGAACAGCGACCTTGCCCAGCGGCTGGCGCGAACGGCTGATACGAATCAACAATCCGAACACGGTCGGCGTAACCGGCCTATGTTTGGAAGTGCACGATCTGGCGATCTCGAAATACGTCGCGGGCAGGGAAAAGGATCGGGAGTTCACCAAAGAACTCGCGCGGCACGGAATGACTCAACACGCGACACTCCTCGCTCGGGAGCGCAACACCGACATATCCGCTGAACTACGGAAAATCGTGAAGGCTCGCATCGAACTAGATTTCAAAGAGACCGCGAAGTAAAGATCACGCCTGAGCCGAAGCAAACACTTCGGCCCGAGCATGCATGAGCCTCTTAGGGTCGCTTCAGAGCCCGAGCGAAGGCATCGGCCATCGCTCCGGCGCCGACCGCCTCCTCGCGACGCTGTTGCTGCTGACGCTGCGGCGGGCGTGAATCGCGGTCGCGACGGAAGTCGCCGGAGGCGTTGTCGCGGACGCGTTGGGCGGACTCGTCGAGGCGCATGGTGAGTGCGATGCGCTTGCGCTGCTGATCGACTTCCAGCACTTTGACCTTCACCACATCGCCGGCCTTCACGACTTCACGCGGGTCCTTCACGAACTTGTTCGACATCATGGAGATGTGCACCAGGCCGTCCTGATGGACGCCGATGTCGACGAACGCGCCGAATGCGGTGACGTTGGTGACGACGCCTTCCAGGATCATGCCTTGCTGCAGATCCTTGAGCTCCTCGACGCCGTCCTTGAAGGTCGCGGTCTTGAACTCCGGTCGCGGATCGCGGCCCGGCTTCTCCAGCTCCTTGAGAATATCTTTCACCGTCGGCAAGCCGAACTGCTCGTCGGTGAACTTGGCCGGATCGACTTTCTTCAGCGTCGAGCCGTCGCCCAACACTTCCTTCACGGGCTTCTTCAGCTCCGCGATGATGCGCTCGACGACCGGATACGCTTCCGGATGCACGGCTGAAGCATCGAGCGGATTGTCGCCATTCATCACGCGCAAGAAGCCGGCAGCTTGCTCGTACGTCTTCTCGCCGAGGCGCGGCACTTTCTTCAGGCCAGCACGATTCGCGAATGCACCGTGCTCGTCGCGATAACGAACGATGTTCTCGGCAAGCGTCGACGACAAACCCGAGATGCGCGCCAGCAGCGCTGCAGACGCAGTGTTCACATCGACGCCGACCGCGTTCACGCAATCCTCGACGACGGCATCGAGGCTCTTGGCGAGCTTGGTCTGGCTCACGTCGTGCTGATACTGACCGACGCCGATGGACTTCGGATCGATCTTCACCAGTTCGGCGAGCGGATCCTGCAAGCGGCGCGCGATGGAAACTGCGCCACGCAGACTCACATCGAGATCCGGGAATTCTTTCGCTGCCAGGGCCGACGCCGAGTACACCGACGCGCCCGCTTCGGACACGACGATCTTCGTCAGCTTCAAGTCCGGATGCAGCTTGATCAGGTCGCCGGCAAGCTTGTCGGTCTCGCGTGAAGCGGTACCGTTACCGATGCTGATTAGATCGACATTGTGCTTCTTGGCCAGCAACGCGAGATGGGCAATGGTGCGGTCCCACTCGTTGCGCGGCACGTGCGGATAAACTGTCGCGGTTTCGAGCAGCTTGCCGGTGTGATCGACGATGGCAACCTTCACACCGGTACGCAGACCGGGATCGAGCCCCATGGTCGCGCGCGGACCGGCGGGAGCCGCGAGCAGCAGATCGTGCAAGTTATGCGCGAACACGCGAATCGCTTCCTCTTCCGAACGCTCGCGCAGCGCCGTCAACAACTCAGCCTCCAGCTGCCATGCAAGCTTGACCTGCCAGGTCCAGCGAACGGTCTGCAGCAGCCAGGCATCGGCGGCTTGTTTGCGATCAGCAACGTTGAAGCGCGCGGCAATCTTCAGCTCGCAAGCGTTGAACGGCGCCGGACCGGTCGCCGGCGGCTGCATGTCCTCCGGCAACTTCAGAGAAACCTTCAGCAGCTCCTCCTTGCGACCACGGAACAGCGCCAGTGCACGGTGCGAAGGAACGGTCTTGATCGTTTCGCTGTACGCGAAGTAGTCGCGGAACTTCGCCGCCGGCTCTTCCTTACCTTCCGCAACGGCTGACACGACGACACCGTTGTCCTGCAGATGCGTGCGCAGGTTGTTCAGCAACTCGGCGTCTTCGGCGAACTGCTCGATCAGAACGGTGCGTGCACCTTCGAGTGCAGCCTTTACATCCGCGACGCCCGGGTTGTCGTCGCCCTCCGCCGTCTTGAACGCCGGCTTCAAATACTTCGCGGCCTCGGTCTCCGGCACCAGCGAATGATCGGCTAGCAGCGCCGCCGCCAGCACGTCGAGGCCCGCCTCACGCGCGATCTGTGCCTTGGTGCGACGCTTGGGCTTATACGGCAAATACAGATCTTCGAGGCGCTGCTTGGTGTCCGCGGCCTCGATACTGGCACGCAATGCAGGCGTCAGCTTTTTCTGTTCATCAATGCTCGCAATGATGGCGGCGCGGCGCTCTTCCAGCTCGCGGAGGTAGGCGAGCCGCTCCTCCAAAGTACGCAGCTGCGTGTCATCCAGCCCCCCTGTCGCTTCTTTGCGATAGCGCGCGATGAACGGCACCGTGGCGCCTTCATCCAGCAGCGCCACGGCGGCGATGACCTGCTCTGGTTTGGCCGTCAGTTCGACGGCAATGCGGGATTCAATCGACGGCAGCGGCATCAGGGTCCGATCCACAGAGCGAAAACGAGGCGCGCACTATGAAGAACGAGCCGGGTCGCGACAAGGCTTGTGATTCGGGCGGGAGTGGTCTAAGCAAAGTTCTGTCATGGCCCACCTGAATCGAGGCCGCCTGCCCCAGCCTGCCGCTACACTGACTGGCGCGTTACAACAAGTAACTCAGCATCGCTTTTGTCCTGAAAACGACGGATCGCGGGGATTTCACTGTGCGGATACCACCACCTCGCCTGCGCGCATGGAGCCTGATCGCGCTGGCAATGCTTGTCACGATTGCCGCAGATGCGCGCAATCTGTCTCTACCCGAGGCCAAACCGGAGAGCGTCGGCTTTTCTTCGCAGCGCCTGAAGCTGCTGGATGCCGGTATGAAGGCGGTCGTCGATACCAAACAACTGTCGGGCATCGCCACGGTGCTGGCGCGTCGGGGCCAGATCGTTCATCAAACGACGTACGGGTTGGCCGACATTGCCGGCGGCAAACGCATGGAAATGGACTCCATCGTACGCATCTACTCCATGACCAAGCCGATCACCGGCGTCGCGATGATGATGTTGTACGAGGAAGGCAAGTGGAAACCTTCCGATCCGATCTCGCGCCACATCCCCGAATTCAAGGATCTGAAGGTGTACGCGGGCAATGGGCCTGACGGTCAGCCCATCTTCGTCGCGCCCACGCATGCGCCCACTATCGGCGAGCTGATGTCGCACACCGCCGGCTTCACCTATGGCGTGTTTGGCTCCACGCCGGTGGACAAGCAGTATCAGCAGTCCGCCCCGCTCGCCGCGGCGTCGCTGCAGGAATTCATCGATCGCATGGCCAAGCTGCCGCTGCTGTATCAGCCCGGTGAAGGCTGGGTGTACAGCGTCAGCGTCGACATTCAGGGTTACCTGGTCGAGAAGCTCTCGGGGAAATCGTTCCCCGACTTCCTGCGCGAGCGCATCTTCACGCCGCTCGGCATGAATGACACGGCGTTCCACGTGCCGAAGGACAAGATGTCGCGACTCGCCACGATTTATCA
The DNA here is from genome assembly GCF_003104955.1 of Steroidobacter cummioxidans. NCBI lineage: Bacteria > Pseudomonadati > Pseudomonadota > Gammaproteobacteria > Steroidobacterales > Steroidobacteraceae > Steroidobacter > Steroidobacter cummioxidans. Next base: position 23,641 of record NZ_LSRW01000080.1, on the reverse strand, counting down.
GTGGGGCCGTGAAGATCTCACCGCCCTGCCTCACGACAAAGGCGTGAACGAGCCGCCCGGCCTGCCTTCCGGTGGCGGCGGTCTCTATTCAACGGCGGCGGACTATCTGCGCTTCGCTCAGATGCTCGCCAACAAAGGTCAGCTCGACGGCAAGCGCCTGCTCGCACCGAGCACAGTGGCGCTGATGACGACGAATCACGTGCCTGACCTGGTGAAGAACCAGAGCGGCAAGTTCGGCATTGGCAACTACCGCATGCAGCCGGGCTTTGGCTTCGGTTTCGACGTGGCGATCTATGAAGAGCCGCTGCGAGTCGGCAGCCCCACCGGCAAGGGCACGTATCTGTGGGACGGCCTCGCCGGCACCTGGTTCTGGATCGATCCCACCAACGAGGTGGTATTCCTCGGCATCATCCAGCGCCGCGGCGGGCCGCCGGACGCGCCGAACATCGAAGATCTGTCGCGCCAGCTCACGTTCCAGGCGCTGATCGAACCCGCCAAGTAACGATCTGTCGAGGGCGGGAGCGCAGCTCCCGCCCTGCTCTCGTCAGAACCTCTGCCCGAACTTCACACCAATCGTGCGCGGCTGATTGGTCACGATGTAGGGCTTGGTGCACATCTCCTCGCGACACTGTGCAAACCGCGTGATATCGGCTCGCTTGTCGAACGCATTATTGACGAACACCTGCGCCGTCCACGCACCGTCGCCGAAGCCAACCGAGAAATCGGCGAGACTGTACGCCCGGTTCTTGCCGAGGATGGTTTCGTCGAATGCCGTGAGCGCGGCGCGACTTTCGGACTGATAAACCAAGGCCGCCTGCGCAAATGCATCGAGCGAGCCCATCTGGAACCGATAGCGACCCGTGAGATTGGCCTTGTAATCCGGCACGGAGGGCAGCGTCGTACCGTCGCCCGCACCGCGCAGGACGTCGGGCCCCTGGTGCGGGTCCGCCGCGAAACACTCGCTCAGCGGCAGCGGGCGATCCTGACCGTCTAGCAGCTCGCAGAAATCGCCGCGCAGTTTGGCATCGAGCACCGATAGCCCGCCCGAAATCAGCAGGCTTTCGGTGGCCGCGAACTCCACATCGGTTTCGATGCCCTTGATGCGAGCGCCGCCGGCGTTGGTGATATTGGTCAGACCGTTCTCGCCGGTAAACGAGAATTGGAAATCGTCCCAGTCGAGCAGGAACACCGCGCCATTGAAGCGCAGACGATTGTCCATCCAAGTGGTCTTCCAACCCACTTCGTAGTTCTTCAGAAAGTCGGCGTCGTAGGGCGGGAAGGTGCCGCGACGATTGACGCCGCCGGGCCGGAAACCCTCCGAGTACGTGACGTACACCATGCGACTGTCGTCGAACTTGTAAGTGAGATTGACCTTGGGCGTGACGCCGTCTTCCTTGACGGACTTGTCGAGGTTCTTGCAAGGCGCGGTGCCGACCGCATGGTACGGCACCCAGCCGGAACGATCTCCGGCGTCATTGCCCAACAAGCCACTGCACAGCGCCTCACCGTTAGAACCGCTGGTGCTGAAGCCATCGCCATAGCCGAAGAAACCCGCCAGTGAGTTCTCCGCTTTGAACCAGCGCGCGCCGCCGGTCAGCGTCAGATGATCCGTGAGATCGAAGCTCACCTCGCCGAACACCGCGTAATCGCGATCGACCCGCGTCTGCTCGGTAAGCCAGATCGTGTCGGGCCAGTCGCTCACTTCGAACACGGCCGTCAGGTCATCGATCTTGTATCGCTGCTCGATCAAGTGCTGCTGACGCTGGTAGAACAAGCCACCGACAAAGCGCACGCGCTTGTCGGCAGGCGTCGACAGCCGGATTTCATGGCTTTGACGCTTGTAGCGATCCTTGCCCTGGATGTACTGCGTCGGCTCGATGGTGACCCCGTCGTCGTTGTAAACCGTGTAGTAGTAGGTTATGTCGTAGAACAGCGAGTAGTCGGAATAGTCCTGCTCGGTATCCACGCTGCGTTTCAGATAAGAGCCTGCATACACGACATCGAGATTGGCAATCTTGCCTTCGACCGTGAGCGCCGCCTGCGTCCAGCGGTCGTCGGCGCGCTCCGGACGATAACGCGCCACATTGAGATCGCCGAGGCTGGGATCGTAGGCAAACGCGCCATTCGACTTCTGCTGCTGATGCATCAGAGTCGGCGTGAGGGTCCAGCTGTCATTCAAGTCCACGCGCAAGGCAGCTCGTGCCCCATAGGTGTCGACGTCGTTGTAATCCTTCTTGGCCCGGTCGGCGTTATTGATGGTGATTTCCGCCGTTGGATAGAGACGATCCGCCGCGACATTGCTGATGTAGCCGGCGTCACGCTTGCCCCAGCCAACCAGGCGAATCGCTGCATTGTCGCTCACCGGCAGATTGGCAAAACCTTCGGCGACGTAACCCGCCTCGCCACCGAGCATATTGCCTTCGACGTCGTAACCGGCCGCGAACTTGGACGGATCGGGCTTGTTGGTGATGATGCGAATCGTGCCCGCCTGCGAACTGGCTCCGTAGAGCGTGCCCTGAGGACCGGCGAGCGCTTCGACTCGTTCTATGTCATAGACATGCACGTCGAGCGCGCCTGTAATCGTCGTGATGGGCTGCTCGTCGAGATACATGCCCACCGACGGCATGGGCCCCGAGTGATTGCCATTGTCACCGCTGCTGACGCCGCGGAAGAACACTCTGGAGAAACCCGGGCCGAACGATGTGTACGACAGACTGGGCAGGAACTTGGCGTAGTCCTCGAAATTCGTGACATGCAACTCTTCGAGCTTCGCCGTGCCCAGCGCGGTGATGCTCAACGGCACCTCCTGCAGGTTTTCCTGCCGCTTCTGCGCCGTAACGATCACCTGCTCGAGCACCGCGCCCTCGTTACTCTGCGCTGACGCGTGCGACAGCGTCACCGACAACGCGGCGGCCAATGGAACCGATAGAGATCTTCGGCGGCCTTGCCGAAGGTTATGAGCATGCAAGCGACGATCAACCATCTTGCTCTCCCCATGTTGTAGCCGCGGGTCCACACGGCCCCTTTTGATGATCAGTGTTGGTTCAACGATTGGTAGCAAACATCTCCGGAACGGCGGGATAGGACTCGAGCACCGGACCCAGGGCACGTTTCAGGGGCTCGAGCCAGGATTCATAGTGCTGCCAGTGATCGACGCCGTCGCGATAGATGGGACGGCGGACCTGCTCGGAGCTGGCGGTGCGCACGGCGCGCTCGTTCTCATAAAAGCGCAAACAGCGCTCATCGAACGGCAAGCCGCAGTAGTCGAGCAGCCGACGCACTTCGCTTTCGGTATCGGCGACCATGGTTTCGTAGATGACTCGATGCACGCGACCGGGCAGCACGGCATCGAAATGGGCCATCAGCTCGACGTAATCGCGGTAGTAGCGGCCGATGTCGTCGAGCCCATAGGTGAAATGCTGGCCGCGCGCGAAGTGCTGCTTGAAGCCCGAGAAACAGCAGCCCAGCGGATGACGACGCGCGTCGATGATCCTGGCTCGCGGCAGCATCAGTTGAATCAAGCCGAGGTGCGCGAAGTTGTTCGGCATCTTGTCGATGAAAAATGGCGCGTCGGTCTTGCGCTGGATGCGGGTGTTCGCAATGTATTGGTCACCCAGCGCGCGCAACTGCTCGGCGGACAACTCGGCCAACACTTCGGGATACTTCGATGCTTCGCCGCGCGCACGCCGCCGGCCCAATGAGCGCGTCATATCGATGATGTCAGGCAACTCCATCGTGCCTTCGACCAGCGGATGACTGGACAGGATCTGCTCCAGCAAGGTCGATCCTGCTCGCGGCAAGCCGACGATGAAGATCGGATCGGGCGCCGGCGAACCCCAGCCAGCACGCGCGGCGAAGAACTCCGGCGTCAGCAGCTGTTTCGAGCGATGCACGTGCTGTGACGTCTGGTCGGGCTCGTATTGAACCATCTCCCTGCGCAGACGATTGCCCTGCTCATAGTGCTCGAATGATCTGGCGTAATCGCGTGCATCCTCGAACGCTTTGCCCAGCGAGAAATGGAAGTGGAAGCGGTCTTCCTCGCTCAACTCATCGCGTCGCAACTGCCCCTGCATGGCAGCGACATCCGCATCGCTGAAGCGGAATGTTTTCAGATTCGCAAGACTCCAGTAGGCCTCGCCGAGCTGCGGCGACAGTTCGATGGCGCGACGATACGTCGCGACGCATTCGCCCTGCTGACCCGCCGTCTTCAGCGCATGCCCGTAGCTCATCCACACCTTGGCATTGCTAGGGTATTCCTTCACCACGCTGGCATATATTTTCAGAGCGCGCTGGTAGTCTCCTATCCGTCCGAGCACCGCAGCCAGCAGATTTCGATAGCCTGGATTGCGTGGATCCGCCGCGAGCAGACGTTCAATCTGCTGCATCGACTTGGCGAGTTTGTTCTGCCGTTGCAGAACATAAGCGTAGTTGTGGCGCGCACCCATGAAGCTCGGCGCCAGCTCCAGACAACGTTCCAGCAACACTTCGGCATCGGGATATCGTCCGAGGCGCGCGGCCACTTCAGCAAACATGCGAATGGCGGCGACATCGGTGGGCTGCTGCTTCAGATGCTCGCGAAGCAGAGCTTCAGCAACGGCGATACGGTTTTCGGCCAGCGCGGCGCCGGCTTCGAGCAAGCGAGGATCGCGAGTCGAGAAGCGGATGTGCTGAGCGTAGGCATGGTCGGCGCCTACCGCGTCGCCGGCGGCGGTAAGATGATCGGCCAGCGTTCGCCACGCATCGGGCAGATCGGGCTGCAACTCGACGGCCCTCTGCAAAGCCGCGATCGCTTCGTCGCCCTGCCCGTTGGCACTGCAGGCCAGTCCCAGTAGAAACTGTGCCAGCGGTTGTCGGGGAATGACCTTTAGAATCTCGCGCGCCTGTTCCGCAGCTGCCGACGGGTCATGATCCAGCAGGCGCCGGGTGTGCGCGAGGGCGATCTCCAGGGTCCCTACTGGTTCTGGTGTTGCGCTCATGTGTCAGCTGGCCAGTGACAACGCAAAGTCCCCGCAGCGATCATAACGCCGCTCGCACCCTGTGCGGCAAATGCATTGAGAGTTCGTCATGTCCGCCAACACGTTCAGCTTCCACCTGGAATGCATCGCGACCCCGATCGGCGACATGCTGGTGGTGGCGGATGAGCAGGACCGGTTGCGCGCGCTGGGCTGGGCCGATCTGGAAGAGCGCCTCAAACGACAGCTCACCTCGCGCTACGGCAACCTTCAACTCCGCTCCCAACCGGTCTCGACCTCGATCCGCAACGGCTTGCTCGCCTACCTGGAAGGCAAGTTGGATGCCATCGATGCCATTCCCGTGGAGAGCGGGGGCACCGCTTTTCAGCGCTCGGTCTGGGAGCAGCTGCGTCGCATTCCCGCCGGCACCACCATGAGCTACGGCGACTTCGCCGCACGGATCGGCCGCCCTAAAGCCGTGCGCGCCGTAGGTCATGCGAATGGCGCCAATCCGATTTGCATCGTCGTGCCGTGCCATCGCTTGATCGGCGCCGACGGCTCCCTCACCGGCTACGGCGGTGGGCTGCCTCGCAAGCGCTGGTTGCTCGATCACGAAGCTGCAGCGCAAGGCAGACTGATCTGATAGATTTTTGCGCCTCGTTGTTTCGCCGAACGGATATCACAAATAATGCAGCACGCTCATGCGCGCGGCGCCTCGCGTCGCCCGATCATGATTCCATTGCTGGGGATTTTGTTGAGTGCCTGCGCAACTGCGCCGCAGTCACAAACCCCGGCACCGCAAGCAACCCCTGCCCCATCGACACCCGCGCCGTATACATCGACGTATCGAGCGCTGCCGTCACAGACCACACTGATTCGTGGCGCGACGGTGTTAACCGGCACGGGCACTCGCATCGACAACGGCGATGTGCTGATCGTCGACGGCAAAATTTCGGCGGTCGGTACACAACTGAGCGCACCGGCCGGCGCCAAAGTCATTGAAGCAAACGGTCGCTGGGTCACGCCCGGCTTGATCGACGTGCACTCGCACCTGGGCGTCTATCCAAGCCCCGGCGTCGACGCGCACAGCGATGGCAATGAAATGGTCGATCCGGTCACTGCGCAGGCATGGGCCGAGCACGCGGTCTGGCCGCAAGATCCGGGTTTTCAAACCGCGCTCGCCGGCGGCATCACGACCATGCAGATCCTGCCCGGCTCGGGCAATCTCATCGGCGGCCGCGGCGTGACCGTAAAGAACGTACATGCCACCACTTACCAGGCCATGAAATTCCCCGGCGCGCCGCAGGGTCTGAAGATGGCGTGCGGTGAGAATCCCAAGGGATTCTACGGCGGCAAGGGCCAGGCGCCGATGACGCGCATGGGCAATGTGGCCGGCTATCGCCAGGCGTTTGCGGATGCACAGGCGTATCGCGAGGAGTGGAACAAATATTCCCGCGAACTGGCCGAGTATGAAAAGAAACAAAAGGACTCGGCGGGAAAGAAGAAAGAGGGCGACGACAAGCCGCCGTCACCGCCAAAGCGCGACTTGAAGTCCGACACCCTGGTCGGCGCCATGAACGGCGAGATCCTGGTGCACATCCACTGCTATCGCGCCGATGAGATGGCCATCATGATCGACCTGGCCAAGGAATTCGGCTTCAAGATCGCCGCGTTCCACCATGCCGTCGAGGCCTACAAGATTGCCGACCTGCTCGCGCAGAACAGCATCTGCGGCGCCGAGTGGGCCGACTGGTGGGGCTTCAAGATGGAGGCGTTCGATGGCGTGATGGAAAACATCGCGCTCACCGACATGCCAAAGAACGGTTGCGCCGTGGTCCACTCCGATTCTGCAGAAGGTATACAACGGCTCAACCAGGAGGCGGGCAAAGCCATGGCTCGTGGCAACCGCATGGGCCTCGATATCTCGCGCGAGCACGCGATGACCTGGCTCACGCTCAATGCAGCAAAGGCGCTCGGCATCGATAAAGTCACCGGCACGCTCGAAGCCGGCAAGATGGGCGATGTGGTGATTTGGAATGGCGATCCCTTCAGCGTGTATGCGCTCGCCGAAGAGGTGTTCATCGACGGCGCACTGGTCTACGACCGCGCCAATCCGCCAACCAGGCCCGCATCGGATTTCCTGCTCGGCCAGTACGAGACTGCTGTCAAAGGGAGCGCGCAATGAGAACTCTGATCGCCTCTCTACTGGCCGTGGTCGCCAGCAACGCCGTGGCGCAAGACATTCTGATTCGTGGCGCGACGGTCTACACCTCGACCGCCAAAGGCACGCTCACGAACACTGACGTGCTGATTCGCGACGGCAAGATCCACTCCATTGGCGCCGGCCTCTCCGCCGACAATGCGACGAGCATTGACGCCAAAGGTCGCGCACTGACCCCCGGCCTGTTTGCAGGCCTCACGAGCATCGGCATCCAGGAGGTCTCGCAGGAAGCGACGACCGACGACACGTCGATCGGTCTCGGCGCGCCTGCTTATGAAATGCAGTGGCGGCCGGAGTTCGACGTGTCGACGGCTTACAACGGCCGCTCGGTGCTCGTGCCGGTCACTCGCGTCGAAGGCATGACCTGGACCGTGCTGAATCCCGGTATCGCCAGCAGCGGCAACTTCCTTGCCGGCCAAGGCGCGGCCGTGACGCTGGACGGTCGTCAGGATGCCGTGCTCGATGCCAGCCGCTCGTTGTTCATCAATCTCGGCGGACAGATGAACTCACACTCCGGCGGCAGCCGCGCGGCACAGTGGATGGTGCTCGAGCAGGCGGTGCACGAAACACGCAATCGCATCTCCGATGGGAAATCGCTGATGCATCCGCTCGGTCGCGAGGTGTTTGCTCGTTATCTCTCCGGCGGGCGCGTGATCTTCAACGTCGACCGCGCTGGCGACATCGTCAAGACCATCGCGTTTGCCAAGCGTTACAACATCAAGCCAGTCATTGCCGGCGGCGCCGAGGCATGGGTCGTGGCCGATCAACTGGCGGAAGCGAAAGTGCCCGTGATTATCGACGCCCTCAACAATCTACCGAACACGTTCGATCAGATCGGCTCGCGGCTCGACAACGCGGCCCTGCTCAACAAAGCCGGCGTGAAACTCACCTTCAGCATGTTCGAAGACAGTCACAACGCCCGCAAGGTACGTCAACTCGCCGGTAACGCTGTCGCGCATGGCATGCCCAAGGAAGCTGCAGTGACTGCGTTGACTGGCGATGCCGCCGACATCTTCGGCCTCGGCGCCACTCGCGGTCGTATCGCCGCGGGCCAGGTTGCTGACGTCGTGCTGTGGAGTGGCGATCCACTCGATGTCACCAGCCTTGCCGATCAGGTGTGGATCGCCGGGCGCCCGGTGGACATGCGCTCGCGGCAGACGGAATTGCGCGATCGTTACTTCGAACGATTGAAGCGCGCGACCGCGAACTGAGAGACCAGCGTCAGTCGCGCCTCAGGGCGCGACACTCCAGATCGCATCGTTCTTCATTGGCGAAACAAACAGCATGCGCGCGTTCAACCCAGCGCGCGCCATGCCGTCAACTTCGTACAACGATTCGAACGAGTCAGCACCGGCAGCCTGACGCGTTACCTGATCGATCCCCACCCGGCGTGACAATGTTTCTGCCACATGCATCACGCCGTTATCACGCGTTCCCGAAATAACGACCATCCGATTGCCGTTCGGCCCGGCGAACGTCGAGAAATACCCAAAATCCCGGAACGCCCCGCCCTCGGGCCCCATCGGCATCGCGGTACTCACGTAATCCGTGCCGGTCTGCATGTCGTGCAGCTCATCGAACGATCCACCCAACGCCAGCCGCGACTGTGCGAACACGCGATCGCCCAACATGCCCATGCCACTGATGTAACCGACGTAGACGACGTGGCTCGTCTTGAGCAGTCTCGGATCGAGCGCCGACAGTAGGGTTACTCGCACTTGCTTGCCGGCATTCAGCACTGGCACGAGATCCTGCAGAGCGAAGGCACTGGCCGCCGGCAGATAAGTGAGGTCGACATTCCGATAGTTCCTCATCTGCCCGGCATTGAGCTGCAGATGATCCAGAAAATCCTGGTTGGAATTGACGTAGAACTCGCGCACCAGACGCTCGACGTTACCGGCCTGGTCCACTTCGCCGAGCAGAAAGTAGTCACCTACGACCAGGGTAATCGGCAAGTCGTCATCGAGCAGCGGTCCCCATACGGCGCTGTGACGGACAGCATTCAGATCGCGCTCCTGCGGATTTGATATGAAGCCGTACGTGAGCACGACGCCCGCAATGAACGCCGCGCTCGCTAGCAACGCTGGCCTCAGCCATCGCCGCCAACTCGGCACGCTTGGCGGCGCTACTTGAATCAGCGGCGACTCGGTAATCTCCGGCGCAGCACTTGGCACTGCTGCCGCACTCCCCGGCTCGAGTACCAGGCGGTACTCGCCTTTTGGAATCGTGATCCGACTGTCGTGAGGTGTCAGCGATCGCGTGGCGAATTCTTCGAGCCGCCGTCGCAGCTTGTGCACATAAACCCGGACGACGGAGTCCTGGGCGACGTCGAAGTTCGCGCCCTTGCCGAATACCTGCAGGGCGATCTCGATCTCCTTCGGCACTTCACCACTCAAGGAGCGCGACAGTAGAAAGTCGAACAGGCGTGACAGAGCACCTGGCTTGCCCAGCAAGCCACTGGCGCGGAACTGCTCCGCTTGTCGCTGCAGCTCCTCGACCGCCGTCATGCTGAACGCCACGCCACCCCCACTCATGGCTGTGATGCTAGAACTTTTAACGTCAAGTAACGTCATTGGAAACAGCAAATTACTGGTGAGCGGCGTGCTGAGCCGAGTAGCGTCGTCCCGTTAGTTTGCCCGAGCCTGCCGGTCTCATGCGGTAACGCCCAGGTTACGAAACAGTCTCGGGCAAGCGTCGGCCGCGGATGTAGGTGCGAAAGCTAAACTTTGGATTCCGGCCAATTGTCTGGTAGAGTACTGCCACTTGGCAGTTTTGGGTGGGTGGGCCATGACCGAATCAATACCGAGGGTGGCCGAGGTGCTCGGTGGCGCAAGGGTGCTCGGCGAGCACCCCAAGAACACCGAGGCCTGGATGACCATGATCGAAACCGGAATACCAGCGGCTGCTGCCGAGGCGCTCAAGGATGTCGTCGGCCTCGACGATCCGAGCTTGGCCGTAACACTAGGCACCAGCATCCGTACGCTCGCGCGGGCCCGCGCGGCACAAGGACGGCTTGATTCAGTAGTGAGCGACCGCCTGTATCGACTGGCCCGCCTCGTGGCCATCGCGCGTGTCGTGCTCGAGCATGACGATACAGCCGTGCATTGGCTCACTCACCCTCAGCCCGGTCTGGGCGATCGCCGCCCCATCGATCTCGCACGCAATGAGCCAGGCGCGCGCGAGGTCGAGAATCTGTTACTGAGAATCGAGCACGGCGTCTACTCGTGAGCGTGCACGCGTTCCGGCTGATCAAGGCCAAGCACGCAGCCACCGCCTTCTCCGGCGAGGGCGCGCGTTTGGTAGGCGGTCGCTGGAATCTTCCCGGAACATCGCTCGTCTACACCAGCGAATCGTTGGCGCTGGCCGCCTTGGAAACATTCGTGCATCTGCAGCCGGTGGACAAACGTATTCGATACGTTTGGTTTCAGGTGACCATCCCGGCGAATGTTGCTATCGACAAGCTTGCATCATTGCCGAAGTCGTGGCGCGATTCGCCGCCCAGTGAAGCAACTCAATCTGACGGCACCCGCTGGGCCAAGCAAGCCACTGCCGCCGTGCTGAGTGCGCCCTCCATTCTGGTGCCAGGCGAGCACAACCTGCTCCTCAACCCGCTGCATCCCCAATTCAAACGCCTGAAAATATCCAAACCGCAGCCGTTCGAGTTCGACGGTCGGCTTTGGAAAGGCAAGTAACCGCAGATGGCGTCCCCGTGGGGATTCGAACCCCGTCGCAAACAAAAAGGGCGCCCGAAGGCGCCCTTTCGCGAATCGACTTCGCTTGACGATCAAGCCGCCTGTACGGCGATCAACCGCACGCGCAGGTACTGCTGACGCAGCGACTCTTCGAGCTCGCGAACGCGATGCGCGAACTCGGTGTGCTCGATGTGATCGATGACGGCCTTCTTGGCAGCTTCGACGCGCTTCTGTTGCAGCGTCGTCCAGTGGCCCAGGGTTTCCTTGAAGTGTTGCACTTCGGTTTCCAGGGACTGGCGCAGCGTCGCCAGACGACCGTGGTCTTGCAGCTGGCCAAGGTTCTCTTCGGCCTTTTGCAGCTGACGCTCCACCAGCGCCTGGCGGATCTGGAACTCGGGCACGCGCTTCAGCGAGCGCGCCAGGCCGACGAACTTGCAGGCGGCGATCAGCCACTTGGTCGGATCCCACTGGTACCAGCGGATGCCATTGCGGTAGTCCCACTGAAACAGGTGGTGATAGTTGTGATAGCCCTCACCCCAGGTGAACAGCGCCAGCACGCCGTTGTCGCGGGCAGTGTTCTCGGTGGTGTAAGGACGGCTGCCCCAGAAGTGGGCGAGCGAGTTGATGAAGAACGTGCAGTGATGGCTCACGACCAGACGCAGGAAGCCGCCGAGCAGCAGCACGCCCCAGACGTCACCGGCCATCCAGCCCAGCAGGATGGGAACACCGAAGTTCATGCCCACAGCGATCGGCACATAGTACTTGTGCTGGAAACGCACGATCGGGTTGGCTTCCAGATCCTTGGCATTACGGAAGTCCTGCCGACCGCTCTCGTAGTTGCGCAGCATCCAGCCCAGATGCGAGAACCACAGGCCGCGCTTGGCCGAATACGGATCCTGATCCACATCATCGACGTGACGATGATGCACGCGGTGCGAGGACGCCCACACCAGAATGCTGTTCTGAAGCGCCATCGCACCGAACAGCATGTAAAAAATCTGTAGTGGCTTGGACGCCTCGTAGCTGCGATGCGCCCACAGGCGGTGATAGCCCGCCGTGATGGACATGCCATTCAGGGCCCAGAGCACGAAGAAGCTCGCCCATGCGAAGCCGGAGAAGCCGAACTTCACCCCATACCACGGCAGCACCGTCACCACCGGAATGGTGGAGATCAGGAACATGATGATCGCGGGCCAGTTGAGGGGCGCGCGATTCGGCGTGGCGTCTGCGGTCATCGGGACTCCGTGGAAAGCTTGAGGCTCGGATCCTAACAGGGGCGGACACGAATTTCCGCGCAATAATGTCTCAGACCGACCCGGCCCGTACTTCGTGCGAAGTACAGGCCAGGTTCAGGGAATGCCTGAGGCCCAAGCAGGAATTTTGTGATCTGGTTCTTGTTCCCGGGCTAGCGCTCGGCCAGCGCCGCGACCAGTGCGCCACGGGCGGTGGCTGTCAGCGGATCGCTGGCCATCCGCACGTCGCCGATCTGGAACGGCCACGAGCGGCGACGCAGCGCCTTCTCGAAGCGATCCCGGAAGCCGTGGGGCTTGGACGTGCCGCCGGCCAGCACGATGGGCATGGGCTGGTCGTTGCGCGGCAGTTTGGGGGTCTTCTGCACGGCCTTGCCCAACTCGTCCACCAGCGACTCGATCAGCTTGTCGTAATAGATGTGCAGCGCCTTGTCGATCTTGTCGCCGCCCTCGCGGGTCAGATCGAGCGTTTCTTCCTTGATGGCTTTGACGCGCGTGGCCGGCTCGTTGACGACCGCACCGACGGACGCATCGATGAAGTCACCGCCATGCGCCAGGCTCATGGTGAGCGATGGAATCGACAGGTACGAGATAGCGACGTTGCACATGCCACCGCCGCAGGAAATGCCGATGCCGGTGAAGCCTTCCCTCGCCAGCTCCGCCAGCACCACCGCGAGACCTTCATTGACCGCGAGCGGCGTGTAACCGCGGCCCTGCAAATAGCGCTTGATGGTTTCTTCGTGATACGTCAGCTCGTGGCCGGTCTCGGGCGCCGCGGCCGGCACGGAGAACGCGAGCAGCTCGCCAGGATTGCGCGACACCGGCACGAGCGTGCTGAGCACAGTCTCGAGCACGTGCGCAGCCTGCGGCTCGCTGGGATTCAAAATGCCCTTGGCCATGGGCCGGCGCACGTTGGCATTGAAAATGTGCGCGAACTTTTCCGAAGCATCGCCATAGACGATCAGCCGATCGTCCTCACGATAGAACGGCGTGCGATTCGCTTTCAGCCCTTGCTCGTGCAACGCCGAGTACGGCACGTCGAAGAACGCATTGAGTTGCGAGTCAGTCGCCGGCGACACATTGTCGCCGCGCGCGGAGACCACTTTGCTGGTGCCTACGTCCAGGCCAATCCGTGTGCGGGTGCCGCTCTGGCTCTGGCCAGTGTGACTGCCCGAGCCCGACGATTCCGAGCCGTGATCGTTACGATCGTCCATAGCGCTACCCTCTTTTGTTTGCGGTCTGTGAAGCTGGTGTCTCCAACCCAGGCTCGGCCCCGGTCGGAGTTGGAAGTGCCGAGCGCCAGCGGCGATAGTTCGCCTGGCGCTCGCGTCTCAATTCATCGAGCGAGATCGCACGCTCGCGCGCCTCGCTGGCAAGCAGCTCTTCGGCCGCGACCAGGCCCGGCCAGCGCTCGCCCATCGTGCGCAGGAACTCACTGTCGTAGTTGAAGCCGAACAGCGCCACGCTCGGCAGCGGCTGCGCATACAGATCCGGCAAGCCGAACGCCTTGAACGGAAACCCGCGCGCCCAATCCAGGTGATATCCAATCAAGCCGCGTTTCGGCGATACGCTCGCCAGCCCGTGCGTTACACACATCTCCGGCGCGATCGCGAATCGCTGCCGCAAGTAATGCGTGAGATTGCGCCCCGCGATCAGCTGTGCGCGAGTGATGGGCAAGGTGCGCCCGCCCTCCCAGCGCGACTCGAACGATACGCCGAGGAAGGCCGAATTCAGATCCAGATAAACCTCATTGCCGCGCGCCCAGACGCCGTGTCCGGCGTGATTGGCGCGGCTGTCGTCATCGACGAGGCGATACACCCGGCCGAAGCGATCGATCACGTAGTTGTAGGCTTGCTCGCGCTTCACGAAGCGAAGCAACGCCTCCGAGCCCTTGCGCACCTCCGATTCGTAACCCGGCTCGAGCGGCCATAGATCGCTCTCCGAGGTGTGAAACAGAATGCCCATCGGATGATCGAATTTGGTGGGCAGCAACTTGCCATCGCGCGTCTGCACGCGATAGTCGCGCGGCGTGCCTTTCACGGTGTACGCCGTCTCGATACGCAAGCCGTTGCTATACAGCTCCCAGTCCGGCCCGCGATCCGCGAGCCAGATCATGCTGGGCACGATGCCTATATCTTCCGCAGCCAACTGCTCGGCAACCGGCGACTGATTGACAGGCGCTTCTTCTGCGAGCGACGGAGTTGTGAGCGACGTCCTTGGCGCAACGACGAGCGGTGCTGTCGTGGTCTCGATCGCAGTTGCATTGGCTTCCGTGGAAGAGCCCACGGACGCGACTCGTTCAGGCTCGCTGCGCCATCGGTTGACTTGCCAAGCGACGATGGCGACGAGCACGGGAACAAACAGCATCGCAGCCGCGCTCGCGCCGACGAGGACACGACGTGCCGTCTTTCGAGCCGCGAGCGTGCGCTCTGCAATTTCTTCGTCGGCATCCGCAACGGCATCGAGGGCGCGCAAGCCTTTCAATCGATACCACGCACGACGCGCAGGCGGGATGGGCACGAGCTGAACGAGCGCGCTCTTGTCGCCTTCTTCATGGAGCGCGCTTTGCAGATAGCGGAGTTTGACGACTGGATCGTCGATGTCGTCCGTAATGCGGCTCAGCTCTTCGCCGCATTCACGACTCACGGGCGGCCGCTCACGCCGGTAGCGCTCCGTGGGCGAGCCTCGCGCTGCAGCCGTCATGGGCCGGCTATCCATCCAACGAAAACAATGGGATGCACGTTATGCCTGCGAACATTCTGCGTTGCAATCAGGGATTACAGTCGCATTATGTCCGGGGAACCAGTACCCAGTTCACGGTCCCGTCAATTCTTTGGCGGTGAGCACGCCGGAAATGGCTGTTCGCGAGCCGCTTGCCGTGTAACGGTACGCGCGCGGCTTCTCGCCCATCCACGCTGGATCAATGGCAAATCGCAACGCTTCTTCGGGAGCTGCGGAAAAAGCATAAGCCTCCGAGCGCACACCGAGCTCGGCGAGGCGCTGACGAATGTCGGACGCTGCAGCGATGGGATCAGTCGAGATCGTGACCACATTGAGCGCTGGTTGCTGCTTTTGCAGGGCGGCGATGTTGCCCAGTGACTTCATGCAGTAGACGCATTCCAGATCCCACATCACGACCCAGAACTCCGTACCGGCATGCTGCTGCTCGATTTTACGCAGCGTGTCGCGACTGAACGGTTTGATGGCGTCATCGCTGGTCGCTTCGCGGAGATTCGCGACAGCCACGCCGTCAGCCTTGCGCCAGACGATCAGCATGGACGAGTCGTTGCTCAGCAGGCGCGGCTGATCGGACTCACCCTCCGTTTGCAAAGTCGGCCCCGGCGTGAAATGACGTCCACCGTCCTTGGACAGCCACGACTCCACTCGAGTCGCTGTGCCGTCGAAACGTTTCCAAACGATACCAACGAGGTTGTCTCGTGCGACGGTGTCGGCATGCATCGCTCCCACCGGTAGCGATTGCACGTTTGCAGGAGTCGAGCCAGTGAGGCGGCCATAGAACGCCCGCCCTTCGCCGTTGACTTGATTGAACCACACAGCATGTCGAGTGCCGTCGGCGGTAATCGCGAGCGACGGGCCGTGGTGCGGACAGGCATCGATCTTCCATCGATCCGTCGTAACCCGCTCGACAGCGACGCCCTGCCCGTCCGTTTTCAGCACGGCGAGCGCATGATCGCGCTCGCTGCCTGGAAACACGTGACGCCACATTGCAACGGCGCGGCCCTTGGCATCGAGCGTCAACGCAATCCGGCAACACTCGCAACTGTTGTCGGCAAGCTTGTAATCACCCCGCCAGGTCGCGCCACGATCGTCCGAGTACGCGTAATAGATCGCCGCGCCTGCGTAATCACGTTGCGCCGCCTGGGCGACCTCCAGATCGCGCTTGTCGATCCACGTCACCCACACGCGACCCGTTCGGTCGACCAGCAGCGATTCGAATCGATGCGTGATGAGCTGTCGATCGTGATGGACCACCGCGGGTGTCGACCAGCTCTTGCCGCCGTCCAGCGAACGCGCAAAGCGAATGTCGCCGGTGAACTTGTCCGAAGTCGGGGAAGTCCAGGTCACATAAATCGTGTCGCGTGGGCCGAACGCGATCTTCGGGCGATTCTCGCCATCGGCGGAGACCGGCTCCGGTTTCGCCGTCACGCGAATCGCCGGCTGCCAGGTCTTGCCGTTGTCGTCCGAGCGCTCGACCACGACGTGAGCGTTCTTGTCGACCGGCTCACTGCGCACGATCCACAAACGTTTCTGTTGATCGAACGCAACGGTCGTGCCTAGCGCACGGCCGTGCGACATGGCGGCTAGCGCAGGCTGCGCCAGCACAACGAGCGCAACAGACAGCAGCGCCGACAACGCGCTCCAACGAACAGCCGCGCGGTAGTAGGAGTTCAGTGATTTCATCGCGTGCCCTCGAATGACCAGCGCGCCTCGATGAATGCAGTGCGGCCTGGATATGGATGGAATTGATACGCGCGCTCATCGGTGAGGTTGTCCACCCCCAGCGCCAGCTCGATGTTGCTTCCCGTCGTGTAGGCGACCCGCGCATCCAACAGGGTGAAGCGCGATACGCCGCCGAACGTATTTGGATTGATGTCATCGTTCTCGAGCCGTCCGTACATGCGCCCCGAGTAACGAATGCCAAGGCTGGTCAGCCAGCGCTCCGTCGGTCGCCACACCGTTTGCAGATTGCCGCGCCAATCAGGAACGCGCGGCCAGATGTTGCCGACCGATATTGGGTAGTTGTCATTCTCCAGAATCTTGGCCTGCGCGTAGGCCAGGCTGCCCTCGAACGAAAGCGATGGGAGTGATGGCGGAGCAATGGTGAATGCCGTTTCGATGCCGCGCGTACGCACGCGGCCGACGTTCTGCACAGTCATGACTCTCGGCGTCACGTTGATATCGGTCTGAGTGAAGATGCTGTCGCGCACGTCGTCCTGAAACAAGGATGCGCGCAACTTGCCCCAGCTCAACCAGCGCTCGACCGTGAAGTCCACCGAGTCGGAGCGCTCCGGCTGCAGATTCGGGTCGTTGACGTTGATGGTCCCGTTGGTAGTCGTGCCTTGAAATAGTTCCGGGACGGTGGGGAAGCGCACCCCCCGACCGGCACTCAAGCGCAGTGTCCAGTCATTGTTCGGCTTGTACGCCAGCGACGCCTTGGGAGAGAGCGCGCTGTCGTTTCGCCGGGGATAGATCTTCTGATCGTCGCTGGTGAGTTGGCCGCCATCGAACGCCGACCAATCTTCATAGCGTGCGCCCAACGTGAGCGACCAGAGGTCGGCCAGCTGCCATACGTCCTGCAGATACCAGGCCTCCAGACGCGTCTTGCCAAAGACGTTCTGGGTCAGCGCGCCGTTGCTGACGGTGTAGACAGGATTCGACAGCTCGTATTCATTGCGATGAAAGCCCATCGCGAGCGTGTGCCGGCCGCCGGTCCAGTCGTCGGCGAATGGCGTGTAGACGCCCTGCAGTTCGAACGTTTGCCAACCTGTGCCGTCACGCTGGGTGTTGGTCGGATCAGGCGAGCCGTCGGGTCCGGTGCCGTTTCGATAGCCCTCGATGAGCGAGTCTTCAAGGATGTCGTAACGGGAATACACCAACGAGCCGTTCCAACCCTCGGGGCGCGTGGTCCGCAATGTCGTGCCCCACTGCTGATGTTCTTCCTTACGGGAGCTGGGCAAGAACGCGTTGGGGGGAATATCGAAAGCGATGCCATCGGCGATTACCTGGCCGGACCACACTTCATTGCCGGCTGCGTCGCGCATCAAGGTTCGATTCTTGTTGTCGGTGTCGTTGCGCCACAGTGCAATGAAACCTTCCATGTCGAGCCAATCCGTGAATGCATAGCCGCCGCGCAACTTCACTTGATCTTGAATCGTGTGATCGATGGCGCCGGCGTTCGCTCCGAATACCGCACGTCGACGGCCTCGCGGATCCGTGTCGAAACGCACACCGGTGACGGGCGTCAGCGCGCCGGCGACGGCGGGGAATTGCCCGGTGGCGTCGGCAGACACGGTGTAGTACTGCATCGGATGCCCGGTCGCGTCCTGGCGATTCGCGGCTAGCGTGAACCACATATCCTTGTTGAGCCGATCGCCGATGAACGCGGACACCTGATAGCCGGTGTAGTCGTGGTCGATGCCGTACTCGTCGAAGTGCTCACTGAACGCCGTGGTTCGCACGCTCGTGGTGAAGTCATCGGGCCGCCGGGTGCGAATCGCCACGGTCGTGCCGATGGAGTTGCCCGGATAGACCGCCGAGTACGGGCCATACAACACATCGATGCGCTCGATCTCTTCGGGCGCCACCATGTTCCAGCGCGGCGCGTCGTACTGGCCGAGAAAGTTCGACAGCAGATAGCCGTCCATGAACACCAGGCCGCGAGCCGGCTGCAATGTCGAAAAGCTGCGGCCGCCGATCAGTGAATTGCGGTCGCCGATGTAGCGCTTACGGATGGTCAGATTGGGCAGGTAGTTGAGTGCGTCCTCGGGGTTGAAAAGATTCTGAGTGCGCAACTCGTCGGCGGTCTTCGACGCCGTCGTGTTGGGCACGTCCACACCAGTTCGCTCGCGCGAGCCGGTCACCGTAATTGCATCGATCAATTTGTCCGTCGCCACGCCTTGAGCGCGCGCGCAGACAGGCGCGCCGATGGCCAAAGCCATCGCCGTCGCGAGAATAGTTCGGGTGTCCATGAAATCGACTCCAGACCTTCGCCGCCGCGACGTTGAGTCGCGGCTATCAAGGGCGCGGAACGATCAGGAGCGAGCAGCAATGCCCGCGAGCCTGATGGTCGGGGCGCCCTCACTGTGGTGATCAATGTCAGGCGAGGCTGGGAGGACCGCGAATACGATCGGTGCGAACTGGCCCGACACGGAAGGTCGGCGCGGAGAGATAGGTAAAGCGTTCGTCGCGCGGCACTTCGGCCACGCCCACGAGATGAGGAATGTCACAAACCGCGGCCGAGGCGACCAGCGAGAATGGACACGGTGCGTTGTCGATGTCATGCGAGGGCGATGACTGATCCGCCCCGTCATGATGCATGCCCTGATGATGCTCAGCATGCGCATGCTGCTGCACCATTTTGGAAGAACCGAGCGGCTGCACGACGCCCGATGGGCAGAACATCAGCTGCAGCTCACCCGCATGCGCCGAAAGCATGAAGCCAGTCGGAATCAACGCCCGCAGCACCAGCAGCGGGAGAATCCAGAGGCTCAGCAGATTGAGGTGATGGCGACGCATGACAACGAGCCGAAGTATACGCTCGATACATCGGCACTAGACACCTTCCCCGGGTAGGCAAGTTGCCCTAGCGGAAACGCGGCACTGGTACTTTCGGGAAGTACCCTTTTAGAGCGGTCTCTTTTTGAGCATTTTGCCGCTGGCGACGACTGCCTAGGATGGCACCCCATCGCAATAACACTTCAGGGGGAGCGGCGATGGATACCGAGATCCGCGAACAGGTCGATCTTTATGAACAGGTCCGTGAAGCGGTGCGGCAAGCCGTCAGCGATACGCTGGCCCGCATCGCCACCCGCGACGATCTGAATACTCTGCTGCTGCAACTGATGCCGACCCCGACGCCCGACAACGTCGTGCGCGTCACGCCTCCTCCGCCAACCTCCGTACCGAACTCGGTCAGGCTGACGGCACGCGAGCACGAGATCCTCGAACGCATCACCGCTGGCGACAGCAACAAAGAAATCGCCCGCGCCTTCGATCTGAGTCTGCACACGGTGAAACGTCACGTCGCAAACATCCTGACCAAGCTCGGCGTCAGCTCGCGCGTGCAGGCAGCGACCTGGGCATACGCGCGTCACTGATGAGATCGCCTTCGGTCATGCTGTCCCCGGAGCACATTCTGCAGACGGGCTTCGGTTTCCGCGCTTCGCACACTCTGCTGTCGGCGGTCGAAGTTGGATTGTTCACCGAGCTCGGCAAAGGGCCGCGCTCGAACCGTCAGTTGCGTCGCTCGCTGCGCTTGAGTCAAAGCGCAGTCGCCGAGCTGCTGGAGCCGCTCGTAGCACTGGGGTTTCTGGAGCGTGAAGGCGACGACGGCGGCGCCGTGTACGTCAACAGTCGCGAGAGCGGACATTTCCTGGACCGCAACAGCCCCGGTTATCTGGGCGACGTCCTGCTGCACAGTGCCCGGCCGCAGACGCAGTCACAACAGTCGAAGGCCTTAGCCACTGGATTGCTGACCATTGCGGCACTGTTGCTGGCCGACCGCTTCGATTTCTCCCGCTATGGAACGATGCTCGACCTGGGCAGCACGCGCGGTTTGCTGGCCCGCGCCATCGCGGGCCGGCATGCACATTTGTGCTGCACGCGACTCGCCCTGCCCGCCCGGCAAACTGTCAGCGTTCCTCCTTTGCCTCGCACCGATGTCTTGGTGACGCCAATGATCCTGCGTCGCTTCGCTGAGACTGACAGGGGCCAGCTGATGAAGCGTGCTTATCAATCCCTGGCCCCGGGCGGCTGCCTGATTGCCATCGAGTTGCTGACCGGCGAGGAGCGGCGGCGCGGCTCGGTCGGTTCCCTGGCGGCGCTTTTGGGCAGCGAAGCTCATCGCAATCGAGCCTTGAGCTGGTCGGATCTCGACGAGGGTTGTCGGGCCGCCGGCTTCGAGCGCACCGAGTTGTTGCCGTTGATCGGTCCGCTCACCGCGACGCTCGCTCACAAGCCGCCGAAACACTGAACCCGTCGCCCCCGACACTTTGCTGCTGCATTCACGCCAGCGGCCACTGCTCACGCACATCCGTTAGAATCCCGGGGAAACTTCCGCCCAAGGTTCCGCCTTAGAGATCCATGGCCCGCAGCGACCCGCCTCCCCGCGCTTTCTCCCGGTTGCGCTATCGCCCGGTCGCGCGTCGCGATGTCGCCGAATGTTTCGAGCTGCTGCCGCCGTGGCTCGGCATGGATCAGCAACAGATCGCCGACGCCATGCAAGTGTGGGACACGCTCGTCGACGAGCCGTCGCTGTACTCGGGCCTGATCGAGGATCTGGCGCAGCCGGCGGGCAAGCGTATCCAGGCGTGGGGCGTCACCCTCATCGTGCCGCAAAGCCTGGTCCGCCAGTTGGCTCTGGACGGTCAGCCGCAAGCGTTCATGACCCGTCGCGTCTACGGCGCGCTGCGCGACGCCAGTTTCAAGCCGATGACCGATCGCGAGATCGGCATCGAGAATGCACGCGGCGAGCTGACGATGATGATCCTGCACTTCTCCCAACGCGATCACGATATCAGCCAACCTTACGTCCAGGACGTGATCGCGATGGCGAACGACACCTTCCGCACCTTTCACGACGGCTTCAATCTGCGCGCCGTGTACTACGAGACCGGCGAGATCAACGATCTGGTCGCGGTGGCGTCCGGCTTCATCCGGCGCCAGTACGCCAACTCAGAAGAACTGCAGACGTTGCCGCGCGAGCATCAGCCAGCGTTCTTCGGGCTGACCCGTGAGCAGGCCAGAAACCTGCTGCCCGGCTCGCCGGCCCGCAATTGTTTTCAAAACCAGCCCCCGCTGTTCACGTTCTCGGCCTCGCAACGCCGGCTGCTGTGGTTTGCCTTGTTCGATGATTCCGACGATGCGCTGATGCCATTGCTCGATGTTTCCGTGCACGGTTTGAAGAAACTGTGGCGCGGCATCTACGAGCGTATCGAGGATCGCATGCCCGAGTTCTTCGGCGACGCCGCGGGCGGCGATGAAGGCAAGCGCGGCCCCGAGAAGCGCCGGCAAGTGCTCGCGTACGTACGCCAACGACCGGAAGAATTGCGGCCCTGGTCCAGCGCTGATTGATCTTTCGTGACATGCACTGAAGTGCATGGCTCCCCGCTGCCCGCCGGCATAGCTCCTCCGAGCGATTCGACACGCCAGTCGCACCCGGAAACTTCGCATCCATCGTTCACTGCGGAGTCCTCTCATGTTCCAGCGACTTTCCCTGCTCGGCTGGCTGGCGCTGTCCTTGTCTGGATGTATCAGCCCGGTCGACGCCGCGACCTTGCCGGTACCCACGGTCGAGTATTCGGCGGATCGCGTCATCGAAACCGGCAAAGGTACCTTCGAAGGCAAGGTCTACGCGGCCAAGGATAAGGAGCGCACCGAGACCAGCATGCAAGGCATGCGCAGCGTGATGATCGTCCGCCGCGATCAACAGCTCGGCTGGATGCTCATGCCGGCGCAACGCATGTATCAAAAGCTGGACCTCGCCCAGGCACAGCAGCAGAGCGGTTCGCAGCCCAATGACGTGGAGATCACCGAAGTCGGCAGCGACACGGTCGAAGGCATAGCCGCCACCAAATACAAAATGATCATGAAGGACGGCAGCGCCGGCGGCTTCCTGTGGATCACGCCCGAAGGCATCACGGTGAAGATGGACATGCTGTCCAAGGACGGCCGCGACAAAAACCGCACGACCGTCACGCTGAAGAACCTGGTCATCGCCCCGCAGGACACCGCGCTGTTCGAGCCGCCCGCTGACTACAAGGTCATGCCGTCGTTCGGCGGCTTCGGCATCAAGGGCATGGTCAATCGCTAACGCGCGCTCGTCCTCTCATCAGGTGCAATCATGAACTCCCGATACTTTGCGACGACCCTGCTCATCGCCACTTCTTTGCTCGCAGCCCAGGCGTTCGCGGACTGCGCGGGCGACGGCGTCGCCGACAAGAAACGTTCGTTCCAGAATGCGCAGAACCTCGAACGTGAGGGGAAGAAGGAACAAGCGTTGTTCGCCTATCACGATGCGCAGGGTTACGCCTGCGAGAACAGCAATCCCTACGAAATGGATGCAGCGAAACGCGCGGCTCCGCTCGGATTGGAGCTGGGCCAGGCGGCGGAGAAGAAGGGCGATCTCACACGTGCCTTCCAGTTGTACGAAGCGGGCGGTCAATTTGCTCTCGCGGATCGCGTGTTTCTGGAAACCATTCGCGCCGAGGACACGCCAGCGGCATATCAGCGCGCGCTCGAGCACTATCGAAACCGCGAAGGCGCGTTCTATGCGAACAACGCCGCCGCACTGAAGGTGACTGGTAACTATAAGGTCGATTCAAAGTACATGGCGGAAGTGCTTGCCATGCCGAAGCGCGGCGTCGAGCGCGAGACGGAGCGAGAAAAGGCGGCGTTCAACGAGCAGTTCCTGCGCGAGTATGTTCAGCTGATTCAGTCACAACCGGATGACCCGAGTGATTTCGCAGCGCTGCAACGGAGCGGCGATGCCCAAGTTGAGTTCGCAAAGAGGTGGCCCAATCAGGATCCCATGAAGACGTCACGCGAAGCGCTGCAAGCGATGCGGATGTGGGGATTGAATGGCAATGATNGATGAAGAAGCTTGCGAAAAAATTCAGGTAAATACCCGCATCAAGTCGCTGGTTGAGCAGCGTGCAACGCTGCTGCGAGACAAGTTCTTCAACGCACCGAAGCTGCTGGAAGACGCCATGGATTTCTATCGCATGCTGGACTCTGAAGTGAACGTCGATGGCAAGGTCGCCGCGATCCGTTCGCAGGCGAAGCAAC
>NZ_LSRW01000079.1:0-35698 GCF_003104955.1 Steroidobacter cummioxidans | reverse complement strand
TAGCGCGGCGCGGCCTTCATGTCGTAGAGATTGATATGGAAGACGCCAGGTCGTGTGCCGTCCTCGGAGGGGTTCGAATAAAACGCCTTGGCCGCCGACTTTTCGCGCCAGGGTTCCACTGCGCGCACGACCACATCTGCCTTTGGCACCTGACTGACCATTTCGTGCTGGCGTGCTTTCACGACTTGTAACGCCGCTTCAGTGTCTTTCAGGTACTGCGCGCGTCCCTCGTCCGAGTCGGCGTAGTAGTAACGCGGGTCCTCGCGCATGTGAGCGAAGAACTGTTGCAAGGTGCCGCTGAAGCCGACCTGCTTCATGATCGCTCGCATCTGGTCGTGAATGCGGCCGACCTCTTTCAAGCCCAGCGCATGGATGTCCGCGGGCACCAGCGGCAGGGTCGTGTAGCTCTCGATGGCGAAGCGGTAGTAATCGCCGCCGCGAGGCAGTTTCCAAATGCCGTCCGTATCGGTCGCGGTTCGCTGCGCTCGCTGCAGTTCGGCAATCAGTGCGCGATATCCGGGAGCAAAACCTTCGAGCAGCGCACTTTGCGCCCGCGCCAGCAGCTTCTGCGTCTGATCGTCCGGGAACTGGGCCTTTGCAAGCTTGGTGCGAAAGTCGGCCAGCACAGGGCTGTCATTCGATGACTCCTCGAAGGGCCGGCCCTTCAACAGATTTTCCGCCTCGCTCGAGGTCAGCTCGTAGACGAAGCGTGGCGGCTGCACTCCCCGCTTCGCCTGCGCCTGCAGTTGCGAGACCAGCTCGAGCATGAGCGGGCGCACGCGCTCGATCCTTGCAATGTAAGCCTCTGCATCCGCGCTATCTGCGATGGGATGATTCTGCAGCAGCGTGGTCGCCACGCGCCGATGCAGGCCCCCCATCTGCGTGATCAGATAGCTCGAGTGTCGCCATTCGAACTCCTGCAGCGCCTGCTGCGAATTGCGCTCGAACAGCCGATAGCTCAGTTGCGCGTTGGCATCGAGCCTCTTGAAATCGAAGCGCTGCAGCTCCTCCAGGTCGCCTCGCACCAGCTGCGCATTTTCGAGCTGATGCCGCTCGCTGATGTCGTCCCAGCGATCCTGCTGTGTCTTCAAGCCCAGTCGCGACTGCCGCATCGGACTGCGACTGAGCGACCGCTCGAACACGCGCTCAAAGAACGCGTCGAGCCGCTGAGATTCCGAGGGCGCCGACCTCGCGGTCGGCGCGAACGCTGCCACTGCCGCCAGCGCGGCCATCACCACTGCAGTACGCATGGCTCAGAAATGCGTGAACAAAGTCAGGAAGTAACGTCGGCCGATCGGGTCGTAGCCCGAGAAGCCATTCGGCAATGCGTTGCGTGGAATCTCCTCATCGAACACGTTCACTGCGCCAAGCTGCGCACGCAGTACTTCGCTGAAGCGATAACTCAAGGTGAGGTTATGCAGCGCGTACGAGCGAATCTTGCTGGCCGCCAGCAACTCCGGATCGACGTCGACATCCACGTTGACCGAGCTCTTCCACAGGGTCTGCCAGTCGATGTCCAGCTGCCGCCAGCGATAGGCGATGTTGAATTGCACCGAATATTCGGGCGTGCCGCGCAGTCCCGCTTGTTCGATCGGCTCGTCGCCTGCGTAAATCGTCTGTTCGAACTTCGCGGTGTAGAACACCGTGGTGCCGATCATTGCCGAGCCCGGCCCCACATCGAACGTCGATTCCGCCGACACGATCAAGCCTTCGAAATCGATGGTGGAAAGATTGACGTAGGTCTGCTCGAAGCCGTTGGCCAGATCCCCCACCTGACGGGCCGGAAAGTTCGCCGGTAGTGCGGCGATGTCGGCCGCTGTGTAGCGGGTAAAGCCGTCACAAGCGAAGTTGGGAAAGCTGTTGCTGTCGTAGCAGTTCTGGACGCGCCGTTCGATGCCGATGGACTGAATACCGCCGTCGAGCCTGATGTCGGTCCAGTCGACGGCCATGCGAAAGTTCGGCCAGGCCGCGGGCTGAAACACCAGGCCCACCGACCAGGATTCGGCGATTTCATTGTCCAGATTCGGATTGCCGACCTGGCTGCCTGCCGGAGAGATCAAGCCCGTGGTCGTCCTGGTATCGAACGCGCCGGGATTGGCGACACCGGCCGCGGCGAGAGCCGCCGTGCAATTGGCTGCACGCGCGGACGGATTCGGTCCACTGTTGATCGCTCTGGCATCGCAGGGATCGGCGAACCTGCTGGTCACCGGCGCATTGGTGAACAACTCGGTGATGGCGGGCGAGCGAATCGCCTCGGTGTACACGCCGCGAAACAACAAGCCATCGCCCCACCCCGGCAGACGCGGTTGAATACGACCGCCGGCCGACCAAGTCGTCGCGCCGCCGGTCAAGGAATGATCCACATAACGAACCGCGCCTTCCAGACTCGCCGTTTTGATCAGCGGCACGTCGGACTCCGCTGCGATCATCGGCGCCAGCAATTCGGTGTAGACCTCGTTGGTTTCGAACCGTCCCGAGATCGGAAACGCGGCGCCGATCTGACCTGCCGGACCCAGCAGCGTGTTGCCGGCCTTGAACGCCGCGTCCGGCGAGAACGAGCCGGTTTCCTCGCGATGCTCGTAGCCGACATTGAATGCAATGGGTGCAGCGACACCGAACGGCAGGTTGCCGCCGAGATTCGCGGTCGCCACTTTCTGCGTGTTGACGCTGATGCCGGTGGCAGGATCGGTGACGAAGTCCAGCGCCGCCTGACTGAAGTTGTTCACGCCGAACAGGTTGAGCGGTGCGCAGCCGTTGGCGGGATTGCGGCAGATGGCATTGCCCGAGCCATCGGCGACCACATCGATGGCCTGCAGCAACCGATCCGGGTTGATATAGGTGAGCTCGGACACGCCACGGCTGCGGCCATAGTTGAACGAGACATCCCAGCTCAGCCGCTCACCGAACGCATCGAAGCCGCCTTCGAAACCGCCCACCAGTCGATACAAATCCACGCCGGTGCGGCCGCCAGTGCGATCGGTCAGATCGTTCAGATTGCGATTCAGATCGAACGTGGCGTTGGCGCCGAGATTGGCGATCAGAGTGTCGCGGGCCGCTGGGCTGAGAAACGGATTGTCCACCGAAAAGGTCAGGCGCGGCCCGCCGAGCAGTCCGGGTGCAACGAACGAGTACAACTCGCTTATTTCCCGGCCGCGCGTGTGTGCGTATGACGCTTCGAAGATCGCGCGCACGCGATCGTTGATGTCGAAATGTCCGATCGCATTGATCAACGTGCGCTGGGTCGGCGATAGCAACGACATGTGATCCGCCGGATTCATGCCATCGCCGCCAGTCGCCAGCACAGGCAACAAGCCGCCGCTGTCATCGAGTACCGTGCCTACATTGAACGGCACGAGCTCGCCATTCGCTCCGAACTGCAGCGCTCGGCCTGCGGAGTCATAGATGTAGTTCGGTCGCGTAAAAAAAGGCGGAAACACCACGCCTGGCAAGCCCCCGCCCAGCGCTGGCGCGAGCGTGTTTGCATGCGGCAGGCCGCCCTCCGTGAGAAAGGCGTAGCGCATGGTGCCGACCAACTGTGCCGGAATGCCATCGTTCGGACCGGTATCCGCGGCATTGGGGATGCGGCTATAAAACTCGGGATAACGGCGCGAGTACAACATGCCATCGCTTTCGTTGAACTCGATGCCGACCGCGATGTTGCCGCGGTTGTTCATGAAGTTGCCGCCCATCAACGCCCGAAAAGTCTTGCTGTCGCCGTCGCCGTGCTCGTTGGTGCCGAACTGCGCCGAGGCGTCGAAGCCTTCGTAATCCTTTTTCAGGATGATATTGACGGTGCCGGCGATGGCATCCGAGCCGTACACCGGCGCGCCGCCAATCGAGACGACTTCGGCCCGCTCCACCAAACCGACGGGAATCGTGTTCAAGTCGACCTGAGCACCGGCCGCGCCATCGATCGCGGCGGTCTTGGAAGTCACATAGCGACGACCGTTGACGAGCACCAGCGTACGCTGCGAGCCAAGGTTGAATAGGTTGACGAACGTCTGGCCGACGCTGTGCGTGCCCTGCTGCGTGCCCACCACATCGGCGCCGGAGTTGCCGAACGTCGGCAGCGCGTTCAAGGCTTCCGCCACATTTGTGTAGCCGCGGCGTTCGATCTGTTGAGCGTCCGTGACCAGAGCAGTCTGCAATGTATCGAACCCGGAACGCTTGATGCGCGAACCGGTCACGACGATCTCCATCAAGTTATCGCTGTCGAAGCGCTCATCGGGCGGCGTGCCCGGCATGTCGCGAACGTTGGCGCGACGGATGGTGACGGTATTTTCGCTGCTGGCGACCACTTCCAGCCCGGTCCCCTGCACCATCAGCTGCATGGCCTCGACAGGCGTATAGTCGCCGCGCACCGGATTCGTTTTGATGCCGAGCAGATGCTCCTCGGCCGCAAACACTTGCAGCCCCGACGCGCGTGCCCAACTCTGAATGGCCACCGACGCAGGCTGCGCCGGAATATCGAATGTGACTTTCTGCTGCGCCAGTGCAGTAGAAACGGCGAGTGCCAATGTGAGCAACCCGCCGGCGATCTTCTTGCTTCCCCGTGTTCGCATGTGTTTCTCCCACGCGTTGTTCGTTGGGAGTTACGATGAGCCGCCGCGCAAATTCCGCTATTTGGTCAGATACAAAGTCCGATCTTTTTCTATGACGCGGGCATCGAAGGCCACGGCGGCGGCCTGCGCGAAGCCACGTGCGTCGCCGATCTGAAAGCTGCCGATGAACGCCTTTTCGGCCAGCCGTGCATCTTCGATGACCACGGCGACACTGGAATAGCGATTCACTTCCTCGACCGCAGCCGCGAGCCGTTCGCCGTCGAAAATCAAACGACCTTCGTGCCACGCGAGCCGGCGCGCGATGACCTCGTCGCTCAGCGGCTCCACTTCGATGGGCTGCCGCGGCTGCGCCAGGATCTCTTCATTGTGACGCACGCGCCGCATCGTGACTTGCTTCGAATCGTCCGCACGCGTGACTTCGACGACGCCTTCGGTGACCGTGACTTCGACGCCTTCGCCCTGTTCTTTCATTCGAACATTGAACGCGGTGCCTACCGCTCGCACCCAAACGTCGCCGGCCTGCACCAGAAACGGCCGCTGCTCATCGTGAGCCACCTGAAACGACGCCTCGCCACGACGTAGCACGACCCGGCGCTGGTCATCGTCGAACTTCACCTGCACCACCGACTGCGTGTTGAGCGCCAGCGCGGATCCATCGTCGAGCATCAAGCGACGCGTTTCGCCCCGCGCCGTGCTTTCGCGCCCCGCGAGGTAGCGGCTGGAAACCTGGACACTCGCAAGCGTCAGCGCGATCACGCACGCGGCAATGGCAGCGGCCTTTGGTAAATAAGTAGCGGACCAGCGCCGGCGTGGCGTCACCGTCAACTCGCCCGCCCCCAGCGCGGCGATACGGTCTATGTCGGACCAGATCGCCTGGGCACGAATGAACGCGCCTCGATGTCGCGCATCGGCATCCAGCCACGCATCCAGATCGCGCTGCTCGCTCTCGCCGAGCTCGCCGCGATCCATGCGCATCACCCAGCGGGCGGCGATGCCGTCTATGTCATCTTTGCCGATGACGGTATTCATGAGCTTTCACTTTCGACTGTGCGGCCGCCGTGTCGGCCGCCTGGATTTCATTCATGAGCAGGCGCAGCGCCTTGACCAGGTGCTTCTCTACCGTGCTCTCCGACAATTGCATGCGTTCGGCAATCTGCTTTTGCGACAGCTCCGCGAATTTGCGCAGCTCGAACGCTTCGCGACACTTGGGCGGCAGCTTGGCCAGCAGATGCTGGACGCGCTCGATCTCTTCGCGGCCGCTGATGCGACGCTCGAGACCGACTTCCTCGTCCGCGATATTGAGCGAATCGATATCGGCGATGGTCTCGATGGAGACCACGCGCAGCCGGCGCAGGACTTCGCCGACGACGTGACGGGCGGTGACGAAGAAATAGGCGCGGGCGTTCACGATACGCTCGGCGCCCACCGCCCACATGCGGGCATAAGCCTCTTGCACGATCTCATCCACGTGGCAGTCGGGCAGCCCGCGCACCCGACGTGCGAGCCAGCGCCGCACGTCGGCTTCATGCGGTAGAACTTCCCGCGCGAACCAACGAACATGTTCACCGCGGTCCATGGGCGAATATTACTTTTCCGGAATCCTGCGGACCACTTTGCCGGTATCGTCCAGAAATTCGACACTGGGCTCGCCGGCGCCATCCACCTTCAGCACCAGGCGCGGCCGCCCCTGCTTGTCGGCCAGGCGCACCACCGAGTCGTCGAGCAGCTTGCCGGCGAACAGGCGCTCGCCCGCGGGGCCCCAGGTCTTGGCGATGCCCATCATCTCATCGCGAATCTTCTGGCGCTCGGCATCGCTGCTGGCTTTGGCCGCCTGGTCGCTGAGCTGCAGAATGGGCTCCATCGAAGCGTCCGGACGATCCCATACCCGGAAACCGGCGGTACGCTTGCCGTCCTGTTCGCTATACATGACGCCGACGGTCTGGTCCTGCTGGAACTGATCGAACGTCAGGCTGGCACCGGCGCGCCACTTGTCGCCGACCTGGTCGGCATCGAAGGTCATGCCGCCGACCTCATCGCCGCGCTGGTTGAAGAACAGGAAGCCGCCGGTGTCGCGGCTGTGGTGCTGGAATTCCTTGCCGCCCCAGTAGATGCCGGGGAACAGTTTGCGATTCGAGATGATGACCCGCGGCTTGCCGTCGGGCTCCACGACGTTGATCCGCTGCACGTCGATCTGCTCGAACCTGGCGGTCTTGGCCGAGGAATTGGCCTGCTCCACCGCCACGAACCCCACGGCGACGCTGATCAGCCCGAGCCAGCCCACCATCAACCGATTGCCCATTGCCGCCATGAATCGTCCCCTCCCCGAATGTCCCCTGGTCTACAAGGGATGGCGACGAGAAATCCGCCATCCCTCGCTCGAAATTTTCAGTAATTCCAGCTCGCCACGTCGGCACCGGCAGGCGCGTTCTGCTTCACATGCGCGGCCATCTCCCGAATCATTGCGGCGAAGTCGGTGAGGTGCCAGCTGTGCCCCTGCTTGGGGCGGCCATACTCGAAGCGGCCCGGATAGTGCGGGTCCCTGGTGTCCTTGAGCATGGCTTCGAAGTCGTAGACGCCCAGGTTCAGGTAGAAGTTATCCATCTCGCCGGCGAAGAAATTGAGCTTGCCGACCAGCTTCGGTCCGAGCGTGGCCCAGTTGCGCCGCGTGTACTCGGTGAGATCGAACCCATGTTCGCGGTAGTAGTTGGCCACGTTCCGGTCGATGACGCCGGTGAGCTTGTCGAACAGCATGACCGGATACCCGTCCGGCCCGACCGGACCGTGCACGCTCTGCCAGGCGTCGAACTGGTAGCCCGAGCGCCCCTTGCTGCCCAAGGTCGCTTCGAGACGCGCAATCTCCCGGAACGTATACGCCACCTGCCCTTCGACGGTCCGCCGCATCGGACGCTCGGCATTCGTGAACGGGGTATTCGGCAGCGTGAAGGCATTCTCGTCCTTGTAAATGTTCATCAGCTGGTAGTGCGTGAAGTCGATCGGATCGGGATTGAAGATCCACGCGCCGCCGAAATAGTCCGGATACTTCAGCTGCAGCGCCAGCGATTCCCAGCCGCCGGTCGAGGCACCTTCGACGATGCGTGCGTACGACTGGGGGATCAGGCGAAACTTCTTCTCCAGATAAGGAATCAGTTCCTCGGTGAGCGCTTTGCCGTACGGACCGTGGTTGGCCGAATCCACCGAATAGGCTTCCAGGAAGTACGGGCTGGACTGCTCCATCACGATGACCACGAAGCGTGGAAAGTCGTCGCTGATCCAGCTTTGATAGAACTCGTAGCCGGTCTGCACGTTCTGCGCGCGCAGGCCCAGCTCGCCTTCGTGACTGGCGGGATCAGGATTGAAGTAAAACGGACGCGTGCGCTCCTGGCTTTGCGCATACAGCGTCGGGTACTTGGTCTTCGGATGCTTGTCGAAATCACGCGGCACCAGCGCCGTCGCGCTGAGATACACCGGCGTGCCCCAGAAGTCGCTGAGCAGCTTGCTCTTGATGCGCACATGACGCAGCCACTCGGTGTCTTTCGGCTCCTCGACCGGCGCGACCGTCTCGGTCAGCTCGAAGCGCGGCGCATGCGCGGCCTTGGGATCCAGATGCAGCTTCTGCGTCTTGCTGAACAGATTGCCCGGCAGGATGTGATACGGCAGACGGCGATGCTGAGTCGGCACCCAAAGGGTATGACCGTCGGCACGGCGCACCTGACCGTAGCGAATCAGCGTGGCTTGCACGTAATAATCGCCCGCCGGTAGCTCGGCGAGGCTCGCGAGCGGATAACTGACCGCTTTGGCGTCGACGCTCGCGACCTGACCCGGCGGCAACTGCTCCAGATCCACGCCGAGAATCATCGGGCCGCTCAAGCCGATCGCCAGGCGAGGCTCGGGGGTCTCGCGTTTGGAGATGGCGATCAGCAACCGACCCGTCACCGGCTCTGAGGACACGCTGCGAGGAATGGAAACATCGAAGCGCAGCCCGTCCGCGGCGGCCCACGCCCCTGGCATCAGCAGCACTGCCGCCATAAGAAACACCGACCACCACGACCTGCGCTGACTCATACCTCTCCCCTGCTCGATATTTTCATCGGTCACCAGGCAACGATGCGCGAGCCCGGCGAATCCGCTACGTGGATGGTGGAAATCTGCGCTCCGCGCATCGTATCGAGCAGTCCATAACAACGATGCGGGGAACGAGCGATGCCACGTGGCTTCAGCCTGGCGATGATGATTGTGATGTTCGCGCTGGCGCAGCTCGCGCAAGCTGCACCCAAGCCTGCGCACTACGATGTACACGCACGCTTCAATCCCGAGAACGGCGACTTCAATGCCGACGTGACCGTGACGCTGCCGCCGGCCGAACTGAAAGATCCGGCCTTCCTGTTTGGCGGACAGGTGACCGTCGACGCTGTCGATGTGGGCGGCGGTGGCACCAGTCGCATCGATCCAGTCGACAAACCTTTGCGCGGGCTGAAGCTGGTCACGCTGCAGTTCGATAAGCCGCCCACCCGCTCCGTGAAGGTGCGCTTTCGTTATCACGGCTCGGTGAATGCGGATCGTGACGAGCCGGCGTTCACTGCAAATGGCGTCGAGCTGCGCCTCGAGCATTTCTGGTTGCCGGTACGCCGCGACCTCGGCTTGTTCTACACCGTACGCGCGAAGCTCGAAGGCATGCCCGAAGGCGTGACGGTGATTGCACAAAGCAACTACAAACAGCGCGGCACGACACTGACCGTCGATCGCACCACGCCCGACAATGACCTGCCTGTCGCCGGCGTGCGCGGGATGACCAAACAGGTCACTGAGCACCTGGAGTTCTACACGGCCATTCCGAATGATCCCTTCGCCCAGCACATCTTCAAACATGCGCAAGGCTCGGCGGAATTCTTCGCGAAGAAATTCGGACCGCTGCCCGAGCCGCTGCGTGTCATCGTGACACCTCGCGTCTCCGGCGGCGCCTATGCGCGCCGGCATTGGATTGCGATCTCGTCGTTTCCTATCGGTGCGCCGACGCCGCCGTACGATCCGCTGACGGTCGCGCGAACCATCGCGCACGAGAACTATCACGCGTGGCTGCCGAGCCCCGAAGGCGGCGGAGAAAACCACTGGATCGCGGAATCCCTCGCCGAATACTCGGCCGTGCGTTATCTCGAACTCGCCTTGGGCGAACAAGATGCCCGCAATCTGATGGCGCGCAAGATCAAGCCCGCACTGGAAGGCGGCTCCATGCTCACACCCGATCGACCGAGCCGCGCCGCGCTCTATCAAAAAGGCCCGCTGTTGCTGACGCGATTGGAACAGCGCATCGGCCGCGACACGCTCGACAAGATCTTGTATCGCCCCGATCGGCCTCGCAGCACCCCCGAATTCATGACCTTGCTGCAAGCCTCGGCAGGTGAAGCAGTGGCGAGCCACTTTCGTCAGCAGCTGATTCAAACGGGCCTGCCCGCGGATCTGGTGACGCCGACGCGCTATTCCGTGGTGATGTCGGGCGCGATCAAGGGCGAGCTGAGCGTGCTGCCTGCCACGGGACGACAGCGGCGTACGACGTTCAAATTCGACGATCGCGGCCGCGGCCCCGAGCTCGACATCGTGAGCCGCTATGACGAGCGCGGCACGCTGCTCGACTATCGATTGACGGGATTGAACTACGCCAAGCGGCCGCTACAGGAAACATTCGCGGTCGCAGACGGCAAAGCACGCTGGAGCAGCCACGCGGACAGCGGCGAGGCTGAAGCGAATGGCTATTACCTGGCCAATGAAGCCAACGCCGAAGACCTGGCGGCGCTGGCGCGTGCACTGCTGCTGGCAAAGAAGGATCTCGCTTTGCTGCCCTCCGGCCAGGCTCACATCGAAAAGAAACAACAGATCCTGGTGAACGGCGCCTCCGGCTCGATGACGATCACGCTGTATCTGCTTTCCGGCATCCAGCTGCAACCGCAACCGTTGTGGCTGGATGCGGACCTGGAGTTGTTCGCGTTGGCATCGACCTGGCAAAGCCTGGTTCGAGCTGGATTCGAGAACACCTTGCCCGAATTGATTGCCGCGCAGGATAAAACTCTGTCGGCCGAACGCACGGCCAAGGCAAGCGAGCTGCGCAAGCAGCCGAACCGTCCCGTGCTCATTCGCAATGCGCGGTTGTTCGATGCTGAGAAACGCGTGATGCGACCGGGCATGTCCGTGCTTTTCGAAGGCGAGCGCATCGTCGCCGTGGCGCCGACGACGGAGCTGGCGATTCCGACCGATGCGGAAGTGATCGACGCCACTGGCCAGACGCTGTTACCGGGCATGTGGGAGATGCATGCGCATCTGCTGTCCGAGAGCGAAGGTACGTTGGATTTGATGGCCGGCGTCACCAGCGCACGCGACCTGGGCAACGACCCCGACGCGCTACAGCGACTGTCGGATCAGTTCGATGCGGGCACTCTGCCCGGCCCGTGGGTCAGCAAGGCCGGACTCATCGATGCCCGCGGACAATTCGGCGCTCCCATCGGCACGCTCGTCGGCACTCCAGAAGAAATGCGTAACGCCGTCAACGCCTACGCGGATCGCGGCTACCCGCAGGTGAAGTTCTACAGCTCGCTGTCACGCGAACTGCTGGAGGTCGGCATCGCAACGGCTCGCGAACGCAATCTTTACATCAGCGGCCACGTGCCAGCAGGCATGACCCTGCGCGATGCCATTCTCGCCGGCTATCGGGAAGTGAATCACGCCAACTTCTGGTTCCTGAATTTCATGCCGCCCGAGGTCGTGAAGGTCACCAACACGCCGGTGCGCTTCTCGGCTGTGCTGGAACACGGCCACGAGCTGGATCTGCAATCGGCCAAAGTGCGCCAGCTGATCGCGCTGCTGAAGCAGCGAGGCATCGTCGTGGATCCGACCTTGGTGACATTCGAGAACATGTTCACCGGCTACAAGGGTGAAATGTCGCGCTGGATGGTGCCCTGGGCCGATCGCTTGCCTGCGGCGGTCGTGCGCGGCGGACGCTCGGGCGGTCGTGCCTCCACCCCCGAGGAGCGTGCGACTTACACGAAGTCGTTCACGCGCATGAAACAAATGTTGAAGTTGCTGCACGAGGCCGGCGTCCCCATCGTGCCGGGCACCGATGGCACCGCACTGCTTTACGCCCGCGAGCTGGAAATCTATGTCGAAGCCGGCATTCCCGCCGCAGATGTCCTGTACCTGGCCACGCTTGGCTCGGCTCGCGTCGCAAAGCAGGATCAACAGGCGGGCTCCATCGTCGTCGGCAAGCGAGCGGACATGGTGCTCGTGGAGGACGATCCGCTGGAGCAGATCGGTGCTGTCCGTCGCGCCACGCTGGTCATCAAGGGCGGCGCCATCTACCAGGGCGAGGCCTTGGCACAGGCTGCGGGACTCGCGTCAACGACGCGGTAAGTCCTTGTTCCGGACACGTTGCGTGATTCGCACGCGCAGATCAGTCGACTCTGCGCGTCCGCGTCTCCCCCGACAGATCCCGCAGAGCCTTGATTCTGACCGGTCGTCGATTTGGAAACCGAGCGACCAGGTCCAGCTCGCCGCCCATTGCCTCGATATAGTCCTTGAGCGTGGATAGCAGCATGTCCGAGCGCTGCTCGTATCGACTCACCGTGTCCTGGCCCACGTTGAGCGTCCGGGCCAGTTCCACTTGGGTACGATTCATCGCCTTGCGCAAGTCCTGCAAGGAAAGCTCCTCGGCGATCAATTCAGCAGCGCGTGCCTTGACTTGTGCGCGCCGCTTCGCCGGGAGGCGAGCAATCTTTTGATTGAGGGTGCGTGCCATGTTTACTTACCTCGATCGCTTGGCTGGTTTCGTGGCTGCGATCCTTCCAAGGTGAGCGTCAAACCTCTGGTCCGCAGTCGCGATTAGTCGCTTCTAGAAGCGCTTTTCGCCGCCGCCCGATTTATCTCCGCCCACCAGAAGTACCGCTCGGCGGCGAGGATCGAACGCGAAAGCAATGCGCCAGACACCGTCAGCAGCATCGAAACGCAGTTCCTTCATGTTGGCGTGCTTGGAGCCGTTCAGCGTGTCCACGCGCGGCCGCTTCGCTTCCGGGCCGAATCGCTCGATCACCTTGGCCTGCGCCAGTAGCTCGTTCTGGACGGCGTCTGGAAACGCATCGAATTCCGGCTCGAACTCATCGGCAAACTCGACGATCCATGCCGCAAGATGTGAATTATGCATCGGAGCACATATGGCGTCAAAGCCATATTCGAGGTCATGAGAGTGCCCGGCCACGAGCGCCGAGGTTAACAACCCGCGGCCGAGGTCACCGCGAGACGCAAGCGAACAGACCCCTCAGTGCGCGTTTCCGGCCCGCAGGCGGCGTTCGGCTTCTCCCAGGAGCCGGGCTCCATGCTGCTGGCGATGCTAGCCGCGGGAAAACATGGGGACAGCCATGGTCAGGCTGGCCGTGCGTCTGATTCCACGCGCGGTCAGCCGCTCATGTCGCAATCAAGCGCGAGCGATCAGTTGGGGTGAAGGTTGGGCCGCGCCGAAAAATGCGCGTAAGTTATTGATCTTTGGTGGGAAGTTGGTGGACCCGAGGAGGATCGAACTCCTGACCTCCTCATTGCGAACGAGGCGCTCTCCCAGCTGAGCTACGGGCCCACCGAAGGGCGCGAATTGTAGCACCGAGCCTGCGGCTGGCAAGCCCAAGTACCCGCTCCTCTACCGTTTAGTAGCGCAGCCTGACGACCTTGGTCTTCGATACCTGCGGCACGAACACCACGAACATGGTGCTGTAGTCGTCCTCGCTCAAAGTCACGGCCTCGCCGCTCAATTCCTGGACCAGCTGCGGGATGTTGTTGGTGTTGCCCGCGACCAGCACATATTCGCCGCGGTGCTCGCGCGTGATGCGCTTGGCCAGCTCGGACCAGGTGGCCGACGGCACGACGTTTACCGGTAAAGCCAGCGTTTCGGACAAGGGCGTGACGGTCTGGTGGGCGCGCCGGAATTCGGACGCAAAGATCGCATCCAGGCCCCGCACCGGCTGGGCTTTGGAAAGCATGGTCGCGAGATGCGCCGCGCGCTCGCGGCCCTCGACACTGAGCGGCGGATCCGGGTCATTGCCCGATTCCACCTCGGCATGACGAACGACGAACACCACCGTCGTGGCACGGGCATCGAATAGCCACGCCGCAGCCGCCACCAAAGCGATGAACAACAGTACCGGGAGCACCAGCGGAAAAAAGAACGGCCGCCGGCGCATCTTGTCGAGATCTCGTTGCATGGGGCCGGATGATAACACTCACATCGCGGTCCCCCGGCGATACGGTCACAAGCGGTGCAGCCAGTCGGCCATCGGACCCGATGTAGTGCACCGAACGCGGCCATCGCGCTGCCAAAGGCGCTCCCCGCCGGGCATCATGATTGCATTCAGGACGTCAGCTGCATCGAGCAACGGAAAACTGGTCATGCCCCCCTCATCGCCTTCCAGGATCGGCTGGACTGTGGCCGACTGGCGCGCTGCCTATCGCAGCGGCGCGCTGAAGCTGAATGATGTTTACGAAACGGCGCCCGCCGCAGACGGCGACACTGCATGGATTGCCCGCATCGATTCAGCCCGGCTGCGCACGCAACTCGAGCAATTGGAGCATCGCCTGGCCGCCGTGGGCGGTGACCTCTCGCGGCTGCCTTTATATGGCGTTCCCTTCGCCGCCAAGGACAACATCGACGCTGCCAATTGGCCGACGACCGCGGCGTGCCCCGGATTCAGTTACACCGCACACGAAGACGCAACGACCGTGCGGCGCTTGCGCGAAGCCGGCGCGATTCTGATCGGCAAAACCAATCTGGATCAGTTCGCGACCGGGCTGGTTGGCACACGCTCACCGTACGGCGCGGTGAGCAATGCGTTTCGTCGCGAATATATCAGCGGCGGATCGAGCGCCGGCTCCGCCAGTGTGGTTGCTCGCGGGCTGGTCCCCTTCTCGCTCGGCACGGACACCGCCGGGTCGGGCCGCGTCCCGGCTGCATTCAATAACATCGTCGGCCTGAAACCCACGCGCGGCTGGTTGAGCACGAACGGTGTAGTGCCCGCGTGTCGCACGCTCGATTGCGTCTCCGTCTTCGCACTGACGGTCGAGGATGCTGAAGAAATCGCCACGATCGCGGGTGGCTATGACGCTAGCGATCCCTACTCGCGAACATTTCCTCTAACGCCATCGAAGACGGCGCCACTGCGACTGGCAGTGCCGAGCTCACTGGAGTTCTTTGGTGACGCGCAAGCGGCAAAGGCATTCAGCGAGGCGGTCGAGGGCTGGCGATCGCTGGGTGCCGAGATCACGCCCATCGATTTCTCGCCGTTCGCTCAGTTAGCAACGCTGTTATATGAAGGCCCGTGGGTCGCCGAGCGGTACACGGTGGCCGAATCGCTGCTGGAACACAATCCCGAAGCGTTGCATCCGGTGCTGCGCTCCATTCTCGCAACGGCAACCCGATTCAATGCGGTCGATACATTTAGATATGAGTATCGTCGCGCCGCCCTCGCCCGCCGCATCAACGATGCGTTGGAGCGATTCACCGCGCTGCTGGTGCCGACGACTCCGACGATCTACACGACAGCCGAAGTGATGGATGACCCGGTGCGACTCAATTCGCGACTCGGCACCTACACGAATTTCACCAATCTCGCGGATCTTTCGGCGCTCGCTCTGCCCGCAAACTTCCGCGACGACGGCTTGCCTGCGGGGATCACATTGATCGCACCGGCCTGGCAGGATCGAACCTTGGCGGAACTCGGCAAGCGCTGGCAGCAACGCGTGTCCCTGCCGCTTGGCGCCACGGGTCGAGCGCTGAGCGCTGTGGTAAAAGAAACAAAAGCCTCGGCACCTGCATCGACGGTGCGCCTCGCCGTGGTCGGCGCGCATCTCACCGGCATGCCGCTCAATCATCAGCTCACGTCGCGAGATGCGGTGTTCGTGGAGCGCAGCCGGACTGCGTCGACCTATCAGCTGTACGCACTCGCGAATACGACACCGCCCAAGCCCGGCCTGGTGAAAGCCATGACGACGGGTGCACCCATCGAAGTGGAGCTTTGGGATGTGCCGCTGGATCGATTCGGCTCATTCGTCGCGGAAATTCCGGCGCCGCTGGGCATCGGCTCGCTGGAGCTCGAAGACGGTCGGGTCGTGAAGGGCTTCATCTGCGAGCCCATTGGCCTGCAGGGGGCCCGCGATATCACTTCGTTCGGGGGCTGGCGCGCCTATCTAACCAGCTTGCAATGAATCGAAGGCACGGACGGCATCGACAATGGCACGCGCCACTTCGGTATCTTGCCTGGCGTCGATCGCGGGATCGAGAAACACTTCATAAGCTTTGATCGCAAACACCGCGATGCCCATCGGCCCAGCCGGCACGCGGACGGTGAAGCTGTCACGCCGATCCCGAATGAATGCCGCCGTCGCGCGAACGGCCGCGTGCTCCAACTCATCCGTGCGCTCCGGATACGAGAATCGCCACTCTCGCACCCGCTTGTTGATGACGGCCTTGTCTTCGCCGCCGGCATCGATGCCAGCCGCTGCGAAGATGCGGCAGTCATAGTCGAGACAGGTCTGCGGCCGGACGGCATAGATCGAGCATTTGCCGCCCTCGAGCATGGGACACAACCCATTATCCAGCGCACGCACGGTGAGATTGCCCTTGGCGAATCCCGGCGCGCTCACCACAAACTCCGTAGGAATGCGCGCCGCCGCCTTGTAGTCCTCCGGCCGCAACTGCAACGAGTAGCCGGATACACAGCAGCCGACGCAGTCTCCACAAGGCACGTCCATGCCCTCCTCGCTCTTCAGAGAGCGACGCAGCTTGCGGAGCCAGTCACTGAATGGGCCGGCGGCGACGACGGTTGCTGAGGATTGCGGAATCATGGGGGGCCGCTAGATAACATCGCCCCGCGCCTGTCGCAAGCGGTACGGACATCCTCACAGAGTCGTCTGGGGCTTCATCGGTATCCAGGCCAGGCCGACCTGGAAGCCGATGTCGGGCGTGTTGTTGACATTCTGCAGGTTCTCCGTGATGCCGAACGTTATCAGGAAGTTGTCGCGGCGATGGCGGATGCCCACGCTCAGTTGATACTTCTCGCTGAGCAGGTCCTGGAGGTCGGTCTCCTTGCGCGTATACGGGCTTTTGCTGATGTAGCCCTGCAGGTTGAAGTTGGTGCGCTCGGTCAGCACGCGCTCGTAGCCGAAGATCATGGTCGGAATCACCTGCTGCTGCTGTGGCGACACTTGAGAGGCACCGTCATAGTAAACAGCCGCGGCATTCACATAGAACCCATTGCGGGGGCCTTTGCGCTGGAAAGCCAGTTGCACGCCGTAATCGGTGCGTCCGGTCGAGAGCAGCGAGCGCCGGCCCGCGATTGGTATCTTCACCGCCAACTCCGCCGTGACGTGCCAATTGCCGGGCAACCTCCAGCCGGCGTAACGCACGCCAAGGGTCGGGTCGAGCAAGCCGCCATTGGTGGGCGCTTCGAGGCTCGCGTACTGGGTCGATTTCAAGTCGTAAATCAGATTGACCTGATTGCGCTTCACCGCCGGGCGCCCGAACGTGCTGAAGCCGAAGGTGTCGTGAAAGCCTTCGATCGCGCTGTCCATGAAGCCGCCCTGATACGACACACCGCTCAAGATGAGATACGTAGTCCAGATGTCGGAGAGCTTGTAATGCAAGGTGACGTCGAGCAGCGCCAGCTCCATGTCCACCAGATAGTTCTCGCCCGGCAGGTCGCGGATGGCTTGCAACTCGTTGGGGCCCAGCGCGCGGCGGCCACTGGACTCCAGGTTGGTCAGATACTGTTCCACGTTGGGACTGAGCGCCCAGGTGTTCTGATAGCCGAACTCGGCCTCGAACGCCCAGTGGCCGGGCTCGATCGACACTGCATGCGCCGGCCGCATGTCCAGGCGCAGGAAGCCGAACGGCGACAGATCGCGAGACCGCAGCAGGCCGTATAGCTGACCGTCATCGGCATGTGCCGCGGGCAAGCCGAACGCGAGGCCGGCGAGCATGAGCGTCACGACGGGCAGTTTTTTCACTTTGAAGTCCTTGTCGGTGGGCAGGATGAGCTTGCAGGAAGGGATACAGCGTGTCTTGTCGACATTGACTGGATGCGTATCAGTACTTATCTGAAGAAAACTTACGCAGGGCTGCGGCGGTTCCCGGCATTGCAGCATCAGAGCAACTCGCAAGAATTGGCCTGCCAGGCGCGCTGATTTCAGAGTCGGTCACATTTTTCTGCTGCCCACGTTGTACATTTTGCGGGCTCGCTTACAACGCTGGTTGATTCGGATCACACATCCCCACTGCGATGACCGGGCGGCAGCTGACACTCACGACGATTGGCCTATCGATACGCGACGAGATGCGCGTGAAGTCGATGCTTCAGCTCGTCGAAGGCAAGACGGCGGCGTCCTGGACCTATGTCGACGAAGCCGTCGCGGATCTGGCGATCTGCGAGCCCGACTCCGTACTGGCACGCGCCGTAATCAGGCAGGCGACCCAGCGCGGCCGGCCGCGCTGCGTCTCGTTGGTGCGTCAGGGCGCCACGCCCCCCGAAGACACCGAATCGGTGTACGCACCGCTGCGGGTAAGCGACTTCATCTCGATGCTCGATGCCACGCTCGGCGACGTGGACCCGTCGCTCACGACTCAGCAGCTGGTCGCGGCCTCTCATGCCGAAGCGGTTGCGCAGAACGAAGGTTTTTTATTGGCGCATGCGTTGCAAGACATCGTTGGCAAGCACGAGCAGCGAACGCATCTCGTCACTCATGGCCCTGTTTTTATCTATGTGCAGCCGGCGCAGGCAACAGTGCTTGCCAACATGGACCTGTCGCCGGAACTGATCGCGGGGCTCGCGCAAGCATCGGGCGGCCTGGAAGTCAGGGAACTGGCGGCCGACGAAGCGCAGCCCGCCGCAGGCGAGTTGCGCCAGCACTCGCTGCAATATCTATTGTGGAATTGCGGCCTGCTCGGAACGACCACCGATCTGCTGCCGTGGCTGCCGCGCATGGCGCGCTTTCGTCTGCAGCGCTGGCCGGATTTCGGCAGGCTGGGTCACAAGACGTGGCAGGTGCGGCTTACTTCGATTCTGGTGAACAACGGTTATACGCTGCAACAGATGACCAACATCACCGCGCAGCCCGTTGCAAACATTCGCGGATTCTTGAACGCATGCGCGCTGTGCGGGCTGTTGAGTCATGAATCATTGGCCGCCGATGCCGATGCGGCTGTAGAACCGACGCACGCATTGTCGCCGGTGGGCAAGCCCACCAGCCGTTGGTCAGGCATCCTGCGCTCGCTGCGAAACGCACTGCATATCGGCGATCAATAACGCCGACGACGCGCGGACAGGCGCTCATGCAAGCGGCCGATGCAATCACTGCCGGTACGCACGAACAGAAACGGCAGCAACGCGTGCACCAGGCAAGCCAGCCCCGCGAACACCATCTGAAAACCGAAGCCAGCCGCCGTCCGCAAATGCGCGAGGTACGTTTCACCTACCGCCGCAGGATGTTGAGTGAACGGATTGGCACGCACAGTATTCATGCCTGACAGCCTACCGAAGGCCGGCGGCGACACGATTGCGAAATCGTGGACAGCGACCGCGCTGGGCGCAACAATGTTGCTCAACTTCGCCCCGCCGCGCACTCGTCCTACATGGATCGCCTCGACCGCCACATTCTCGACCTGCTGCAACATGACGGCTCGCTCACCGCCGCCGACATTGCCGAGCGCGTCGGGTTGTCCAAAGCGCCCTGCTGGCGCCGGATCCAGCGCCTCCAGGAAACCGGAGTGATCAACCGCACCGTGGCGCTGCTCGATGCGAAGGCGGTGAACGTCGGCACCACTGTGTTCGTCACCGTGAAGACCTCGAACCACAGCGCCGCCTGGTTCGAGCAGTTCGTGCGTACCGTGCGCGACATTCCCGAGGTCACCGAGATCCATCGGGTCAGCGGCGAAGTGGATTATCTGTTGCGCATCGTGGTACCGAACATCGATGCGTACGATGTGGTCTACAAGAAGCTGATCGCCG
Source organism: Steroidobacter cummioxidans (assembly GCF_003104955.1). Taxonomy (NCBI): domain Bacteria; kingdom Pseudomonadati; phylum Pseudomonadota; class Gammaproteobacteria; order Steroidobacterales; family Steroidobacteraceae; genus Steroidobacter; species Steroidobacter cummioxidans. The sequence goes on along the minus strand of NZ_LSRW01000079.1, from coordinate 16,113 downwards.
GTTGTGCCTTTCTGGATGTGAGCGCCAGCTTCTCCCTGGAAACGATCAAGCACACTACGGCGCTGCCCTTGAACTACGTCAAGACCGACGATTGAGGAAATCGATATGACGACCGGGACGTCACCCATATCGTCTGCGGAACATTTCGACGTGTTGGTCGTGGGCGCGGGTTTGTCCGGCATCGGCGCGGGGTATCACCTGCAGCGGCACTGCCCGAACAAGAGTTACGCCATTCTCGAAGGGCGCGACTGCAGCGGCGGCACCTGGGATCTGTTTCGCTATCCCGGCATCCGCTCCGATTCGGATATGTATACGCTCGGCTATTCGTTCCGACCCTGGCGCGACGCCAATGCCATCGCGGATGGGGCATCGATTCTCAACTATGTGCGCGACACTGCGCGCGATCACGGCATCGATCAAAAAATCCGGTTCAATCACCGGGTGAAGCGCGCCGCGTGGTCGTCGAGCGAAGCGCTGTGGCACGTCGAAGCTGAGCTCCCTTCGGGTGAGGTCGCTCGATTCACTTGCAACTTCCTGTTCCTGTGCAGCGGCTACTACAGCTATGAGGCCGGCTACACCCCCGAATTCAAGGGCACCGAGCGGTTCCAGGGCCGCATCGTGCATCCCCAGAAATGGACGGAAGACATCGACTATGCCGGCAAACGCGTCGTCGTCATCGGCAGCGGCGCCACGGCTGTGACTTTGGTGCCGGAACTGGCGAAGACAGCGGCGCACGTGACGATGCTTCAGCGCTCGCCGACGTACATCGTGGCGCGTCCGCAAGAAGACTCGATCGCCAACTGGCTGCGGCGCCATTTCCCAGCGAAGTTCGCTTATGGCGTGACGCGCTGGAAGAACGTGCTGCTCGGCATGTTGTTCTTCAACATGTGCCGCCGCTCGCCCGAGCGGATGAAACAACGTCTGTTAGGGCTGGTGAAAAGACAGCTCGGCGACACCTGCGATGTGGATCGTCACTTCACGCCCAGTTACAACCCTTGGGATCAGCGCTTGTGTCTGGTGCCCAATGGCGATCTGTTCCGGACCTTGCGGCAAGGCAAGGCATCGGTGGTAACGGACCACATCGAGACATTTACCGAACGAGGCTTGAAGCTGCGCTCCGGTGCGGAGCTGGCCGCGGATCTGATCGTCACCGCGACCGGTTTGAATCTGCAGGTGCTGGGCAATGTCGCGTTGACGGTCGATGGCCAGGCCGTCGAGCCGCCACGGACCATGAGCTACAAAGGCATGATGTACAGCGATGTGCCGAACCTCGCGACTGCCTTCGGCTACACCAATGCGTCATGGACGCTGAAGTGCGATCTCACCTGCGAGTACGTGTGTCGCCTGCTCAATTACATGGACGTGCACGGCTATCGCCAGTGCACGCCACGTAACGACGATCCGTCGATCACGACGACGCCGTGGATCGACTTCACGTCGGGCTATGTGCAACGTTCGATCGAGCAGTTCCCGAAACAGGGCACGAAGGCGCCGTGGCGTCTGTACCAGAACTACGCGCTCGATCTGATGAACCTGCGCTTCGCCGCCGTCGATGACGGCGTGATGCGCTTTTCCTCACCCGCGACGGTCAGCTCACCGGCTGTTCGCTGACCATGGTGAGCACGTCGTAGCTCGCGACGATTTCGCCGTTCTGGTTGGTGATCTCGGTGTCCCAAGCCACCTCGCCATAACCCTTGTCGACGCGCAGCGACTTGGTCTTGCAGGTGAGCCGCACTTTGATGCGGTCGCCCGGCTTGACGGGCTTCACGAAGCGCAGACGGTCGAGGCCGTAGTTCGCGAGCACCGGGCCATACGGCGGATCGACGAACAATCCAGCCGCGGCGGAGACCAGGAAGTAGCCGTGAGCCACGCGACCGCCGAACAGCGGGTTACGGGCGGCGGCTTCCTCGTCCATGTGTGCGTAGAACGTGTCGCCCGACAGCGCAGCGAACTTCTCGATGTCGTCGAGCGTCACTTCGCGCTCGGCGGAGTTCACGCTGTCGCCGATCTGCAGCTCATGGAAGGCTTTGCGGAACGGATGACGGCCCGGATCCTTCTGCACGGCGCCTCGCACCCAGCGTCCCGTGACAGCGGCAATCGTCTGCGGGCTGCCCTGAATCGCCGTGCGCTGCATGTAGTGCATGACGCCGCGAATACCGCCCATTTCCTCGCCGCCACCGGCGCGTCCTGGGCCACCGTGCACGAGTGCCGGCAGCGGTGAGCCGTGACCCGTCGATTCCTTCGCGCAATCGCGGTTGATGACGGCCAAGCGACCGTGCAGCGGCGCGAGGCCGAGCACCAATTGGCTGGCGAGCGCATCGTCCGCCGTGAACACGGAGGCAACGAGACTGCCCTCGCCCAGCCGAGCGAATGCGATCGCCTCGCTGGTGGACTCATAAGGCACCACGCTGCACACCGGACCGAATGCTTCGATGTGGTGAAGCGCCTTGGCTTTGCGCGGCTCGCGGCAATAGAGCAACGACGGTGCGACGAACGCGCCAAGGTCGTGATCCACACCCGCAAGGTCGACTCGCTCTGCCGTGATCAGCTCGGCTTCACGCCGCAGCTCACCGATACGTCCCAGCACTTCGCGGCGTTGACCCAATGCAGCCAGCGGGCCCATGCGAACGTTGTCGAGCCGTGGGTCGCCCACGACGACCTTGGCGAGCGAGGCTCGCAATGCTTCGACGACCGCATCGGCGTGCGCCATCGGCACGATCGCTTTGCGAATGGCCGTGCACTTCTGGCCGGCCTTCGTGGTCATCTCACGCACCACTTCGCGCACGAACAGATCGAACTCGGGCTGACCCGGCTTGGCGTCCTCGGCCAGCACACAGCTGTTGATCGAATCCGTCTCGCCGATGAAGCGCACAGAGTTCGCAACGATGTTCTGGTGCGTGCGCAGCTTCTGCGCAGTGCTCGCCGAACCCGTGAACGACACGACGTCCTGGCAAGTCAGATGATCGAACAGATCGCCCACGCTGCCGCAGATCAGCTGCAGCGAGCCTTCCGGAAGAATGCCGGACTCGATGATGCGGCGGACCACCAGCTCGGTGAGATAGGCCGTGGTCGTCGCCGGCTTCACGATCGCCGGCACACCGGCCAGCAGCGTCGGCGACAGCTTTTCCAACATGCCCCACACGGGGAAGTTGAAAGCATTGATGTGCACTGCCGCGCCTTCCAGCGGCACGCAGATGTGCTGACCGACGAACGTGCCGCCCTTCGACAGCGCTTCGAGGTCACCGTCGATATAGACCTTGCTGTTCGGCAGCTCGCGGTTGCCACGGCTGGCATAGGCGAACAATGTGCCGAAGCCGCCGTCGATGTCGATCCACGAATCGGTCTTGGTCGCGCCGGTGGCGTAAGAGAGCGTGTAGAACTCTTCTTTGTACTCGCCGAGCTTCTTCGCGAGCTGCTTCAACAGCGCGGCGCGCTGATGGAACGTCAGCTCACGCAGCGCCGGACCGCCTACTTCGCGCGCGTAACGCAGCGTGGCTTTGAAATCGATGCCCGTGGATGAGGCCGAGGCAATCACCTGACCGGTCGTGGCATCGCGCAGCTGCTGGGCCTCGCCTTCGCCGGCGAACCAGCGGCCTTGAATGTAACTCTTGAGTTGCATGCTGTCCCCTTCGCCGGCGGCGCTGCTCAGCGGCCGGTGAATTTCGGTGTGCGTTTTTCAGTGAAGGCGGCAACGCCTTCGGCGTAATCCTGCGAGCGGCCCAGCTCGCGCTGGAAGTCGCGTTCCTGATCGAGCTGCTGCTCGAGCGAATGACTCCACGACTCGTAAATCGCCTGCTTGGTACGCGCCAGTCCGCGCGTCGGAGCGGCGGCGAGCTGCGTCGCCAATTGATCGACGGTGCTCTGGAGCTCTGCGTCCTCGACACAGCGCCAGATCAAGCCCCACTGCGCCGCCTGTTCGGCCGGCAACTTGTCGCCGAGCAACGCAAGGCCCATGGCTCGCGCATTGCCGAGCAGACGAGGCAGGAACCACGTGCCGCCGGAATCCGGCACCAGGCCCAGCTTGCTGAACGCCTGCACGAAGCTCGCGGACTTCGCAGCGATGACCAGATCGCAAGCCAGCGCGATGTTTGCTCCGGCACCCGCGGCAACGCCGTTGATGGCGCCGATCACCGGCATCGGCAGATTGCGCAGCGCCAGCACAAGCGGCTTGTAGTAGTTCTCGATGGAATCGCCGAGATCGACGCCCTGCCCGCCCGGCGCGACGGCGCGATCGCCCAAGTCTTGCCCGGCGCAGAAGCCACGCCCGGCACCGGTGAGTACGAGAACGCGCGCGTCACTGTTCGCAAGCTGCGAAAGCGCGTCGCGCACTTCGCCATGCATCGCGACGTTGAAGCTGTTGAGACGGTCGGGCCGATTCAACGTGAGCCGCGCCACGCCGCCCGACACCTCGAACAAAATCGTTTGGTAGCTCATATCAACGCTCGTCGTAGGTTATTTCGAGCTCGCGGCTGGTGGGCCGCGCCTGGCAGCCCAGCACGAAGCCGGCCTGCACTTCCCAAGGCTCCAGCGCGTAGTTGATTGCCATGTCGGCGGTGCCACTGGTGACTTTGCAGCGGCAAGTCGAACAGACGCCGGCGCGACACGAGTACGGCAACTCCATGCCGACACGCTCGGCGGCATCGAGCACCGTCGCGTCGGTATCCAGCATGGCAAAGGTGCGCTGCCGACCGTCCATCGTGATGGTGATCTTCGCGACCTCTTCCGCTACCGCCCCCTGGGGCTTCGCTCGCGCTGCTGTAGCCAGAGATGCGCTCACGGGACTATCGCTTGCGAAACGCTCGGTGTGAATGCGGGTGGCATCGACACCGAGACCGGTCAGCGTGTCGCGCACGCTCTCGATCATGTCGCCGGGGCCGCACAGGAAGAACGCGTCGGTCTCGAGCGGGTCGAACAGCTCCTTGCTGAGCAAGGTGACCTTCTCGCGATCCAGCCGGCCGTTGAACAGCTCGACGTCCTGCGGCTCGCGGCTCAGCAGGAAATTCAGCGACAGACGCGTCGGAAAGCGATCCTTCAGCGCCAGCAACTCCTCGGCGAACATGACGGTCGAGGTGGTGCGATTGCTATAAAACAGCATGAACCGGCTGTTCGGCTCGCGCGTCAGCAGGTTCTTCACGATGCCCAGGATGGGCGTGATGCCGCTGCCACCGGCGAACGCGCAGTAAGTCCGCTCTGCGGCGGGCTGCGGTTCAGCGAAGAAACGGCCCGTCGGCGTCAGCACTTCGATGCTGTCACCTGCGCGCACCTGATTGGCGAGGTACTGCGACATGCTGCCGTTTTCGTGGACACGCACGCCGATGCGTAAGTGACTATCGTCAGCGACGCTGCAGATCGAATAGGTGCGTCGGACTTCCTGGCCACCGATCTGCGCACGCACGCCTACGTGCTGCCCGGGAATGAAGCGAAAGGCCTCGCGCAACGAATCGGGCACTTCAAACGAGATGCACAGCGCGTCGCTGCCCTCGGGGCGCACGTCGGCCACTTTGAGCGGATGAAAAGTCAGCATGGGTTCAAATGCATTTAAAATATTCGAAGGGCTCCAGGCAGCTGGAGCACCGATATGACGCTTTGCAGGGAGTCGACCCGAACTCGCTCACCTTGCTGGTTTGTGTCGACGAGCAGCGCGGGCAAGCAACTGTGGGTTCGCGAAACAGATGCTTCACATTGCTCACCGACTGAGCCGGCGGCGCAATGCCGTATTCTTTGAGCTTGATACGCCCGCTTTCGGTCAACCAATCGCTGCTCCACGGCGGCGACAGCACGGTTTCCACTTTGGGACGCTCGTACCCTTCTGCTTCCAGTCGCGTTTCAATGGAGCGCGCGATCACCTCGGTCGCCGGACAACCGGTGTAGGTCGGCGACACACCGACCGTCACGCGCCCATCCTCAGCGATGCGCACGTGGCGAATGATCCCCAGCTCGACCACGCTGAGCACGGGGATCTCCGGATCCGGCACATCCGCAAGCACACGCCACACTTCGCGCTCCGCAGGAGCGACGAATCTATCAGCGTGATTGGCGGGCGCCTGAGTCATCGCTACCACTGCATTCCAGGGTAAGCCCGCTGCATGAACTGCATCTCGGCCAGCAGGTGGCTCAGATGCTCGCTATGCTCATTGCGCTTACCGAACCAGCGATAAGAAACATCGGCCGGCTTCTTCAGCGTGGCTTCCGTCAGCACCGGCTCGATGTTTGCCAGCCAGGCGGCACGAAGCGATGCAGGATCGGGGCCCAAGCCGGCGGCTGCGGCCTCTTCATCCACCGCACTCGGCGCAAACAGCTCGTGGGTGAATTTCCACAGGGCATCCAGACCTGCCTGCACACGCTGGTGACTCTCTTCGGTGCCATCGCCCAGACGCACCATCCAGCCAGCGCTGAATCGATAGTGATAGCGCGTCTCTTTTTTGAAGCGCCTTTCGCCGCGAGCTTCGGCGAAAAACGCGGCTCGGACGACGACTGCAGTCGCTCGAACAACTCCAGCTGCCATGCGTCGATCAGGAACTGGCGCACGATGGTGTGGCCGAAATCCACATTGGGTTGCTCGACCAGCGCCAGATTGGCGAAGTCGGAAGGATCGCGCAGGAACGCCAGATCGTCCTCGCTGCGTCCCTTGCCTTCGATCTCACCCGCATACGACAGCAGATGACGCGCCTGACCCAACAGGTCGAGCGCAGTATTGGCCAGCGCCAGATCTTCCTCGAGCGCGGGCGCATGGCCGACCCACTCGCCCAGTCGCTGGGCAAGAATCAGGCTGGTGTCGCCCAGGTGCACGGCATAGCGAAAGCGCAGGTCGTCCGAAGCGGCGGCGGTCACGGTAGCGGCCGAGGCGCTCATAGATTCTTCACCTCGTCCGGAATCGTATAGAACGTCGGATGACGGTAGATCTTGTCCTTCGCCGGCTCGAACAGGGCCTCGGCATCGCCCGGATCGGACGCGGTGATATCGGACGAGCGCACCACCCAGATGCTCACGCCTTCCTGACGACGCGTATACAGATCACGCGCATGTTCGACGGCCTGACGCGCATCGACCGCGTGAATGCTGCCGACGTGCTTGTGCTCCAGACCAGAGCGCGCACGAATGAATACTTCGTACAGCGGCCACTGCTTGCGTTGCTGACTCATCTTTATATTCCTCAAGCCGCCTGCGTTTCGCGGGCGCGCTGTTTCTCTGCATGCGCGAGCGCGGCTTCGCGCACCCAGCGCCCGTCATCGTGTGCACGACGACGCGTTTCGATCCGCTCGCGGTTGCAAGGGCCATTGCCCTTGAGCACTTCCTCGAATTCTTTCCAATCGATGGGACCGTGCACGTAGTGCTGGGTCGCCTCGTCCCAACGCAGCTCGGGATCGGGCACCGTCAGCCCGAGGAACTCGGCCTGCGGCACGGTGATGTCGATGAACTTCTGGCGCAGCTCGTCGTTGCTGAAGCGCTTGATCTTCCAACGCATGGACTGCGCCGTGTGCTTGGACGTGGCATCGTTCGGGCCGAACATCATGATCGACGGCCACCACCAGCGATTCAGTGCGTCCTGCGCCATGCGATGCTGCTCGGGCGTGCCGCGAGCCAGCGTCATCATGATTTCGAAGCCCTGGCGCTGATGGAAGCTTTCTTCCTTACAGATACGCACCATGGCGCGCGCGTACGGACCGTACGAGCAACGGCAGATCGGAATCTGATTCATGATGGCCGCGCCATCGACCAGCCAGCCGATCGCACCCACGTCCGCCCACGTCGGGGTCGGATAGTTGAAGATGCTGGAGTACTTCGCGGTGCCGGCGAGCAATTGCTCCAACAGCTCATCGCGTGAAATGCCGAGCGTCTCAGCGGCGCTGTACAGATACATGCCGTGACCGCCCTCGTCCTGCACCTTGGCGATCAGCACCGCCTTACGACGCAGCGACGGCGCGCGCGTGATCCAGTTACCTTCGGGAAGCATGCCGACGATCTCGGAGTGAGCATGCTGAGAGATCTGACGAATCAGCGTCTGACGATACGCGTCAGGCATCCAGTCCTTCGGCTCGATGCGATCGTCGGCATCGACTTTGCTCTGAAAACGCTGTTCCAGCGCCGCGGCGTCAGTGACCTGATGCAGGCAATCCGCACCCAGGGAATCCAAACCTTGCGTGTACATAAAGCCCCCACAATCCAGCTACGCCAATGTGACACAAAATGCGTCGACGATCAATTTTTTCTGTGTCAGATGGGCTTGTGGATCCACGGTATACCGCGGCGGCGCTGGGGTACTCCGCAGGCCGCCTGCGCTAACATGCGTGTCCATGTCAGCAAAATCCAACGCGGCCTTCGTCGCTCGCACCAACGCGCTGGTCGCCCGTTTTCGCCGGCAGCGCCCGCTGCGCGGGGGCTCGTTGCTGGTCACCATCCTGGGCGACGCCATCGCGCCCCGCGGCGGCACTATTGCCCTGGCGAGTCTGATCAAACTGGCGATGCCGTTCGGCCTGACCGAGCGCCTGGTGCGTACGTCCATCGGCCGGCTCGCCAATGAGGACTGGGTGAGTTTCGAGCGCAGCGGCCGAGCGAGCTTTTACAGCCTCACCACCAATGGCCGCGCCCGCTTCGCGGAAGCGACGCAACGAATCTATGGCGCGCCGCCGCTGGATTGGGACGGTTTGTGGACCATGGCCATCGTCCCGCCAGCGCTCAAAAGCCGGCGCGACGATCTGCGGGAAGAACTGCTGTGGCTGGGCTTCGGCCAGATCACGCCGGGCGTATTCGCACACCCCACATATAGAGAGTCGGCCATCAGTGCCCGCTTGGACGAGCTGCAATCGGCCGGCCAGCTGGTCGTCATGAAGGGCTCGATTCTGTCGGAGGCGGCCAGCGCCAATCTGGTCGCCATGGGCTGGGATCTGGATGACCTCGGGCGCCGCTACAAACGTTTTATCGACATGTTCTCGCCCGTCGAGGCGACCTTGGACGACGCGGGAACCGCGCCTGTGGCGGGCGACATAGCATTCATCCTGCGCACCTTGCTCCTGCACGAGTACCGCAAGATTCATTTGCGCGATCCCATGCTGCCCGCGGTGCTATTGCCGGAAGACTGGGCCGGTACCGACGCTCAGCGACTCTGCCGTGACCTGTACGCGAAAGTGTTCCCGGCATCGGAGCAGTACTTGTCCGCGACGGTGCAGACGCAGGCCGGCGCCCTACCGGCACCGGCCGCGGAGATCTTCCAACGTTTTGGCGGCCTGCCAGCCGTCGATGCGAACATCGACGGCTCGCGGGTGGCCTAGTCCTTAGTCCTTCCAGTTCTCCAGCCGCTCCGCCAGCACCTGCAGGAACCGGTTGGCGCGATGGCCGTCCATCACGCGATGATCCAGGGTCAGCGTGATGAAACAACGCGGCTGGATCACGATGCGGTCTTCACCGTTCTCGGTGACGACGACAGCGCGCTTCTCCAGCTTGCCGACGCCGAGAATGGCCGACTGCGGCTGATTGATGATGATGGGCGTCGCGACCAGGCTGCCACTCACGCCGTGATTCGAGATCGTGAACGTGCCATCACGCACATCGCTCGGTGTCAGCTTGTCGGTGCGCGCACGCTCGACAATTTCACCCAGCTCGCGCGCGATGCCGAACAGGTCCAGACCCTGCACGCTGCGCACCACCGGCACGACCAGGCCCTTGCCTTCGAGCGCGGTGCCGACGCCGATGTTGACGGTGTCCGGGATGATCAACGCATCGTCGGTCCAGCGACTGTTCGCTTCTGGCACCTCACGGATCGCATCGACACATGCCGCCAGGAAATAAGCGGTGAACGTGAGCGACACGCCCTTCTTCTGAAACTCGTCCTTGTGAGCCGCACGGTGCGCGATCACAGCGGACATGTTTGCTTCGAACACGGTCGTGACATGCGGCGCCGTGTGCAGAAGACTTTCGACCATGCGCTCGGCAATGCGCTTGCGCATGCCTGAATGCGGCACGCGCTGGCCAGCGATGGCAGCTTCGGCTTCCTTCGGTGCAGACGGCTTGCGCTGCTGAGCTCCACCGTTCGTCCGCTGTGTGGCGGCGTACGCCAGCACGTCATCGACAGTCACGCGACCGCCCGCCCCCGTGCCACGAATCGGCGCGGATTCGAGCCCATGCTCGGCGAGCAAACGACGTACGGCCGGGCTGCTGCGACCAGTCGACAGAGCCTCGGCGTGCGCAGCAAGCGCTGCCATCCGAATCTCGGCGCCCGGAGCTGCGGGCCGGTTCGAAGCAGCAGGCGCCGCCGCGGGCGCTGGTGCCGCTTCCGCTTCAGCCGCGGCCTCAGCAGATTGAATCCTGCCCAGCAATTCGCCCGGCTCGACCTCGTCCTTCTCGTCTTTGAGGATCTCACGCAGCACGCCAGCAGCCGGCGCGGGGATCTCGATCGTGACCTTGTCGGTCTCCAATTCGATGAGCGGCTCGTTCTCTACGACCGACTCGCCGATGTTCTTCAACCAGCGCTGCACCTGCGAACGCGTGCCTTCGGACTGCTCGCTCGGAGCGCGCACTTCAATCGTTGTAGTCATTCTTCAATCTCTCGATCAGATGCTGGCCAGCTGACGGATGGCCTCAGTAATGCGGGCGACACTCGGGACCACCGAGTCGAGCAACAGCGGGCTGTGCGGGCTCGGCACGTCCGGCATGGTGACGCGCTCGATCGGAGCATCGAGGTCGAAGAAAGCTTCCTTCGCCAGGGTGGCCGAGATCTCGGCGCCGAAGCCGGCGGTGAGGTTGTCCTCATGAACGATCAAACAGCGACGCGTCTTGCGCACCGACTCCAGCACTGCCTCGCGATCCCAAGGCATCAAGGTGCGCAGGTCGAGCAGCTCGACATCGACGCCCGATTCTTCCGCCGCCTGCTCGCAACGCTCGACCATCGCGCCCCAGCTGACAACGGTGAGTTCGGTGCCCGCGCGCAACAGCTTGGCTTTGCCGAACGGCACGATGAAATCATCGCCCGGATAGGGACGACGCGCCCAGGCGCCGTCGAGCATCGCGCGGTGCTCGAAGAAAATCGTCGGATCGTTGGCACGCAACGCGCTGCGCAACAGACCGACGGCATCTTCGGCGTTCGAAGGCATCGCAACTCGCCAACCGATCGCGTGCACGAACTGCACTTCGTTACTTTGGCTGTGCCACGGGTCGCCGCACTTGAAGAAACCCCCCGGCATGCGCACCACCATCGGTGCCGCGAAGCGATTGGCCGTGCGCCAACGCATCGTGCCCGTGTCGTTCAATTGCTCGACGGCCGGATCGGCGTACTTGCGGAACTGAATCTCCGGCACCGGCATCAAGCCCGCGAGCGCCATGCCGACAGAGCGGCCGATGATGCCCTCTTCCGACAAGCTGGTATCGAACACGCGCGCCTCGCCGAACTTCTCCTGCAGTCCCAACGTCGCAGCGTGCACACCGCCTTTGCGGCCAACGTCCTCACCGAACACGACGACGCGCGGATTGATCGCGAGCTCATGCTCCAGCGTGCGACGAATTGCGGTGACCATGTTGATGCGCGGCCCTTCGGAACGCGGCGTCTCGCTGCCTTCCGGAAACTTCACGCCCGCATTCAACAGACCGCCCTGCAACTGCAGATCGACGCTGCCATCTGCCTTGTTCTCAGAAAACACGTGGCTCGTTGAACGCGTGACATCCGGCACCGGGCTCGCTTCGACAGCGGCCAGCGCCGCCTGCACATCTTCCTGAGCCCGCTGCTCGAGCGCCTTCCAATCCTGCTCGGAAATCACATTTGGCACGAGCTGCGCACGCAGCTGAACCAGCGGATCGCGAGCGCGCTCGGCGCTGATTTCTTCGGGCGTCTTGTAGGTCTGCGTGTCCTGACCCGAATGACCGGACAGGCGCGGCACCAGCATGCGCACCAACACCGGGCCTTCGCCCGCACGAACCGCGGCCACGGCTTCAGCGAGCAGGTTGGCTGCTTCGACCGGCTTGGCGCTGTCGCCTTGAATGATGCGGAGGTTTTTGAATCCCGAGAGGTTGGCCGCAATGTTGCCGCCGGGCGTCTGGAAATCGGACTTCACCGAGATGCCGTAGCCGTTGTCCTCGATGAAGAACAGCATGGGCAGACGCTGCGTGGTCGCAATCGTCAGCGCGGACCAGAAACCATTGGTCGCCGCCGACGCGTCGCCGCCATGAGCCACCGCGATGCTGCCGCTCGCTTCGGCTTCACCCAGGACCTGCGCCCGATACTGCAATGACTGCGCCCAGCCGATAGCCGGCGTGTACTGCGCACCCACGCCGCCACATGCGGGCAATACGCAAGCCCCTTCGCTGCGCGGCAGATTGAATACAACGCCGATATCGCGACCATCGCTCACGCTGCCCGAGCGCATCATCGTCGAGGCCAGCGCATCCTTCAGCGCCAGTCCGACCGACAGCAGCAACGGCCGCGAGCGGTAATAAACACCCAGACCGTCGCGCGCGCCGGTCATCAGTTCGCCAAGCAACACCTGCGTGACGTCGTGGCCACGCGCCGTGAACTGATAAAGGATTTTGCGCGCCGGCAGCAGCTGGGTTTCTTCCAGCTCATCGAGTGCCCGCGACACCAGGATGGTATGTACGACCCGCTGCCAGTCAGGCTGCGGATGCTGCCGGGTCCCACCTTTGACGTCCCCGAAAACCGAATGTCGTTCTGCGCTCATGTACTCGAGTCTTGATGCAAGCGACCGGGCGTGTCGCGTACGCCAGCCTACCTGTGAGCGCGAGGCGGAAATCAACAAAGTGAGCCAGCTTTTGCGTCTGGATTAGTGATAGTCTCCACTTCAACCCGCCGAATTAGGCGATTCCACTCCAGGCCACGCCATGAACCTCGACCGCTACGACGCCGCCATTCTCGCTGAGCTGCAACGCGATGGTCGCCTGCCCATCGTCGAGCTCGCCGAGAAGGTCGGCCTTTCCAGTACACCTTGCGCGCGCCGCGTGAAGCTCATGGAACAGGCGGGTCTGATCCAGGGGTACACCGCGGTCATCGATCCGAGCCGCCTCGGCTTGAAGGTGCAGGCCTTCGTGCAGGTTCGCCTCACTCGCCATACCGACGAGAACATCGAGCATTTCCGCCGTGCCGTCGACGGCATGGAGGAAGTCGTGAGCTGCTACGCCATGACCGGCGCCTCCGACCTGTTGCTGCAAGTGGTCGTTACGGACCTGGAGGAGCTCAGCAACGTGGTGCTGAAGAAGATCACGCATATTCGCGCTGTCCGCGACGTGCATTCGAGCATCGTGCTCAATACCATCAAGCGCTCATCTCGCGTCCCTGTGCGCCACCTGGCGCGTTGAGGTCCCATGTCGAGGTCCCATGAGTAACACCGCAGGCAGAATTCGCGCTGGCATCGGGGGCTGGACCTACGAGCCCTGGGAAGAGACCTTCTACCCCGCCGACCTGCCCAAGAAGTCGCAGCTCAACTACGCCAGCCGGCAGGTCACGGCCATCGAGATCAATGGCACCTTCTACCGGCTGCAAAAGCCCGAAGTGTTCGCGAAGTGGCGCGACGATGCGCCGGACGACTTCGTGTTCTCGATCAAGGCGCCGCGGTATCTCACGTATCGCAAAGTGCTGTCGGAGGCGATTCCATCGATGCCCCGCTTCCTGGCGAGTGGCTTGTCAACGCTCGGATCCAAGCTTGGACCGATCCTGTGGCAACTGCCGCCGAGCTTGCACTTCAACGCAGACGACATTGGAGCGTTTCTCGAAGCGTTGCCGCATACGCTCGATGACCTACCGCTGCGGCATGTGCTCGAGGTGCGACACAAGACGTTCATGGATGCGGCGTATGTGGAGCTGGCGAGGAAACATTCCGTTGCGACGGTGTTCGCGCATACGGATGAGTTTCCGAACTTCGCAGACGTGACGGGTGACTTCGTGTACGCGCGACTGCGCAAAGCGGAGGCGTCGGAGCCTACGGGTTACTCGACGAGTGCCCTCGACGCGTGGAGCCAGCGAGCGAAGTTGTGGGCTGAAGGCGGTGCGCCGGAGGATTTGCCGTATGTGACGAAGACGGCCCCGTCGAAGCAGCGTCGCGATGTATTCATCTTCTTTATCAATGGCGCGAAAGAAAGGGCTCCCGCTGCCGCGAAGCACCTGCTAACGCTGATTTGAAGCTACTTCGCAAGCAGCAACTTATAAACGACGACCAGGATAGCGATGGTCGCGAGGAACGCGACCGTGGCAACGACCAGGCTCTTGCCCTTCGTCTCCTCACCCACGCCCGCCTCGACGATGCGCTGTGTGGCGGTGATCGGCCCGCTATTCGCATCTGTGCGAAACACACACTCGACCGGCCCGAACCGCACCCGATCGCCCGACGCGAGATAGCTCACATTGGCCCGTTTGCCATTCACGAACGTGCCGTTCGCCGACATCTGATCGAGCACCTTCCAGCGCTCGCCTTCGTTGACGATCTTCGCGTGCAGCGCCGACACGCCGCTGTCCATGAACTGCACTTCCCGATCGGTCTGACTGCCGATGGTCCACTCGGCATTGCCGGAATCACCCACCGCCAATTGGATATTCAGTCCTGTCCGGCTGCCCGACACCACTTGCAGATGTGGCCCATCCACCGCGCTCGGCGCCATCGCGACAGGTACCGCGCTGCTGGCCATTTGTTTCATCTGCGCCGGATCGATGAACTTCGTCTTGTGGATGCCCGAATCCCCCAGCGCATCCGGATCCGCCCACGCGCCAGGTCGCTTGAACACACCGCTGCTCTCGGCGACAACCGCCGCCGACTCCGGCGGGCGATACACCGTCTTGCTCTCATCGAGAGCGACCGGCGCGGGCGCCTGCGACGGCTGACGAAAATCGAACTCTTCGACGTCGAAACGCAGCCGGTCGCCCGACGCGAGCTTCACGCGCCCGGAAATGCGATTGCCATTGATGAACGTGCCATTGGAGGAGCCCAGATCCTCCAGCCAATAGCCATCCTCCGCCAGCACCAGCCGGGCGTGCCGGCGGGAGGCGTGACCTTCGGTGAGCAGCACGTCGCATTCGGCCTGACGGCCGAACACGGTTTCGGACCTCAGCTGGATTTCCCGGCTGCTGCCGACCTTGATCAGGAACGCGTTGGAGTCAGCGACCATAGAACCACCACCACAGGACCGCGACCAGCGTAGCCGCTGCCATTCCACCGATAATAGGTAACATCGGCTTCAGTTTCTGCGACATCCCGCTCGAAACCTCGACCGCGTCCGGGCCGTCGTATTCCACGACGACCGCACTCACATTGTCACGCCCACCCTTGGCCAGCGCGGCTTCGATCAAAGCCTCCGTGGCCAGGTCCGGCTGCGGATGGGTGCGCAGCACTTCGGCGATTTCGCGATCCTCCAGCTCATCATTGAGCCCGTCGCTGCACAGGACCAACCAATCTCGCCGCCGCAATGGCAGCTTCGCCACCGACGGCTCCGGCGTGCCGATCCCCAACGTTCGAGTCACCAGATTCCGATTGGGATGACCGCGTAACTGCTCTTCCGAAAGATTCTCCTGGACCCGCAGCACTTCCAGATACGAGTGATCGCGCGTCAGCGCACTCAACGCGCCCTGGCGCCACAGATACGCGCGACTATCGCCGACCCACGCAACTTCCGCCTGCCGCTCGACGATGCGCGTCGCGACGACGGTGGACCCCATGTTGTCGTAAGCACTGTTCGTCTTGGCCGTAGCCGCGACTGTCTCATGCGCTTTGCGAATGGCTTCCACCAGCGGCAGTGTCAAAGCCTCGCCGAGTAATGTTTCTTTGACGACGCGACTGGCCACGTCGCCGCTCGCATGACCGCCCATGCCATCGGCGACGAACCAGAAATTGCTCGCCTCGTCCCAGCCGATGACATCCTCGTTCGGACCGCCGCGACGGCCTGGATGGGTGCGACCGGAGAAGCGTTTGTTGGCAGCTCGGAAACGCACGGTTGATGGTCCGTTCAGAATGATTTCTGCGCGTTGGCCGCGGCAGTGGCGAATTGTTGCGGACTGAACGTCGTGTCGTTCTTGACCGCGTTGTAGAGCGCATCCAGCGCCGCTTTCTTGCTGTTGCGATCGCCGATCGTATAGCTGAGGCTTTCCAGCCCCAGCACGATCCTGTCTCTTATACACATCTCCGAGCC
>NZ_LSRW01000078.1:0-82898 GCF_003104955.1 Steroidobacter cummioxidans | reverse complement strand
GGCNCGNAGATGTGTATAAGAGACAGGTATTGCGTCATCTCAACAATGTTCTGAAGAACGAGCTGACGGCCATCAACCAGTATTTTTTGCACGCCCGCATGTTCGAGCACTGGGGCCTGAAGAAGCTGGGCGAGTACACCTATAAAGAATCCATCGACGAGATGAAGCATGCCGACAAGCTCATCAAGCGCATCCTGTTCTTAGACGGCCTGCCGAACCTGCAAGACCTCGGCAAACTGCTGATCGGCGAGAACGTCGAAGAGGCGCTGAACTGCGATCTGAAGCTGGAAATGCAGGCGCATCCCGACCTGCGTCAGGCCATCGCCGATTGCGAGCAGCTGTCAGATTACGTGTCGCGCGAGCTGTTCGAGGACATCCTCCAGTCCGAGGAGGAGCACATCGACTGGCTGGAAACGCAGCTCGAGCTGATCAAGCGCGTCGGCATCCAGAACTACTGCCAGTCGCAGATGGAGACTGACGAGGACTAAAAAAGGATACGGGCGGTCCGAAGCTCCCAGCACATCCTGGGGTCGAGACCGCCCGTTCCGGTTCGCGCGCCGATCAGGTGATCGTCTTGCTCGCAGTATTGGACAGTTGGCTGGTCACGCCGGTGGCATTCACCGCCACCACCGCGAAGTACCAGGTGCCGGAGCTCAGGTTCTCCACCAGATAGCGGTTCACGGACGGGTTGGTCACGTGCACCGTCTGATCCAAGTTGCTGGATGTGCGTCCGTACATCACTCGAAACCCAGCGAGATTGCCCAGCGTAGTGCCGTCCGAATTCTGAGTCGGCGGCGTCCACGACAGGCTGGCGCTACCGTTGGCATTGGCCACATCGCTCACCGTGATCGTGAACGGACCCACCGACGCGTTGGCCTGGCCATCCGAAACCGAGACGGTGATGTTGCCGTACGAGCCGACTTGGGCCGCGGTCGGCGTACCGCTGATGCGGCCGGTCTGCGCGTTGAAGGTAGCCCAGCTGGGCAGGTTGGCTACCGTAAACGTGAGCCGATCGCCGTTCGCATCGGTCGCCGCGGGCTGGAAACTGTAGGCTTGGCCAACCACGGCGGTAGCGCCCGGCGTTCCCGTCATCGTGGGCGCCGTGTTTGCGGAACTACTGGGGGGATTCACATTACCGGTGGCAGAGTCGCCACCACCTCCGCCGCCGCCGCAACCGGACAGCAATGCAGAGCTCAGGATCAGGCACCCGGCAAAAAAACCCGGAAAGTAAGTACGTCGCATGATTCTCCACTGTCGCGGTCCACGCTTGGCTGCTTCCTAGTCGCCACACGTTGCCGCTGTAAGTCTTTGATATCTACATTGATATCTGGAGCTGAGACTCGCTCGACCCGAAGCTCGGCGAGGGCACGGGGGTAGACATAACAAGTCTTGTGCCAGAGAGAAAAAAGCGTCGTTAGATCATTAGCTTGGGTATCGGATAAGATTTCTCGGCAAGCTTGGAACAAAGGTATTTAGTCGCGAAACAGGGACAGATTTCGGCTTTGTGACTTCAAGCCGAATTTATAAGTAACTGATTTTCAAGGGATGAAGTGCTTGTAGGCGATTGGCGACAGGGTGACGTCGCGCGCGCTCAGATCTGCCCTTAGGATCGAGCCTGACAGCCGCAGCCGGCATAACGTGGGAGCAATTCGCGCCGCTCTGCGCAGCCGATTCACACCAAGAGTCTCTCGACCGACACTCCCCCGCTCGACCGACAAAAGCGCCGCGATTCAAGCGCTTCTTCCCTCCCCCGCCGCCGCCGCACGAGTGCTGTTGAGCGCCCGCTCGCTTGAGTCCAATTAGGCAGAGATCTTTCCTCGGCCATGCCACGGACGCATTCGAAACAGGAGCGGATTCCATGTACCGACAGATCTCCGAGTGCCGCATTTGCAGGAACACGCAGCTCGTCGAAGTCCTCGATCTGGGCGTGCAGACGCTCACTGGCGTGTTCCCAAGAACGCGAGCGCAGGAGATCACCGCGGGCCCATTGAAGCTCGTGAAGTGCACTGGCGACGACGCTGTCTGCGGATTGTTACAGCTGCAGCACACCTACGATCTGGGCGAGCTGTACGGCGACAACTATGGGTACCGCTCGGGCCTCAACTCGAGCATGGTCGCGCACCTGCATGCCAAGGTCCGCCGGATTCTCGAGCGTGTGACGCTGCCTGACGACGCACTGGTCATCGATATCGGCGCCAACGACAGCACCACCCTCCAGGCGTATCCCACGCAGGGCTGCACGCTCGTTGGCGTCGATCCCACCGGTGCGAAGTTTCGGAAGTTCTACCCGCCTCACATTCAACTGATCCCGGACTTCTTCTCCGCCGCCACGGTTCGCCAGCACTTTGGCGAGCGCAAGGCTGCCGTCATCACCTCGTTCTCCATGTTCTACGATCTGGAAGAGCCGATGACGTTCATGCGTGAGATCGCCGAGGTGCTCGACGACGACGGCGTCTGGGTACTCGAGCAAAGCTACATGCCAACCATGATGCAGAGGAATTCCTACGACACCGTCTGCCATGAGCATCTGGAGTACTACGCCCTCAAACAGATCCAGTGGATGACCGAGCGCCTGGGTCTGAAGATCGTCGACGTCGAATTCAACGACATCAACGGTGGCAGCTTCTCGCTGATGGTGGCGAAGCGGGCTTCACGCCACGCCGAAGCTCCGCAAGTGAGCGCCATCCTCGAGCAGGAAGCTCACGCCGGGCTGAATACGCTGCAACCGTTCCACGACTTCGCGACCAACGTCGCCGCCAGCCGGGCCACCCTGCGGGCCTTCCTCGACGAAGCGAAACGCTTCGGTAAAACGGTCTGTGCGCTCGGCGCATCGACCAAAGGCAATGTCCTGCTGCAGTACTGCCAGATCACCGAAGCCGACATCAGCCGTGTAGGTGAAGTGAACCCGGACAAATTCGAGGCTTTCACTCCCGGCAGCCTGCTGCCCATCGTCTCCGAGGAAGATGTGCTGGCTATGCAGCCGGACTATCTGCTGGTACTGCCGTGGCACTTCCGCGGCTTCTTCGTAGAGCATCCGCGCTACTTCGGCCACAACCTGATCTTTCCCCTGCCCCAGCTGGAACTGATTCGCACCACGCAGCCAGCTGCGAGCGAGCGGCCGCAAACGACTCGCACCAGAACCGAAGAGGCGCGGTTGTAAGCAGGCCGACTCGTGAAGTCACCTTGCTCCGCGGCCCGCAAGAGTGCGGCTGTTGCCGCTTTCATCTGTAGCAGCGACAGCCGTATCGACATCCTCGAGCGCACCTTGCCTGCGGTCCAGAAGTTCTGGCCGACGTGCCGCTATCCGATGTATGTCGGACTCAACTCGTGCAGTCGGGCGCTGCTCGTGGGCGCGCCCGTCATCGCTCCGCCAACCGAATGGCGACGCGAATTCACGCAGCAACTGGCGAAGATCGAGTCGGACTACGTCATCGTCATGCTGGATGACTTTCTGATCCAGGCACCGGTGGATCAAGATCGCCTCGCGCATCTCGTCGAGAGCACCGTGCGCTTGAATCTCGACTATCTGCGGCTCGTTCCGTTGGGCCGCTCCCTGCTTGCGCGCGCTACGGGCAGGCATCCGCTAGAGATCGATCCGGGCCTGCAGCGGATTCGCGAACGTCACCCGTTCTATTCAGCGCTGCAGATTGCGATCTGGCGTAAGAGTCATTTGCTGTCCATGCTCGATCGGCCGATGAGCATTTGGGAGTTCGAGCGACAGTGCGTTCGTGAAGCGAGTCATTGCGCCATCAAGGACCGCCCGCCGATCGCCTATCGTCATCTGGTCGAGAAGGGCCGCTGGCTGCCTTACGCCCGCTCGCTGCTGCGTGGTGCGGGATTCCCATCGGAGCTCGGCGATCGCCCTGTCTGGCCCGTCACGCGCTACGGCCAACTGTTTGTCGAACAGCTCAGCTGGGTGGTGCTCGGCTATGCCACTCGTTGAGCAACGATGTCTGCATCAACCATCGTCGTCACGAGCTGCTCGAATGAGATAGACGGCTGCCACCCCAGTACGCGCCTCGCCTTGGCAGCGTCCCCGACGAACGGCATCGACTCTGGCGCCCGCCGCGCGCGCGGATCCGTTTGAACATACGCCCGGTAGTCGAGCCCGATGTGGCCGAACGCAAGATCGCAAAATTCTCGCACTGAATGACTGACCCCGGTGGCCACGACGTAGTCGTCCGCGACTTCGGCCTGGAGCATTTGCCACATGGCGCGCACATAGTCGCCAGCAAAACCCCAATCGCGCGTGACATCGAGATCGCCCAGCGGCAGCGAACGCGACAGGCCGGCACGAATGCGCGCGACGCCCATCGTGATCTTGCGGGTCACGAACTCCGGGCCGCGCCGCGGGCTTTCGTGATTGAACAGGATGGCCGAGCAACCAAACACCCCGAAGTTCTCGCGATAGGTACCGACCATCCCGTGAGCGAACAACTTCGCGACGCCGTAAGGATTCCTGGGCCGAAACGGCGTCAGCTCGTTTTGCGGCGACTGAGACACCGTGCCGAACATCTCGCTGCTGGAGGCCTGGCAGAAGCGCATGCTGGGGTCGACGGATCGGATTGCTTCCAGCAGACGAACGACGCCGAGCCCGTTGTACTCCGCGGTCAAGGTGGGATCCGTCAACAGCTGGCTGCTCGATGCGCGAGCCGCGAAGTTGTAGATCTCCTGAGGCCGATGTTGCTCGAGGATCCGGCGCAACAGCGCGTCGTCCAGCAGACTGCCCGAGATGATCTCGATCCGGCTGCGCAGATGCTGGATGTGGCCGAGCCGGTCTCCAGCATCCTCTCGAACCAGCCCAATGACTGCGTACCCGCGTTCCAGCAGCAGCTCGGCGAGATAAGAGCCGTCCTGCCCGTTGACGCCGGTAATCAGTGCGCTCGGCATGCAGAGCGTGTCAGGAAGCGATGCGCGACCCAAACACCGCCGGGAAGCCGTGCGGCTTCAGCAACTCCTCGCACTGAGCTTCCTTCAGGTCCTCATCGACCATCTCCACCACCAGATCGGTGAAGCTCGTGTTGGGGCTCCATCCCAGCTTCGCTCGTGCCTTCGCGGAGTCGCCGAGCAACGTCTCGACTTCCGTCGGACGAAAGTATCGCGGGTCCACCGCAACGATGCAGTTGCCGCCACGGTCATAGCCCTTCTCATCGACGCCTTCACCCGACCAACGAATTTTCATTCCCAGGTGATCTGCGGCGGCTTCGATAAACTCGCGCACGCTTCGTTGCTTTCCGGTGGCGACGACGTAGTCCTCAGGCGACGTCTGCTGCAGCATCAGCCAGGCCGCCTCCATGTAATCGCGAGCATGCCCCCAATCTCTCAGTGCGTTCAGATTGCCGAGGTAAAGACAATCCTGCAGACCACATTTGATACGCGCCAGCGCGCGCGTGATCTTTCGGGTGACGAACGTCTCACCCCGATTCGGCGACTCATGGTTGAACAGGATGCCGTTGCACGCATACATGCCATAGGCTTCCCGGTAGTTGATGGTGATCCAGTACGCGTACAGCTTCGCCGCGGCATAGGGTGAGCGCGGATAAAAAGGCGTGGTCTCCTTTTGCGGGATTTCCTGTACCAGACCAAACAGCTCGGACGTCGACGCCTGATAGAAGCGCACGCGCTTCTCCATCCCCAGAATGCGTACGGCCTCCAGAATTCGCAGCGTTCCCAGCGCGTCGGAGTTCGCGGTGTACTCCGGCTCTTCGAACGAGACCGCCACATGACTCTGGGCGGCCAGGTTATAAATCTCATCCGGCCGGGTCTTTTGTATGACTCGCATCAAACTGCTGCTGTCCGTCATGTCGCCATAGTGCAGGTGGAGCCGCGCGTTCGGCTCGTGCGCATCCTTGTACAGATGATCGATGCGACGCGTATTGAACAGCGACGTACGGCGCCGGATGCCGTGAACGATATAGCCCTTCTGCAAAAGAAACTCGGCGAGATACGCGCCGTCCTGACCGGTAATCCCTGTGATCAAGGCAGTCTTCTGCTTCATGAGCGCATCCACCTGGCCGTCCGTGATATCGCTCGATTCTGCCCTCGAGCCCCGCAACTTCCGTCGGCTCGCTCGCAGTGCCTGGCCGATCGCCCGGCAGGCGCAAGCGTAAAGCGTGGCCAGCGCTGGTTGCCGCAGCTTTGCAGCAGCCAGCTCGCGCCTGCGTATCGATCATTGGAGTTTTGTACCGCGACCCGAGCGGAGACTCACTTCTCAGCGGGCATTTCCAGGTCGGGCAATTCGAGCACCTTGGCGGCGTCGGTCGGATCCGTTTCGGGTGGCGACACGAGCCCGCCCGCGTGCGTGTCTCTCAACATCTGCTCGAGGCTCACCAACTCCAGAATTTCTTGGACGTGCGCCGGAGACCGCTTCAACCAGTGAATATAGTCGAGCCGCTCCTGCTCGCTCATGTCGCCGGCGCGGATCAGAACCAGCCAGTCGGCAGCCTGCTCGCTGATCGACTGCGGATCGTCATTTTGGGGACGGTCAGACATCCGTCTTCCTCGCCAATGCGTCAAGGTGCGACGGAGTCATAGTTATTCCGGCCGCGACCGATGGGAAATCCCGTGCCTCGGATCTCCTCCACCCCCGCAAGCTAGACCGGGCCATGATGGTGCATGGCCCTTGCAGTTGACTGGCCGGTAGATTACCCGACCTTCCTACGCACAGCGTCCGCACCGAGGTCTGGCGACCCCAGATCCGAGCGTAGTTCGGCATAGGCGCGAGCAATGTCCCTTCGCACGACACGCGGTGTCAGCTTCAGTTTGGCGGCAATCTGCTTATACGTCAGATCCTCCCGGATGTGGAGGAGCAGCACCTGACGTTGCCGCGGCGGCAGTCTGCTCACCGCCTTCCTCACGTGCAGATTGACCAGATCGTGCTCGACGGAGCTTTCCGGCTCGGCCTCCGGCTCGATCTGCAGATCCGACAGCCAAACGTCATCGTGCGGCAGACTGTTGCGCGCCCGCTCGCGCCATTCATTGACCACGTTGGTCGCAATCCGGAACAAATAACTTTGCGGATATTCGACGACCGCGTCGTCGCTATAACGGAGCAGGCGAAGAAACACTTCCTGCGCCACGTCGTCGAGGTCCGCCGATTGCATCGATGAGCGGCTGGACAACCAGCGTTTCATCGCTCCTCGCCACGACTCGAACCACAGGGTCAAGCGCTCGTTGCGGCTCTTGGTATCGATCGTAATGACTTTGCCAACTTGGTCTTCCGTGCCTTCTTGCGGTGTCGTGCTCTGGTCCGTCGGGCAACGCTCGGCTTCGGCGCTCACGGCAGTCGCGCCGTGGTGGGTGCATGGCTGCTGGGTCGCTGATCGATCATCGCTGGAGATTTTGTGAGCATGACCTTATCCCCTAGGACATTCACTTAGTTATCGGGCAGGGCTGTAATTCACGAGACGGGTAGTCCCAATAGTTACGGGGTCCGTCTATTTGTTTATGTCTGTTGTAGCGGCAAGAAGTCGGTAGCAGTTTTGTCACATTTTCGCCAACTCAAAGTCACATGAGCGGCGCGCATGTTCGGTGCTGCACTGCTTTGTCGTTGTCTGCTCAACGAATGTTTTCGTTGAGCGTTGCCTGTCTTAAGTGATGCAGAATGACCACCGCAGCCCCAGAGACCGTTCCCTTCGCCTTCGACACCTCGTCCTTCCGGAGCTATGACAAGCAGCTGCACCGCTACCTGGCACGCCGCTTGACGCAGCGGCAGGACGCCGAGGATCTTGCCCAGGAGGTTTATTTACGCTTGCTGCGAGTGGATGCGAGCAAGCAGGTGCACAAGCCGGTCGCGTATATTTTTGGAATCGCGTCCCATGTGGTCGCGGATTTCATGAGCGAGGCGAAGCAAGGGCACGAGCCCCTGGAGGATCGCGGCGAGGACCCCGATCACTGCGCCAGCCCGCCGGACGACCTCGCCGACCGATTGAACCTACAGCAGCAACTCGAGCGCGCCCTCGCACGCCTGCCGCAAACACATGCAAATGTACTGCTTGCCCACAAGCACCACGGCCTCTCTTATGAAGAGGTCGCCCTGGAGCTGGGCTTGAGCATTCACACCGTCGAGAAATACGTCACCCAGGCCAAGGCCTTGATCCGGACCATGACCTGGGAGCGCTAGCCCTCAATACATCGCATCGTGATCCGTGCCGCTGGCGTGTGCCGCGGATTGCCCCGACTCCATGAAGTCCTCACTGGACAGCGCATGACTGGCCAGTCCGAGCGGCATCATGTGCGACAACGCATCCAGCTTGAACAGGTCCGGTTGCCGCTTACGATACGAGGTGATCGTCTTGGACAACGTCGACGACACCCGCCCCAGATAGCGTGAGATCTCGGCCAGCGTGGCAATGCCACGCACCGTCGTGTGCCAGGCGATCACAGCGCGCGCCAGCGCCAGTCTGCGCAAGCGTGATTTCGACAACACGTCCTCACGCGTCACGTCCAGCATGTTGCAGACATCGTGGATGATCTGATCCGGCGTCATGCGCGTCGAACGCTTGGGCCGATGACCCGCCGCTTCTGCCAGCTCCGGGCCGCCGAGAATGCCGGGGGTCTTCGGCATCCCCCGCTCCACCAACTTCACCGTCTCTGGTGTCGGCGCCTCGGCCATCAACTGCTGATAAGCCTGGGCCTGCTCATCGCGCTTACCCAGCAAGCGCCGAGTGGCGCCGCAGTGTAGCCACTGCACTTCACGCGTGTTGACGTACGCGTGATGACTGGAGTAAGCAAAATCCTCCGGCCGATCCACCAGCCCCTTGAGCACGGGCACGTAATGAATGTAGTGAACCAGACTGGTGAGATACATTTTTGGATCGACGATCACCGAGTCGTAACGAACCTGAAACAAATGACCGCGCTCCCCGAGCTTGCGCTGAATGCCGCGCGCGTAGCGGCTCTTCACCCATTGCATGAAATGCCCGAGCGAGATCTCATCGATCTGCACGACCAGATATATGGCTTCGGTGGTCCAGCAGTACGCGTGCAGCCGCGCACCGGTGCTGCGCAAAGCTGCCTGCAGTACTGATTCGAACAGCTCATAGTCCTCCGCTTGAGAAAATATCGGGCGCTGCTTGGTGCCGCGCTGGACGACATGATAAGTGCCGCCAGGAATGTGGATGCGTCGGCGATATGACATTGTTTACTCTCCATTCAGAAGCAAAAAACCTACCCTGGTAGCGCCGCTGTTGCAGTTCTCTTCCCCCAGGCACTGGCGACTGCTGTGTTATGAGAATCGGAGGCGGAGCTTCCATCGCCGATGTTGCTATTGATATGACATCGATCAAGATCAGCCCGCAGCGGGCGTTCTGTCGAAGTCTCACAGCACGGTTATTTGCTTTTTCTTAGATCGCCGCGTGAGCGACCGATGCTGAGCTGTGACCAACGACGCGCGCATCACGTCGCGGCGGCGTGAACTATCGATCGATAGCGAAGCAAACAAGCGAACGTCTGCGCAGCTGGGTGTCGGTCAGCGACACGACACAGGCGAATCCACGCCCGCCAGTAACCGCCAACGTATGATGAAGCTTGCGTAATGCGCGACGTCTGACACGGAGTGTCAGAGTTTCGGATCCAACAGGTGCTGCACGTGTTCGAGATTGGTATTCAGTTGCTCCAGACGATCGCCGTCGCACATGAGCACGAAGACCTGATCGAGCAGATGCTGGAGTGCCGACTGATAGAGCAGCGGCTGAATGTGGGAGCGCTCATCATGTGCCGACACGAGCAAGGTACCGTCGGCATGCGCGCGCAGCGGATTGGATGTATGTCGTGTGACAGAGACGATCTTGCCTTGCCGGTCGCGAAACTGCCGACAAAGCTGGTTGAGCGCGGCATGTTGTCCTTGCTCGGAAAACACCATCAACGCATCGCCGCGCTCGGCGCTGGAGATGCTCGCAGTCATCAGCACTGCATCGTTTTGCAGAACGACCAAAGTACCGAGCAACGCCAGCCGCTGAGCAAATGCCTGGGCGGCAATCCCGTCGTCGCCGAAACCAATGCAGAATACTTTGCCGGCGCGACTGAGCAATGTAGCGATCTCGACCAGCGTCCCGGCATCGTTGATCAGACGCGTCTCCTCCTCTGCGCGAGACTTGCTCTGCCACAACGTTTCCGCGAGCGACTCCCGAGGCGCTGCGCGAGTGGCTTTGGCAGCAGCCTTGAGCGGCACGTCGCTGCCACGCGCCACCGCCTCGCCGATCGAGTACTTCAGATCGGGATAGCCCTTGAAGCCCAGCTTCTGACTGAACTTCACCACGCTGGACTGACTGATCTGCAACGCGTCGGCGAGCTGCTGCGATGAGTAGTCGCGCAACAGATGCGCATTCTCGAGTATGAAGTCGGCGATACGGCGTTCGATCGCCGACATCTGATCCCGCTCTGCGCGGATCTTGACCAGAGAAGACATGGTGCTCAGAGCCTCTGCAGGCCTCTGATCTCCCGGATGCCCAAGCCTGGTGCATCCGTGATCGAGATCTCCGATTCGTTGAAAATCACGCCGCCATCTACCGGATTGAAGGCACACAACGACGGACCGTCCAGGTCTACTTTGGTAATCACATTGGCTTTGGCGACGGCGAGATGCACCGCCGCCGCGACACTGATACTGGTCTCGAGCATGCAGCCGATCATACATTCAATGCCGTGCAGCGAGGCGATGTCGGCGATATGAATGGCATTGGAAATGCCGCCCGTCTTCATGAGCTTGATGTTGATGATGTCCGCGGCCCGCATGCGGATCAGCTCGATCACCTGCGTCGGACCGAACACACTTTCGTCGGCCATGATCGGCGTGTGCACCCGCTCGGTGACGTAGCGCATGCCATCCAGGTCGTGCGCCTTGACCGGCTGCTCGACCAGCTCGAGCTTGACTCCGGCATCCTCCAGCGTCTGCAACGCATAGACGGCCTGCTTTGCCGTCCAGCCCTGGTTGGCATCGAGCCGCAGCAGCGCCCGATCTTCGACGGCGGCGTAGATCGCTTTGATGCGCTCGATATCGACGCCGATATCCTTGCCCACTTTGATCTTGAGCGCCTCGAAGCCACGTTCCACCGCCTGGATGGAATCGGCGACCATCTTGTCGATGTAGTCGACGCTGATCGTGATGTCCGTGGTCACGACCGGGTCACCGCCGCCCAACATCTTGTACAGCGGCGCGTTGTACAGCTGCCCAAACAGATCGTAGACCGCGATCTCGACCGCCGCCTTGGCGCTGGAGTTCTTCTCCAGCGACGCCTGGATCAGCTGTGTGATGCGATTCAGGTTGGCGATGTCCTGGCCGATCAGGCGCGGCGCGAATGAAAATTTTGGCAAATGGCCTCGACGATCGAGCCGTGCGTGTCGCCGGTGATGACGGCCGTCGCCGGCGCTTCCCCATAGCCGATGTTGCCGGTGTCGGTGTGAATCTCGACGACGATGTCCTCGACCACATCCACGGTGCGCAGCGCCGTCTTGAAGGCGGTCTTCAGCGGCACGCGCAACATGCCATAGCGAATCTCAGTAATCTTCATGGGGTTCTCGAGGATTCCGGCAGCTCAGCGGATTCTCTGGATGCTGTACACGTGATCGATCAGGGGACGGCCGTCGCTCGACAGCAGCGGCAGCAGCGGCGTGACCGAGACGCCGTTCAACCTGGCACGCTCGATATCGCCTGCGCCGCGGCGAAAGCTGATGCCGGTCGTATCGTGAATGACGTAAGGCTCGCCACGGTCATGACCGATCACCATCATCACGTGGCCCGGTATATAAATGAGATCGCCGACCTGGGCCTCGCGCAGCAGCGCCACTCGCGCCTCGTGATCGTCGGCATCGGTGAGCGCTATGCGATTGAGCGCCGGGCTCACGCCCTGGTCACGGGTATTGCGCGGCAATTGCACGCCAAAGCTTCGA
Source organism: Steroidobacter cummioxidans (assembly GCF_003104955.1). Classification (NCBI taxonomy): domain Bacteria; kingdom Pseudomonadati; phylum Pseudomonadota; class Gammaproteobacteria; order Steroidobacterales; family Steroidobacteraceae; genus Steroidobacter; species Steroidobacter cummioxidans. The sequence continues at coordinate 71,009 of NZ_LSRW01000078.1, read as the reverse complement.
TACACTTCGGACACGAATCCGCTGCAATCGCGCGCGTCATACGAGTGGCCCCAACCATAGCGCTCGCCCAGGAACTTGAAGCCCTGATGCAGAATGTTGGCCCGCGTCAGCGGTAAGTAGTCGCCATCGACTTCCTGAGTCTTCGGCAGTAGCGCGGGCGAAAACTGCAACGAGCCGTCGGCCGCGCGGTACGGAAGCTCGATGACATGAGCCGTGTACGGATGCTGGCCGTTGACCGGAGTTTCGATCGGCCACTGCAGCAGCAGCGGCACGCGCGCTCCCATTTCCAGTTGCACGCTGGACAACTGGGGCCGCTCGGGCGTGTAAACCGTGTGCGCCTTCGCGCCGGTTACCACGAGATAAGGCGCTTTGCGCGTGTACGCAAAGATGACTTCGCGACTGCCTTCGGCCACCGCACTTCTCTCGATCCACGCGTTGTACAACGCGCTGACGACAAAGAGCCATTCGCCATCGCGGCTGGTGTGCGCGATCACCACCGGCGTGCCGGGGAACAGGGCCGTCTCCTGAAAGCGGTCGATGTCCGTATCTTCAGTGTTGGAGAACACCCGAGCCCGCGTTGGGAAGGTGCGCAGATCGGCACGGCGCACGACCATGCCGTATCGAGTCGCTTGCGTCGGCGCGATTTCGTGCAGGCTCAGCGACGCCATCCAGTCATCGAGTTGCCGAGCACTCACCTCCCGGCCCTGCTCGTCATAGAGCGTCCGCGTCGGCCGCGAGGACATGGCTTCTATCCAGGCACGCGCGTCGGCCGCTGCCAGCGCGGTCGGCAGCTGTTCGAGATCCCGCACGGATTTGTCGGTTTGTTTCAGCCGCTCGTTCTGCCGAGCGATCGCACCGGTATCGAGCACAACGGCATGGGCGCGCGGCGCGCGCCGAGCCCAATAGTCCGCCGTGAGATGAGTGGGTTCCACACCGATGACCCCCAGCGGTCCACCGACGCCAGCCTGCTCGCGAGGTACGCTAGCACAGCCGGCAACCAGCACGAGCAGCCATAGCAATATCGAATGCTTGCGCATCAACCCGCTCCCACCGGGGCCAGCGCTGACAGCACGCTTGCCATGAACAACCCCATCCCCGTGCCGAGAATGAGCCCCAGCATCGCGAGCAATACCGCGATCGGAACGAGCACCGGAGAATAAGTCGCCGCCAGCACCGGCGCCGACGCGACGCCGCCGATCTGTGCGAGCGAAGCAATGCCGCACAGGTACAGATCGAAACGAAATACCCGGGCGAGCAGCGCGAGCATCCCGATATGCAGCAGCATCGTGATGAAGCCGCACAGAATGAACAGCGGCGCCGAGGCCAGTCCGTGGAAATTGCTCTGCGAAGCGAGCACCGCCACCAGCAATGCCAGCAATGCCGAGCCCGTCGACGCCGGGCCAGGCACGCGGGCCAACGGCGTGCGAGCGACGATCAGACCGACGAGCGTTGCAAACAACACCGTCCACGACGTTTGAGTCAGCATCGTCGACGTCGGCATCGACATCGCCAGCCGACCCGCGCCCAGACCCACCAGCATGGCCAGCCCCAGCCACAGCAAAATATTTCCCAGGTCGGCGGGCCCGGTCGATGAGATCGCCGATAGCTGCGGATATTCACGACCGCTGCGATCCGCCCCGGTCCAGCGATTGAAGGTCGGCGCGAAGGCACCGGTCGAAAACAATACGAGCACCCATACCGAGTAGCACAGCGCATCGGCCAGCAGCACGGCCGGCAAAGCACTTTCAGACAGCCCGACGACTTGCTTGACCGCCACCAGGTTGGCCGAGCCTCCGGTCCAGGTCGCACTCAGCGCCGCCAGCATCTTCCATCCTTCCGCCGGCAGCACCGACCGAAACAACACGAACACCAGCGTGATCGCCAGCAGGATGCTCAGCATCGCGCACGCGAATACCGCCAATACTCGCGGCCCGACGGCGAGAATCGCCCGCAAGTCGCACGTCACCATCAAAAGAAACAGCAGCGCAGGCAGCAGCTGTGACGTCAGGGTGCGTTGCGCCTCCTGAATCTCGGGAGTCGCCGTCCACAGGCCGCTCACCGCCAGCGCCGTCACGAACAAATAAGTCCAGACGATCGGCGGCAACACCGAGAACACCCGCCACTGATAACGTTTTTCCAGCGACGGAAACACCCCGGCGGCCAGCGGCATCAGCGCCAGATAGGGCCAGACCGTCTGGATCATCGCAACTCGCAGCAGATGTACGGGCGGAAGGTTCCCATATGCTCAGAATATTCGCGTCTTCTCTAACTTAAAGCAAGAATAAATTATTGACCGCCACTTCACGGCCGTGTTACACCATTACTACACCGCGTTCGAATCAACTGTCGCCGACGTGGACACCTGCAAGTGACTGCTCGACTGCCTCTGCCATGCAAACGAGAAGCCAGTATCCCTTCGGCGAAGCAAGCGCGCCTGCTCGTGGCTCGACGCTCGCTGCTCGCCGGGTGGGTGGCCTCATTCGCCGCGATTGTTTGTCCCGTCACCGCACTTGCAGCCGCCCCTGTCGCGGCATCGTCGAATGTAACATCGGTTGTCCAGCTGGTAGATGCGGGCAAGTTCGCCGACGCCCACAAGGTCATCGACGATGCGCTCCGCTCCTCCTCTCTTTCTGCCGAGCAACGCAGCGCCTATGAGTTCCAACGCGAACGCATGCGACGCATCCTGCTCGATTTCGCACTGACGCCTGCCGATGCCCAGGCGCGTGTGCGCAAACAGATCCCGGATCTCACGGACGCCGAGTTCGCCAGATGGGACAACGCGGGCCTGCTCGAAGCGCGCGTGATCGATGGCCAGAAGAAGTACTTCAACCGGGCGCCCTCCAATCTGTTTCGACTGAGCGCGGAAGCTCGCGATCGTAGAGCGAATCCCGCGCCATTCAATGACAGCCCGCTCGAGCGGCCGCACGCTCATCACAAAGAGGTGCTCGAACAGGCCAAAGCGACTGGCCACAGTGCCGTCGCGCCCCGCCGCGTACGCATCACTCAGTCCCTCACGGTCGATGCGGATGCGGTCCCCGCCGGCGAAACGGTTCGGGCATGGATTCCCTATCCACGACAGCTTCGAGGCCAGCAGGAAAACATTCGATTCGTCAGCAGCTCGCCGGACAAGCATCAGCTCGCGCCGGAGTCCGCCCTGCAGCGTACTGTGTATTTCGAGCAAACTGCCGTCGCTGCGAAGCCCACGACCTTCTCCGTCACTTACGAGCTGACCATCTTCGGTCAGCACAAACAGATCGATCCCGAAAAGGTAGTGCCTACCGCGCCTGCGGCCGCGTTGGTTCCCTACCTGGGTGAACGCCCGCCTCACATCGTGTTCACCGACGAGATGCGCAAGTTCTCTCGCGCAGTGGTTGGCGATGAAAAGAATCCGTATCGAATCGCACAGCTGCTATTCGCCGCTGTCGATCGCATTCCCTGGGCCGGCGCGCTCGAGTATTCGACGATCACCAACATCAGCGACTACGCGCTGCGCGCAGGCCACGCCGATTGCGGCCAACAGACATTGCTGCTCATGACCCTGCTGCGCCTGAATGGCATTCCGGCTCGCTGGCAATCGGGCTGGATCTTCTCCGATGGCACCTACAACAACATGCACGACTGGGGATGGCTGTATCTGGCGCCGTATGGCTGGGTGCCGATGGATGTGACTTTCGGCCGCTTCGACTCCGGCGATGCGGCGCTCGATAACTTCTATCTTGGCTCCTTCGACGCCTACCGCGTCGTCTTCAATGACGACTACAGCCAGCCCTTCGTGCCCGCCAAACAGCATTTCCGCTCCGAAACCATCGACCTGCAACGGGGCGAGGTGGAGTGGCGCGGCGGCAATCTCTATTTCGATCGCTGGGACTACGACTTCAAGGCAACGCTGCTACAGAGCCCAGGGGCGAATTGATTTAAACGATAACACTGGCCGGGAGGGTGTATGAAGAGGAACCTATCGCTCAGGTCGGCGCTCAAGGTCGCGCTGCGAGTGGGAGTGAGCGCGGCTGCTGTGGCAGCGCTGCCGTTACAAATCTCGTACGCCGCGAGCAATGACGGCTCGCTGGTAGGCAGGATCACCGCGAGCGACCAGAGCTCGCTCGACGGGATCTCGATCACGGTGCGCAATCCCGAGACGGGATTCACACGCACCGTCAAAGCGGAGTCGGATGGCTCCTATCGCTTCCCCTTCCTGCCCGTCGGCAAGTACATCGTCGAAGGCACGCGTAATGGCGCCACGCTCGGCAAGCTTGCTGAGGTCACCGTGGGCCTCGGTACGGCAACGACCGCCGATGTGACCGTGAACATCAGCAACCTCGAGGAAGTTTTCGTCGTCGGCACGCGCGTCGTGCGCGCTGTCGATGTGAGATCGACCGAGTCCGCGACGAATCTGACCCGCGAAGACCTCGAGCGCCTGCCAGTGGATCGCGACATTCAATCCGTCGCACTGCTCGCGCCCGGCCTGTCCAAGGGCGACGCAGGCCTGTGCTCGGGTGGCAACTGCGGCGTTTCCTTCGGCGGCTCCTCGATCGCCGAGAACACGATTTATATCAACGGCCTCAATGTCACGGACTTCTATAACCGGGTCGGCTCCTCCTCGGTGCCGTATGCGTTCTACAAGGAGTTCCAGGTCAAGACCGGCGGTTACTCCGTGGAGTTCGGCCGCACCACCGGCGGTGTCATCAACGCCGTGACGCGCTCGGGCACGAACGAATTCGAGTACGGCACGGAAGTGGCCTGGAAACCGCACTCGCTCCAGAGCAGCAAGAAGGATCGTTACAATCCGGACGGCACCCAGCGCATCATCGGCTCCTACGATCAGTACGACAGCACCAGCGCCACGTTCTACGCCTCCGGCCCCATCGTCAAAGACAAGCTGTTCTTCTTTGCGTTGTATGAAGCCCGGGACTACCAGCCCGAAAACACCAACGATGCGGGCGGCACCTTGTACAAGGCCAAAGAGGACAGCGGTTTCTGGGGTGCGAAGATCGACTGGCAGATCAATGACAAGAATCTGCTCGAGCTGCTGGCGTTCTCGGATGAGAACGAAGAGGTGCGCAATGCCTACAGCTTCGACTTTGTCTCCGGCGGTCAGGGCCCGTACCAGCAGACGCGCTACACCAACAACGGCGGTTTGAACTGGTCGGCGACGTACACGGCCTATCTCACTGACAACTTCTCCGCGAAGGCGCTGTACGGAGAGAACAATCGAGAATTCTCCCGCTTCAGTCAGAACGATCTGGAATGCAACCGCGTGCGAAACCAGCGCGTCACTCCCGCCCGCGACCTGGGCTGCACGGAATCAGGCAGCGTCACCGCGCGCGACGATACTCGCGAAGCCGCACGCTTGGATTTCGAGTGGGTGCTTGGCGCGCATCAGCTGCGCTTCGGCCTGGATCACGAGACAAACACCTCGCAGTACGAGCAGTACTACCCTGGACCGGATCGGTTGCTGTACGAGATCTACAGGACAAACGCCCCCACCACCATTGAAGGCGTCGCCCTGCCCAGCGGCACCGAGTACGTCCGTACCCGTCAGAACGAAGTGGACGGCGAGTTCGAGACCCTCAACTCGGCGTATTACCTCGAAGACAACTGGCAGGTCACGCCCAGCCTGTTGCTGAACGCCGGCCTGCGGGTCGAGGCGTTCGACAACAAGAACTCCGACGGCGACTCCTATATCAAGATGGACAACATGGTCGCGCCTCGCTTCGGCTTCTCGTGGGACGTGAAAGGCGATAGCCGCAGCAAGCTCTTCGGCAACGCAGGACGTTACTTCCTGCCGGTGGCGAACGTCATCAACATCAAACAGGCTGGCGGCTTCCTCGATCGCCGCGTCTACTATTACTTCGGCGGCCTGGAGAGCTTCGACTACAACGGCGCGACCAAGCAGCGACCCATCCTCGGCGCGCAGTTCGCCGTCGACGACTCCCAAGGCGACGGCACGGTCGGCGATCTGCGCGGTGAAGTCGATGCCGACATGGATCCGGTGTATCAGGACGAGCTGATCCTGGGCTTCCAGTCCATGATCGACGACAAGTGGTCGTGGGGCGTGCGCGGCATCTATCGCAAGCTCAACAACGCCATCGACGATATGGAAATCACCTCCACCGGCATCATCTGCGGCGGCGAGCCGGTCGAGGCGGGTTATGTGATGGCCAATCCCGGCCGTCCGGTGACCATCTATTCCGACACCAACTGCGATGGCGAGAGCGACGGCTGGGTGACCATCGACACCAGCCGCGCCGGTTGGGCCATGTATGACGACGATGGCAACTACGTTGGCGAGGTCGGTTACTCCAAGCCGAAGCGCAACTACAAAGCCATCGAGTTCATGATCGATCGTGCATGGGACGATCAGTGGTCGTTCAATGCCGTGTACACGCTGTCCTATTCCAAGGGCAATGCCGAGGGCCCGATCAACTCGGATACCGACTTCGGCGACACGGGGCGCACCGAGGCTTTCGACAATCCCTGGGTGAACTATGGCTCCTACGGCTATCTGCCCAACGACCATCGCCATCAGCTCAAGGTGCGAGGCTCCTATGCGCTGGGCGAGCATTGGGAGGTAGGCGGCACACTCACGGCGCAATCGGGACGCCCCATCAATGCCACCGGCGAATGCAATCCGTATGACGACACCTGCTTCTTCAGCTTCTATGTCTTCAACGACGACACCGGTCAGTTCGAGCAGCGCCCGCGCGGCTCGGCCGGCAGGACGCCGTGGATCTTCGATCTCGGCGCGAATGTGACCTACCGGCACGCATTCTCGGCGGCGAACCTCAAAGTCACCCTCGCAGTGTACAACCTGCTGAATCAGCAGCGTGTCATGGAAGTCGATGAGGAGCTGGGATCGACGGGCGTGGATCGCAATCAGTTCTACGGCTTCGGCACCGGCTATCAGGCCCCGCGCTATGCCTTCCTGACCTTGAAGCTCGACTTCTGAGCCGTCGCAGCGGCATGCTTTGCCATGGTTGGCGGCCCGCACTCGAAGCGGGCCGCCTTTTGTATTGCTTAGAAACCCCAGCGCCATCGCCATGCCCCGCCTGCTTGCTGTGCTGTTTGTCGCCTCGCTCACGTCACTAGGCGCATGCTCATCTCGCCCAACGACGCAGACACCCGTGGCCGCGCAGAGCCAGCCTGCATCGCTCGATCGCATCTTCGACGACGTGATGACCCGCTATCACTTGCCCGGCATGGCCATGGGCGTCATCGTCGATGGCAACGTCGTCTACACCCGCACTGCTGGCGAGCTCGTGGCTGGAGCCCATCAAACCATCGACAACGACACGCTGTTCAAGATCGCCTCCAACAGCAAAGCGATGACCACTGCCTTGCTCGCCCGCCTGGTCGACGCCGGCAAACTGCGCTGGGAGGATCCGGTCACTCGCCATCTGCCCGATTTCAAAATGTACGACCCCTGGGTCACGCAGCAGATCCAGGTGCGCGATCTGCTGATTCACAACACCGGGCTGCGCGAGGGCGCCGGCGACTTGATGCTCTGGCCAGAGCCGAACAACTTCACACGCGCGGACATCCTCGCCGGCCTCGCTCACCTCAAGCCGCAGCAGAGCTTTCGCTCGCAATACGCTTACGACAATCTGATGTACGTCGTCGCCGGAGAAGTTGCCGCAGCCGCCGGTGGCGCGAGTTACGAAGAACTGATGCGTCGTGAGATCTTCGAACCGCTCGGCATGACACGCTGTCAGCTCGGCCCATGGGAGCGCGACGCAATCGGCAACGTCGCTCAGCCTCACATGCGACAAGGCGACGGCAATGTGCCGATTCGAGCGGACGGCACGCGCATTCCCGTCGATACCGCCGCGGCCGCCGGCGGTATTCGCTGCAGCCTGAACGACATGCTCACCTGGATGCGCCTGTGGCTCGGCGATGAGTTGAAGACCACGACAGGCGCGACGTGGCTCTCTTTAAGTCAGCGCAAAATTCTGTGGAGCGCACATACCCCGATGACGCTTTCGCAAAGACAGCGCGCCTGGGACGGCAGCCACATCAATGCCTATGGCTATGGGTGGCGCTTGTCCGACGTCGATGGCGCATGGAGAGTGGCTCACACCGGCACGCTCGCAGGCATGTATTCCGCCGTGAACTTGTTTCCGGACAAAAAGGCCGGCTTCGTGTTCATGATCAATGGTGACGGCTCGAAAGCGCGCACGGTGCTGAACACCGCGCTGGCCAAGCTGATCGTCGCGCCAGACAAGCTCAATTCCATCGAGTGGTATGCCGGCGAACTGGAGCGCGACGCTGCGACCACGAGCACCAAACTACCCGACACGTCGTCGCGAATTCCCGCGCCGCTGGACAGCATGCGCCCCTGGCTGGGCATCTATCGCGATCCCTGGTTCGGCGATGTTTCGATTTGCAGTCAGGGTGGCGCGATCGTCTTCGCGTCGGCCAAATCGCCGCAGCTCACCGGCAAGCTGATGCGGGTCGAGCGCAGCGGCCTGCTGGTCGATTGGGATCAGGACGACATCGACACCGAGGCGTGGCTGGACTTTGCCGCCAGCCACGCACACCAGCGCCCGCAGGTGACCACGCTGACCCTGCGCAAAGTGGATCCGAATGCGGATTTCAGCTATGACTTCGAAGATCTGGCGTTCACGCGCGTCGCCGACTGTCCGGAGCTCGACATGCAAACTCAAATCGATCAATTGATGAGCCGCTATGACGGCCCGGGCCCCGGCGCCTCGCTCTTGATCGTGCGCGATGGCAACCCTGTCGTGCGTCGTGGTTACGGCTTCTCCAATCTCGAACAACGCACGGCCGCCGCGCCTGATACCAATTACCGCCTCGCCTCGGTAAGCAAGCAGTTCACCGCTGCAGCCATCCTACTGCTCGCCGAAGAGCGCAAGCTCCACCTCGACGACTCTTTACGCAAATGGTTTCCGAGCCTGCCCGACGTCGCCGCGTCCATGACGATTCGCCAGGTCCTGTCCCACAGATCCGGGCTCATCGATTACGAAGATGTGATACCGCCGGAGCTGACGCGGCAATTGCGTGATGCGGACGTACTCGCGATTCTCCAGACCCAGAACCGCACTTACTTCCCGCCTGGCACGGGCTATCGATACAGCAACAGCGGTTATGCACTGCTGGCACTGATTGTCGGCAAAGCGTCGGGCAAGGACTTCGCGACCTTCCTCGAGCAACGCATCTTCGCACCGCTCGGCATGACCAACACGGTTGCGTACGAGGACGGCATCTCGACCGTGAAGCGGCGCGCCTTTGGCTACAGCGAGGAGCAAAGGAGCTGGACCCGAACCGATCAGAGCCAGACCAGCGCCGTGCTGGGCGATGGTGGCATCTATTCCTCGATCGACGATCTCGCCAAGTGGGACGCGGCGCTGTACGACGATCGACTGCTGAACGCCACCTCCCGTGCGCTCGCTTTCACGCCAATCAGCGATACGGATGATCCCACCGTTCGTTATGGCATGGGCTGGCGCATCACCCAAGAGGCGATCGGCGGCAGAACGCTGTGGCACTCGGGCGAGACCGTGGGCTTTCGCAACGTGATCATTCGCTATCCGGAGCAGCGCTTCACCATCGTGCTACTGACCAATCGCAACGAGCCGGAGCCGTATCAGACGGCTCGCGCCATCGCCAACCTGGTATTGAAGTGACAGCAAGATGACAGCGTGAGCGCGGCAAGCTTTCACGCAGCTGTCATGCACACGAATTAGTTTGCATGCCAGTCACGCCACCGCTCAGGCCTGCCTTGCTGCCCATCACTCTCGTCGTCATCGCCAAGAACGAAGCCCGCATGATCGGGCGCTGCCTGGACAGCGTACCGTTCGCGGCCGACAAGGTCGTCGTCGATTCAGGTAGCACCGATGGCACGCCTGAGATCGCTGCCGCGCATGGCGCGCGAGTCGTGCACCAGGATTGGCTCGGCTTCGGCCCACAACGCAATTTCGCGACCGGCGTGGCGAAACATGAATGGATTCTGGTGCTCGACGGCGACGAGCAACTCTCGCCGGCGCTGGCCGCCGAGCTCGAACAACGCCTGCCCTCGATCATGGCCTCTGCATGCGCCGGCGCATATTTCCGACGCGCGACCCGATTCATGGGTCGCGCCATGCGCTGGTATCGGCCCATGAGTCGAGAGCGCATTGCCCGGCTCTATCATCGCGAGCGCGCTCGCTGGACCGACGCGAGAGTGCACGAGTCGTTGCGATTCGATGGCCCTGTCACCTCCTTTCGCGAACGATTGCTCCACGATCACAACCCGACCTTGGTGCATCGTCACATCAAGATGCTTCGTTATACGGAGCTGCGTGCCCAGGACTGGCGCGATCGGGGCCGCCAGGTGCGGATGTGGCTGTGTCCGCTGGTCTTCGTGACCACATTTCTAAAAGATTACTTATTGCGATTGGCGATTCTGGACGGCTGGCGAGGTTACATCGTGGCGCAGACCGCCGCGTCATATGCCGTTTACAAACGGCTGCGCTATTACGAGCTCGATGCGGATCCCAGCTCCTTCACGCTTGCCGCCGAGCTGCTGAGAAAACACGGCCTGGAGCCGTAGCCACCCGAACTGTCATCGAACCTCAATCCAGTCTTCTCACAAACGTCCCCTGGCCGTCATTTCGCGTCGGCACCCTTCAGCCCACAATGCGAAGGAGCTCGACGTTGCGAATTGCTGTCATCCTGAGTACCTACAACGCGCCGGACAGGCTGGCCCCAACGCTCACCGGCTACGCGGCCCAACGCGGCGCCGAGTTCGAGATCATCGTCGCCGATGACGGTTCGAGCGCCGCCACCAGAGAGGTCGTCGAACAAGCGGCACACGCCTATGGACTCAACATTCGACGCGTGTGGCAGCCAGACGCTGGCTTTCGCAAATGTCGCATTCTGAATCAGGCCGCGCTCGCGACCGCTGCGGACTATCTGATCTTTTCGGACGGCGATTGTGTACCTCGCGCCGACTTCGTCGCGACTCACGCATTGCTCGCACGCCCTGGCCGCTTCCTGTCCGGCGGCTATTTCAAGCTGACTGACCAAACCAGCAAGCAACTCACGCCGGAAGTCATCTTCAATGGCCACGCAACCAGCCCGCAGTGGCTGCTCGCGAACGGCACGCCCCGTTCAGCCAAATTGGGCAAACTGCGCGCCCGCGGTTGGCACGCCAAGCTCATGAATGCCATGACGCCGACTCGCCCGACCTGGAACGGGCACAACTCCTCGTGCTGGCGTACCGATCTGCTCAAGGTGAATGGCCACGACGAGCGCATGGCGTACTGGGCGCAGGATCGTGAGTTTGGCGAACGCCTGACCAATGCGGGTATCAAGGGGGTGCAGATTCGTTACTCGGCGATCTGCGTGCACATCAACCACGACCGGCCGTACAAGACCGAACGCAGCCGCGAACGTAACAAGCAGATTCGCGCCGAGACCAAAGGGAATCGCGCCACCTGGACTGAGTACGGCATCCTCAACACACCGCAGCCACCCAGCCACTTCATCACCAATATCGCGGACGACGTCGTCGTCGAAACGTTCGGGCAGTCGCAGTACCGCCGAACCGCGGCTTGATGCCCTATCATCGAGGCATGCGACTGCTTCGCGCCACCGACTATCGCCGCATGCCGTGGAAAAACGGTGGCGGCGAAACTCGAGAAATCCTGGCATCCCCTGCCGGCGCGACCTTGGACGCGCTCGACTGGCGAATCAGCCTGGCGACCATTGCGAGCGATGCACCGTTCTCCACGTTCAATGGAATCGAGCGGACGTTGTGTGTGATTCACGGCGCAGGCATTCGCCTGCAGCTTGCGGATGGCGCGCCCGAGCTGTTGCTCGATACCTCTGCGCCCTACACGTTCGCGGGCGAAGCCGCCGCGAGCGCGACGCTGGTGGCCGGCAGTACCGTCGATCTCAATGTGATGACTCGCCGAGGCCGCTTTCAGCATGCAGTGAAACGCCTCTCGATCGAGGCTCGGCAACACCTGCACGCGACTGCGACCACCACCCTCGTGTTCTGCCAGCGTGGCGACCTGCAATGCGAGGTGGACGGAGCAACCGCCCAGTTGGGATCTGAGGACTGCGTCGTTTTTGAGGGCGAGACGTCGCCGATCGAGCTGAGCGCAACTCAGCCCACGACAATCATTCTCATCGAGTTATTCGAGGAGCTCGCGACTGCGAGCTCCTGCTGGATTTAACCGACTGACTTACTGGCCCTGCCAGCTCGCTCGTACAGGTTCTTTGTACCTGTCCGAGAGAGATGGCGTCCCCACGGGGATTCGAACCCCGGTTACTACCGTGAAAGGGTAATGTCCTAGGCCTCTAGACGATGGGGACGTTGGTAAGACGTCGGAAACTTGGTGGAGCTAGCCGGGATCGAACCGGCGACCTCTTGCATGCCATGCAAGCGCTCTCCCAGCTGAGCTATAGCCCCACGCGAGAGGCGCGCAATGTAGGGAAGCGGCACCGGACTGTCAAGGAGCGTTCACGAAATTTTATTGATCGCCGGTATTTGCGAGGGTTTTATCGACCCGCTCACCCCTGCCCGCGCGCGTACGCCAGCGCCCGCTCCAGCCGCGCGAGCGTGACTTCGCGGCCCAGCACTTCAAGCGTGGCATCGATCGGCGGCGACACGGTGCCGCCCGACACCGCCACACGAATCGGCTGTGCGACTTTGCCCATGCCGAGGCTCAGCTCGGTGGCGGTCTGGTTGACCGCATCGTGCAATGCCGGGGCCACCCACTCGGACAACGCCGACAGCTTCGCCAGCACCGCGCTCAGCGGAGCAACGGCTTCGGCCGTGAGGTTCTTCTTCGCGGCCTTCTCGTCGTAGCTGGTCACGTCCTCGAAGAAGAAGCGGCTGTTCTGCGCCATTTCTTTCAGCGTCTTGGCCCGCTCCTGCTGAGACTTGGCAACGGCAGCCAGCTTGCGATCGTCGGTGACATTCACCCCGAGCGCTGCCAGCTGCGGCTTCAGATACTTCGCCAGGTGCTCCGGCGTCGAGCGCATGATGTGCTGCTGATTCAACCACAGCAGCTTGTCGGGATTGAACGCAGAGGCCGACTTGTTCACGTCCTTGATGTCGAACAACTGGGTCATCTCTTGCATTGAGAAGACTTCCTGATCGCCATGCGACCAGCCGAGGCGCACCAGGTAGTTGAGCAACGCCTCCGGCAGGAAGCCCTCCTCGCGATACTGCAGCACGCTGACGGCGCCGTGACGCTTCGACAGCTTCGCGCCGTCCTGACCAAGAATCATTGGCACGTGCGCATACATGGGAATCTTGGCACCCAGCGCCATGAGCATGTTGATCTGGCGCGGCGTGTTGTTGAGATGGTCGTCGCCACGAATCACGTGCGTGCAATTCATGTCGCTGTCGTCGACGACGACACAGAAGTTGTACGTGGGCGTGCCGTCGGAGCGCGCGATGATCAGATCGTCGAGCTCCATGTTGTCGAACACCACATTGCCATGGATCGCGTCTTCGACCACGACGCTGCCTTCGAGGGGATTCTTGAAGCGCACGACAGGCGACACGCCGGGACGCGGCTCGGTGCGATGCCGGCAGGTACCGTCGTAGCGCGGCTTCTGCTTGGCCGCGATTTGACGGTTGCGCATCTCTTCCAGCTCTTCCTTCGAGCAGTAGCAGTGATACGCCTTGCCGGCTGCGAGGAACTGGTCGATGACCTCGCGATATCGATCCATGCGACGGGTCTGATAGAACGGGCCTTCATCGGCATTCAGACCGAGCCACTGCATGCCATCCAGAATGACTTGCGTGGCCTCATCGGTGGACCGTTCCCGATCGGTGTCTTCGATGCGCAGGATGAACGTGCCGTCGTGGCGGCGCGCATACAACCAGGAAAACAGCGCGGTTCGCACGCCGCCGATATGCAGCATGCCGGTGGGGCTGGGAGCAAAACGAGTTCGGATGGCCATGGCGCCCTTGACGTTCAAGGGCCGGGATTCCATCCGAATCGTTGGGAGTGGTGGGCGGTACAGGGATTGAACCTGTGACCCCTGCCGTGTGAAAGCAGTGCTCTACCGCTGAGCTAACCGCCCGATGCCGGCCCGACGAACCGTCTTGTGGTTTGAAGGGGCGCGTAGTTTAGGGATGACGATGGGCGCGGTCAAATCAAGTCGCACAGATCAGGCCACATGCACCGGCGGCGGCCGGTTCAGCATCACCCAGTACAGCCCCAGGCTGCTGACCGCTTCGACGAAGGCGCCGAATTCGACCGGCTTGCGGACATAGCTGTTCGCGCCCAGGTTGTAGCTGGCGATCACGTCGGCGTCCTGGCTGGAGGACGTGAGCACCACTACCGGCAGATTGCGGGTCCGCTCGTCGGCACGCAGTCGTTTCAGCACACCGAGCCCGTCGAGCTTGGGCAGCTTCAGATCGAGCAGGATCACCGTGGGCGCATTCATCACATCGCGACTGGCGTACTGGCCGGTGGCGAACAGGTACTCGATTGCCTCCACCCCGTCGCGGACCACGACGATCTCGTGCGCCAGATTGTTCTTGCGCAGGCTGAGCAGCGTCAGTTCCTCGTCGTCCGGGTTGTCCTCGACCAGCAGGATGTAGCGCTCGCTCATTGCGGCCCCTCGGCAATGCTGAAGTAAATCGTCGCCCCTCGATCGACCGCCGCATCGGCCCAGATGCGCCCGCCATGCCGCTGCACGATACGCTGGACTGTCGCCAGGCCCACGCCCGTGCCGGGAAACTCCCCGGCCGCATGTAAACGTTGGAACACCCCGAACAGGTTCGCTGCATATCGCGGATCGAACCCGACGCCATTGTCCTGCACGAAGAACGTCCTCTCGTTTTCGTCACCCGCCGCGGCCACCGCGCCGAAGCGGATCTCCGCGACGGGCCGGCTGGCCGTGAACTTCCAGGCGTTGTCCAGCAAATTCTCCAGCACGATCGCGAGCAGCCCGGGATCCCCCGCCACGCTCAGCTGCGGCTCGATGACGAGCGCGGCTGCCCGCTCCGGGGAAGCTTCGCGAAGCCGCGTCAGGGTCGCGCGCGCATACTCCGACAGGTCCACCTGCCGCCGCCTGATTTCCACCCGCGTGACCCGGCCCAGCTCCAGCAAGTCATCGATCAAGTTCGACATTCTTTGCGTACCAGCCAGTACGCGATCGATGCAGCGGCGGCCGTCCGCATCGATCGTCTCGTAATGCCGGTCGCGCAGCAAGCCGGTAAACCCCGCTATGGCACGCAACGGTCCCCGCAGATCATGAGACACGGAATAGCTGAAAGCTTCCAGTTCCCTATTGGACTCCTGTAGCTCCTGTGTCCGTTTTCTCACACGTTCCTCGAGTTCGGCGTACAGGCGCGCATTCTCCAAGCCGACCGCGGCCAGATCGGCCAGTTGACCCAGCACCCGCTCGTCGTTGGGAGCGAACTCCCCGCTCTGCTTGTCTGCCACGCACAGCACACCAATGCGTCGACCGGAGGCCGCCGCCAGCGACACCGTGATGCAACCACACGCCTGCCATTGCGTGCCCAGCGCCATGTCCCGCGCCGCTGTGGACCGGTCAATCCGGGTCACATGCGCAGCCGCGCCGCCCGCTCGCTGGCCCTCGCCTTCCAGCAGCCACGAACCCGGCACGACCGACGAATATTTTTCCGAATGCGATGTCTTGCAGCACTCGACCGTTGGCTCATCCGCACCTTGCAAGACACTGACGGCAACATGGGCTCCGACCAGATCGCGCGCAATTTCTGTAATGATCTGCAACAGCTCATCCACCGTGAGCACCGAGTTCACTTTGCGGGCCGCGTCCGCCAGCGCGGACATCTGGTTGAGATAACGCTGCCGCTCCAGATCTGCCTGATTGCGCTCGGTCACGTCCTGCATGGTGCCAATGATATGAGTTGCGCGGCCGGACTCGTCCCGAATCACGCAGCGCTCGGCATGCACGTGGCGGACCGATCCATCCGGATGACGCACGCGGAATTGCAGTCCGCCTGATGTATCACCCCGATTCGCCTCACCGTACGCAGCGATCAACGCCGGCCGGTCTGCTTCGAGCACGACACCGAGAAATACATCCAGGCCAATGGTGCGTTCCCCAGGAATGCCCAGGATCGCATTGGCCTCGCCATAGACATTGAGCTTGTCGCTCGACAAATCGCGCTCCCAATAACCCAGCCGCGCGATGCTCTGCGCCAGTTCCACGCGGGTGAGGCTTTCTTTCAACTGGGTTTGCGCATGCGCATGCGCGATCGCCAGCGCCACCAGACTCACCGCTGCCTGCACCAGCACCAGCTCGCGATCGGACGGCTGGTATGGATGTGGGTAATAGACAGCTATGACAGCAATCAAACGTCCGCGCGCCCCGAACACCGGCGTGAACCAGCAAGCCCGCAAGCCATGCTCCGCACCGAGCGCGGCCAGCTCCTGCCACTCCGGATCGTTGGTCATATCGGCACACGTCGCCGTCTGCCCGCTGCGTAACGCGTTGGCGCATGCACCGTGCGGCATGCCGAGCAATGTATCCTGGACGACAGACAGGAATCGCGATGGCAGGCTCGGGCTGAAGGCGGAGCGCACGCATGCTCCCGCCGCGTCGAGCACCGTCACGGCACATTTGGCGTCGGCATCGAAGACTTCCATGATGCTGCAGATCCGACGCAGCACATCACCGAGCGGTGCGCCCGCGACGATCAGCTGCAGCACTTCACGTTGCGACTCGCGCAGTCGCTCGGCTCGCTTGCGATTTGTGATATCTCTCGCGACGGAATACGTCGCGCCCGCACCATCGGGGCCGGCAATCCATGTCGACGTCCAGCTCAGCTCGACCGACGTGCCGTCCTTGCGAACACAGCGATTCTCGAACTCGACGACCTGCGCACCTTGCAGCACCGATTCGTGCGTGAGCAACGTGGACTGCAGATCGTTGGGATGAACCAGATCGAGCAAGGTGCGCCCGATCAGCTCTTCAGGCGGATAACCCAGGATGCGCGCGGACGACGCACTCACGCGCACAAAGCGCGTCTGCGCGTCGGTCATGCACATCAGATCCTGAGACAGATCGAAGACGCGCTGCAGATCGAGCAGCTGTGCGTTCGTTGCCGAATCGTCGCGCGTAAGGTGCGTTGCCACCGCCGATACTCCCTGGCGCGGCCTGTGCCGTTGTTGGTGCTGTCGCGCGCCCGTGAATGGGACGAGCCTACACCTGCCGTGCGCGCCTGCAGAATGTTCGAAGTCGCACTTCCCGAGCGGCCGTGCGACTTCGAGCCCCTATCGATGCGGGCGCCAGGGTGCGATCAGTGCGCTTCCTCGCCGCCGATCATCTGCAGCAACTCTGCGGTGCGAGCCTTCATCAGCGCCTCGTTGCCGCGGCTTTCGACGTTCAAGCGGATCAACGGCTCGGTATTCGACGAGCGCAGGTTGAAACGCCAGTCGTCGAACTCGATCGACAGACCGTCGGTGAAGTCGATGGCCCTGGAACCGGGCTGATAGTGCTGCTGCACGCGGGCGATGGTGGCCTTGGCGTCGGCCACTTTGCGATTGATCTCGCCGCTGGCGGGAAACTTCGCGATGCGCTCGCCCACGAGTTGGGACAGTGATTTGCCGGTGTCCGACAGGATCTGCGCCACCAGCAGCCACGGAATCTGCCCGGTGTCGCAATAGCCGAAGCGACGGAAGTAATGATGCGCGCTCATCTCGCCGCCGTAGATCGCGTCGGCCTGGCGCATCACGTCCTTCATGAAAGCGTGTCCCGACTTGGACATCACGGCCTTGCCGCCGAGCGAGGCGACCATGTCGGTCGTCGCCCAGGTCAAGCGCGGATCGTGCACGATGCGCGCGCCCTGCTCCTGCGTCAGGAACACCGACGCCAACAGGCCGACGATGTAATAGCCCTCGATGAAACTGCCGTGCTCATCGAACAGGAAACAACGATCGTAGTCGCCGTCCCAGGCCACGCCGCAGTCGGCCTTGTGCTGTTTGATCGCTTCGATGGTCGCGACGCGATTCTGCTCCAGCATCGGGTTGGGCACGCCGTTCGGGAAGCTGCCGTCGGGCGCGTGATTGATCTTGATGAACTCGAACGGCAGATGCGGTTCGAGCTGATCGACGATCAGGCCGGCGCCGCCATTGCCGGCATTCACCACGATCTTCAGTGGCTTGAGCTTGGCGTGATCCAGATACGACAGCAGGTGATCGATATATTTCCTGCTGATATCGAGCGTGTGGTGCGCGCCCTGCTGCACCGGCGCTGTGTAGCTATTGGCCTCGGCGATGCGCTGGATGTCTTTCAATCCCGTGTCGCCGCTGATCGGCCGCGACTGTTCGCGCACGAACTTCATGCCGTTGTAGTCCGGCGGATTGTGACTTGCAGTCACCATGATGCCGCCATCCATGCCTTCACTGAAGGTCGCGAAGTACACGACCTCCGTGCCGCACAGACCGATGTCATAAACATCCACGCCCGAATCGAGCAGACCCTGAGTCAGCGCCGCGCACAGCTCCTCGCTGGACTTACGAATGTCCCGGCCCACGATCACGCGCTTGGGCTTCAAGAATTCCGCATACGCTCGCCCGATGCGATAGGCCACCTCGGGATTGAGCTCGGTCGGGATCCGGCCACGATAGTCATAGGCCTTGAAGCCGACGATGGCGGAAGACGGGTTGGACATGCGCTGCGTTCCTTCTCTCTATCTCAAAATCGATTGCTGAATGTTTACTGACTGCGGCCGATCGGGCGAGCGAGCTATTTCTCGCCTTCGCGCCCGTAGCGATCCTCGAAGCGCACGATGTCGTCCTCGCCCAGGTAGCCGCCCGACTGCACCTCGATGATGTGCAGCGGAATCTTGCCCGGGTTTTCGATGCGGTGCTTGGTGCCCAGCGGGATGTAGGTCGACTGATTTTCTTCCAGCAGGAACACCTCCTCGCCGCGTGTGATCCGCGCCGTGCCCGACACCACGATCCAGTGCTCGGCACGGTGATGATGCAACTGCAACGACATCGACGCGCCCGGCTTCACCGACAGGCGCTTCACCTGGAAACGCTGGCCGTTGTCGATGCTGTCGTAGCTGCCCCACGGACGAAACACTTCGCGATGCAAGGACGTCTCGTAACGGCCCTGCTTCTTCAGCTGATTGACCAGCTCCTTCACGTCCTGCACCCGATTCTTTGGCGCGACCAGCACTGCATCCTTGGTCTCGACCACCACGTGATCGCTCAAGCCCACGGCCGCGACCAGTCGGCTGGTGGAATGCAGATAGTTGCCGCTCGAGTCGGCGGTCAGCACATCGCCCAGGACGACGTTGCCGTCGCCATCGGCCGGAATCGCTTCATGCAGCGCCGACCAGGAACCGACATCGCTCCAGCCCGCATCCAGCGGCACGACCACACCGAGCTTGGTCTTCTCCATCACGGCATAGTCGAAGGAGTCGCTCGGGCAGCCACTGAACTCCTTGGTGGGCAGACGGGTGAAATCCAGATCGCGCTTCGCGGCGGTGACGGCCTGCGCACACGCTTCATAAATTTTCGGCGACAACTCGCGCAGCTCGTTGAGCACGGCCGACGCGCGGAACAGGAACATGCCGCTGTTCCAGAAATATTCCTTCGACTCGACGTAGGACTGGGCCGTGGCGAGGTCGGGCTTTTCCACGAACCGGTCGATGGCGTAAGCAGGGCCCGCGCCATTGATGCGCTTGATATAGCCATAGCCGGTTTCCGGCTTGTTCGGCACCACGCCAAACGTCACGAGCTTGCCTTCGGCAGCCGCCTTGCGGCCGACCTCCAATGCGGCACGGAACGCCTTCACGTCGCGGATCACATGATCCGCCGGCAGGATCAGCAACAACGGGTCACTGTCGTTTCCTTTGGGAAGATCGGCGACCGCTGCCATGGCCGCGACCGCCACCGCGGGCGCGGTGTTCCGACCCACCGGCTCGAGCACGATGGCCTGCGGCTTGATGCCCGCTTCGAGAATCTGCTCGGCGACCAGAAAGCGATGGCTCTCGTTGCACACCACGACCGGCGCACCGAGCCCCTGGACTCCAGCGACTCGCGCCAGCGTTTCCTGCAGCATGGTGCCCTTGCCGACCAGCGGCAGCAGCTGCTTCGGATACAGCTCGCGCGACAGCGGCCACAGGCGTGTGCCCGAGCCGCCGGAAAGAATCACGGGAATCAACATACGCTGTCACCTCGCCCAATGGCGTAGTACTTCAATCCAAAACGCTTCACAAAGGCCGGGTCATACAGATTGCGGCCGTCGAAAATCACTTTCCTGGCGAGCTGCGAGGCAATCAGATCGAAATCGGGGCTGCGGAACTCCTGCCATTCGGTGGCGATCGCCAGCGCGTCGGCACCTTGCAGAGCCTCGTTGGCCGACTTCACCAACTGCAGCTCCGGGCGCTCGCCGTAAATGCGATGCACCTCTTCGTGCGCCACCGGGTCGTAGGCCCGCACTTTCGCACCGGCGGCCCACAAGGATTCCAACAGCGTGCGACTCGGCGCCTCGCGCATGTCATCGGTATTGGGCTTGAACGCCAGGCCCCACAAAGCAATCGTCTTGCCGGCCAGATCGTCGTTGAACACCGCGCGCATCTTGTCGAACAGCACCGCTTTCTGGCGCTTGTTCACCGCCTCGACGGCATTGAGCAGCTCGGCGTCGAACTTGTGATCGGCGGCGCTGCGCGACAGCGCCTGCACATCCTTCGGAAAACAGGAGCCGCCATAGCCCATGCCGGGATAGATGAAGTGATAGCCGATGCGCGGATCCGAGCCGATGCCCTGCCGCACCTTCTCGATGTCGGCGCCCATGCGCTCGGCCAGATTGGCAAGCTCGTTCATGAAGCTGATCTTGGTCGCAAGCATGGCGTTGGCAGCGTACTTAGTCAGCTCCGAGGAACGCACGTCCATCACGATCATGCGCTCGCGATTGCGGGTGAAAGGATCGTATAGCGCCTTGAGCAGCTCGGCGGTGCGCGGATTGTCGGTACCGACCACGATGCGATCCGGCTTCATGAAGTCATTGATCGCGGCACCTTCCTTGAGGAATTCCGGATTGGACACCACGTCGAACTCCGCCTGCGCCCCCCGCGCCTGCAGAGTCGAGTTGATCTTGGCCTTCACCTTGTCGGCCGTGCCCACTGGCACCGTGGACTTGGTAACCACCACCCGATACTCGCCGATGTTCTTGCCGATCGTTTCGGCGACCGCCAGCACGTACTTCAGGTCGGCCGAGCCGTCCTCGTCCGGCGGCGTACCGACCGCGATGAACTGAAACAGACCGTGCTTGACGCCTTCCACCGCGTCTGTAGTGAAATTGAGGCGGCCGGCCGCGAGATTCTTGCGCAACAGGTCATCCAGACCCGGCTCGTAGATCGGCGATTCGCCGCGCTTGAGCATCTCGACCTTGCGCTCATCCACGTCCACGCACAGCACGTTGTTGCCGACCTCGGCCAGACAGGCACCGGTCACCAGGCCCACATAACCGGAGCCGAAAATAGTCAAACGCATGGGGGGATAACTCGCTGGACTTAAAAGGAAAAATGGCTGGCGAGCTTAACGGACGCGCCGGTCGGGGTAAAGCAGTCGGCAGGCGCTGACAGTGCCCCAGAATGTTCCATAACTTGAAAAAATTTCAGCTGCTTGCGAGGGAGAAAGTCGAGCTTTGTCGCTTTATCTATTAGGAACAGCAGCTTTGCCACGGAAGGCAATAGCTGTTTAGGGAAGCGCGGGGCGTGCAGGGATGCACGCAACGGCCGGAACCCGACAGGACGTTGGCAACCGGCAGACAGCTGCTACGGAATCAGCAGGCCCGCAACTCTTCCCGAAAGTCGCCATCGCGCTGCTCCCACGGCTCGAGAAACGACGCGCACAGGGAAAGTGATCGCAATAAGAACAGGACGAAGGAACGGGTGCACACGCCGCTGCGGCCAGGAAGGCCAGGTGCGCGTGTCACACCACTCGACTCGGTCGCCGCGAGCCGCCGCCCACAGCGGCTCGCGGCGCCATTCGATTCAGACCAGCACCACCTTGTCATACATCCTGGCGAGTTGTTTATCCAACGTCACCAGGCGCCCGCCGCGGATCAGTGCCAGCGTCGCGAGGTAGCCATCGGTCACCGCCAGATGAGAGCTGGTGTTGGCCATCGTGCGGCCGAACGCAAGGTGCGCGTAGCCCGCCGTGGGCTCACCCCAGAATCCATGATCCGGCAACGCAGCGATCTCGCTCACATAGGTAGCGCGAACACAAAGACGCGGAGCACATCCTGTGCTCCGCGGTTTGAGCGCCGTCCGGCGGTGGGGAGTTCCGGACGCGGACATTCCTTGTCCTGTGCAAAGAATGCTTGCAGGTCCGATGTTTGATAGCGCAGATAAGTGGGGTTTCGCCCAGAAACACGCGATATTTGCAGCGCGCCGTTGTGCTCAGTGACCCAGCGGCCCTTGCGGCGGCGCGGCCACGCGCGGCCGCCTTGCCTGAAGCGTAGTCACGCTGGCCAATTCTCCGGCCGTTTTGCGACTCCACACCAGATCCTGAATGTCCCCGCTCGGCCGGTACTCGGCTACGGTCTGTATCAGCAGCTGGCGCGCCCTGGCGCAGTCAAAGCGGCCCAGCGCCAGTGACATCTCATCGAGCACTTGCTGGAGTTGATTCCATGGCAACGAATGCTCCGTCGCTCGCAGGATCATCGAGTGCTCGGTGCCGCTGACATTGGTGCCGATGAGCAGCTCTTCGAACAGTTTCTCGGCGGGGCGCAGGCCGGTGTAGACGATCTCAATGTCTCCGTCCGGATTGTCATCGTCACGCAGTGTCATGCCCATCAAGCCGATGATGCGTTTGGCGAGATCGGCAATGCGCACCGGCTTACCCATGTCGAGCACGAACAGGTCGCCGCCCTGCCCCATCGAGCCCGCTTGCAGCACCAGCTGCGCCGCCTCGGGAATGGTCATGAAATAACGGATCACCTCGGGATGGGTGACCGTCACCGGCCCACCGCGCGCGATCTGCTCCCGAAATAACGGCACCACCGAGCCGGACGAGCCCAGCACGTTGCCGAAACGAACCATACAAAAGCGCGTCTGCCCGGTGCGCGTCTGCAGTCCTTGCAGCACCAGCTCGGCGAAGCGCTTGGTCGCGCCCATGACATTGATGGGGTTTACGGCCTTATCCGTCGAGACCAGTACAAACGTTTCCACACGGCTGTCGAGCGCCGCCTCGGCCGCGTTCCAGGTGCCGAACACATTGTTGTTGATCCCTTCGATCACGTTCTGCTCGACGATGGGAACGTGTTTGTAGGCGGCAGCGTGATAAATGCTCTGCACCGAGTAGAGCTGCAGCACCTCCGTGAAACGCTGGCGATGATTCACGTCGCCGAGCAACGCGACCAAATCGACCGTGAGGCTCTCGAGCGCAAGCAACGACCGTAACTCGCGCTCGATGTTGTAAAGCGCAACCTCCGAGATCTCGAACAGCAGCAGTTGCACGGGCTGCAGCCGCAGGATCTGGCGGCACAACTCTGCGCCAATCGAACCGCCTGCACCCGTCACCATCACGACCTTGCCACGGATGCATGCATCGAGCAGCCGCGCATCGGGAGGAACAGGATCACGACCGAGCAGGTCGACCGGATCGACGTCACGCAGATCCTCGACCCTGGCAGTGCCGGACAAAATGTCGCTGTGATCTGGAACGGTCTGCACCATCAAGCACAGTGGCTCGATGGATTTGATGATTTCCTGACGCCGCCGCCGCGACAGCGAAGGCAAGGCCAGCAACACCGCCTGCACGCCTTCGTTGCTCACCATTTTCGGCAGCGCCGAGCGTGGAAACACTTCCAACCCGTGCACGATATTGCCGTGAAGGGCAACGTTATCGTCGATAAATCCGACCGGCTGGTAACTACCGCCCTGAGACAAACCGGTCGCGAGCATTTCCCCCGCTTCGCCCGCGCCGTAAATCACGACTCTCGGCACGCCGGTATAGAAACGATAGTTGAGTACGCTGCGAGCAACGTAACGTGTGCCGCCCACATACAGCAGCGCGAACGCCCAATAAATCGGCAACGCCGACAGCGGAATCGAAGGTTGCGGCCAAATGAGTAACGACACCGCCAGCAATGCAACCGACGCCGTGACTCCCGTGAAGACCGCCAGTACTGCCCGGTGCCCGAGATAGCGCAGCGCAGCCTGATACAAGCCCATACGTAGAAACACGGGGATCGTGGTCCACAACAGCGTGGCCGAGATCCATTCGTTGCCTATGGCATCGGGGCGCAGCGTGCCGAGCCGAAGCGACAATGCAAAGCAGAAGACCAGTGGGATGCCGATGACATCCACTGTCAGCATGATGAGGCGCTTTTTAGAGCGGGACAGATTCCTCATGCATCGCCTGTATTGCCAGCTTGCGCAACGCATGCGCGAGTCGAGGACGGCTCGCGTCGAGAATGTAGTCCGTTGGCTGCCATGTCAAACCACGGCACTGCCGACGTCGCCATATGGCGACATTTTGCTTCAGGACGAATGGCGCTTCGCAGGAGGAGCGGTTTCCAGGGTAACCGTAGAACCGCCCACCAAACGTCCGTCGGCGCTGGACGGCCGGCGCCCCAGTACCATGCCGCTGCCGAACACCACGTGATAGATCACGCCGGTGGCGATCCAACCGAGACACAGAACGCCGTCCGGAACACCGGTTCGATATCCGCCCACACCGATTGCCGCGCTGGCGAAAGCGCCAAGCGCCACCGCTTGTGCCACCTTGCGCGACGACAACCCCTGGCGGCGCAATACATGATGCAGATGATCCGAGTCGCCGTGGAATGGCGAGAGTCCATTCATCACACGCCGAACCATGCTGCTGAACAGATCGAAAATCGGCAGTGCGAAAATCCACAGCACGACAACCGGGCTGAATACCGGCTCCGCCCCTTGGGACAGATCGATGGCCAGCCAGGCGAGCAGGAAGCCGAGCATGGTGCTGCCCGCGTCGCCCATGAAAGCGCGCATGGGCTTGGTACGCTTGGACGGCCAATTGAAAATCAGGAAGCCCACCAGGCAACCGATCATGCTGACGATCAGCGGGATCGGTCCGAGTTGCCCGGCCAGGACGCAGGCGAAGCCCATGAACACCAGCCCCATCATCGCCTGAATGCCGGCCACGCCATCGCTGCCATCGAACATATTGAAGGCGTTGATCGCGGTCAGCACGATCGTGATGGTAAAGAGGTCGGAAAACCACCCCAGCTCGACGATTCCGCCGAAAAACACATGACCAATGTTGGTGGCGACCACGTTGGCGCCGCCGACCATCAGTAACGCGGCGCACGCCTGCCCGATGAAACGCACCGGCGCCGGCAGATCGAAGCGGTCGTCCAGCATGCCGATCACAACCAGGACCCCTAGTCCTGCAAGCAAGTAAGGATAGTCAGGGAATGACTGATAGCTGTAGATGCTGCTGATCAGGAAACCCGCGAACATCGCCAACCCCCCGATCACAGGGATTTCGCCGATGTGCTGTTTGCGGCCGCCAGGACGATCGATCAGACCGACGCTGCGCGCGAACGGCCTCAACGCGAACATGAAAAGAACCGTCACTAGCAGCGGCAGCGCGAGTCCGAGTATTCGCCCTGGCATGATTACCCTTGTCCCTTGAAGGCCGGAAATTCGTTGCGTTGACCGTGTTGTCGGGAATGCACCATCGTCATCCCCGTGCATGTGCGGCTCTTCCGCCGGCCGGTCTTCCTATTGTAGCCCAGGCGACACAAATAGATATATCCACCAGAGCCCGCATATTGCGAAAGCAATTCCGCGACCGTCACGGTGTCGGCAACTGGACACATACGTTCGTCGGTCTATCGCTCAGCATCGATTGCCGAGCCGATAGCTGCCGTCGAACACTGCGCGCCACCACGACTCGTGCTGCAGATACCAGTTCACGGTTTTCACGATGCCGGTTTCGAAACGTTCGCGCGGTGTGAACTGCAACTCATCGCGGATCTTGGTGGCGTCGATGGCGTAACGCCAGTCATGCCCTTTGCGATCCGTCACGAACTCGATCAGTTCGCTGACGCGGCGCCCGCGCGCCGCCGGACAGTTTGGAAAACGCTCGCGCAGCGACTCGTCTCCACTGAACTTGACCTCCAGCAGTCCGCACAATTCGGTGACGATGTCGATATTCCGCCACTCATTGCAGCCGCCCACGTTGTACGTCTCGCCGACTCTCCCCCGCTGTAGGATTGCTTCGATCGCCGCGCAGTGATCCTCGACATAGAGCCAGTCCCGAACGTTCTCGCCGCGGCCATAGACTGGCAGCTGCTTGCCTTCCAGCGCATGCACCAGCATCAGCGGGATCAGTTTTTCCGGAAACTGGAACGGGCCGTAGTTGTTCGAGCAGTTGCTGGTCGTAACCGGCAATCCGTATGTGTGGTGGTAGGCCCGCACCAGGTGATCGGAACCGGCCTTGCTGGCGGAGTACGGTGAGTTGGGGCCGTAAGCGGTCGCTTCGGTGAACGACGGCGCCGTCGAAGTGAGCGAGCCATACACCTCGTCGGTCGAGACATGATGAAATCTCACATCGGCGCGCAGCCGGCCTTCCTGACTCCACAACGCACGCGCGCTCTTCAGCAGCGTGTGCGTGCCGAGCAGATTGGTACGAATGAACTCATCAGGCCCGGAGATCGATCGGTCGACATGCGACTCGGCGGCGAGGTGCACCACGCAGTCAATTTTCTCATCGCGCATGAGATCGCCGACCAATTGCGCGTCACAGATGTCGCCCGCCACGAATCGATACTGAGCCCGGCCTTCAGCGTCCGCCAAATTCGACCGATTGCCGGCATAGGTGAGCGCATCCAGCACTACGACCCGATCTTCCGGATGCTGCTGCAGCCAATAGTGAACAAAATTGGCGCCGATGAATCCGGCACCGCCCGTAACCAGCAGGTGCCTCAAGGAACCAACTCCTTCAGTACCTTTCGCAAGTTCGCTCTCCAATGCACAGGCTGCAATCCCAGTTGCTCGAGCGTGACTCGATTGTCGAGCACGCTGTAAGACGGCCGGCGCGCGGGCGTCGGATATTGTTCAGTAGGGACCGGCATGATGACGACGTCTTGCTGAATCAAACCTAAAGCGCGCGCCTCATCGTAAATTGCCACCGCGAAGTCGTACCAGCTGGCAACTCCGGCATCGGTGAAATGCAGGATCCCGGATTCGCCATCGGTGAGTGCCGCAGCCCAGACGCATGCGGCCAGAGAGCCGGCGCTGGTAGGGGTACCGACCTGGTCGGCAACGACCTTGACGACCGTGCGCTCGCGAAACAAGCGCAACATCGTCAGTACAAAATTGCGGCCTGCCGCGGAATAGACCCATGCGGTTCGAATAACTCGCCAGTCCAGACGGGGCCGCGCTGCGATCCTTCGCTCGCCTTCCAGCTTGCTCAGCCCATACACACCGAGCGGATTGGTCGCGTCTTCCGGCCGGTAGGGCCGCCCAGCGCCACCGTCGAAGACAAAGTCCGTAGACACGTGGACGAATTTGATGGCGCGCTGCTCACAAGCCTCGGCCATGAGGCCTACAGCCTCGGCATTTGCGGCGAAGGCACCCTGCCGATCGGTCTCGGCCAGATCGACTGCGGTGTAAGCGGTCGCGTTGATCAAGACACTCGGTGCGTGAGCGTCCAGTTGACGAGCTAACGCCGAATGGTCGGCGAGCTCGTATTCGGCCCTGCTCAGAGCCACAGCCTGCACACTTTGCGGCAGGTCTCGCTGGAGTGCCCGAGCGAGCTGTCCCGTCGCGCCGACGATCAGAGCTTTCACGGGTAACACTCGGCAGTGTCGAGCGGCGTGCCACCTCGATCCTTCGCAGAGACGATCGGCTGGATGCCCTGCGCAATGGGCCACTCCACCTTCACTCGGGGATCGTTCCACAGCAGCGTACGCTCGCTCGCCGGGTCGTAGAAGTCCGTGCACTTGTACAAAAATTCCACGCGCTCGCTCAACGCGACGAAGCCGTGCGCGAAACCGGGCGGAATCCACATCATGCGACGGTTATCCGCACTCAGATAGTCCCCCACCCACTGCCCGAACGTCGGTGATGATCTGCGCACATCCACGGCGACGTCGAAAACCTCGCCCTCGGTGATGCGGACCAATTTTCCCTGCGCATGACGCAACTGATAGTGCAGGCCACGTAGCACCCAGCGGCTGGAGCGGCTGTGGTTGTCTTGCACGAAACTCGCGTCGATACCGGCGTCGGCGAATTTCCGCGCTTCCCAGGTTTCCATGAAGAAGCCGCGCTCGTCTCCAATAACCTTCGGCTCGATCAGCACGACCTCGGGCAGGCGGGTCGGTTTGAAAATCATTCGATGACTCGTTCTTCCAACATGCGCAGCAGATATTGGCCGTACTGCGTGTTCTGCAACGGGCGCGCCAGCGCACGCACTTGCCCGGCCGTAATGAATCCCTGCCGGTACGCAATCTCCTCGGGACAGGCCACTTTCAATGCCTGCCTCGTCTCGACGGCTTCGATGAACGTGGACGCGGCAATCAAGGATTCGTGCGTGCCGGTGTCGAGCCAGGCGTAACCGCGCCCCATGAACTGGACGTGCAACTCGCCGCGTCGCAGATACTCCTTGTTGAGATCAGTGATCTCCAGCTCGCCTCGCGCCGATGGCACGAGCTGCTGCGCGAACTCATAAGCGCGCTCGTCGTAGAAATAGAGTCCGGTCACAGCGTAGTTGGAATGAGGCTTGGCGGGCTTTTCCTCGATGCCGAGGGCGCGGCCGTGAGCATCGAACTCCACGACGCCATAACGCTCAGGATCCTGAACGTGGTACGCGAATACGCTCGCCCCCGTGCCCCGGGCGGCCGCGGCTCGCAACAGCTGCGTCATGCCGTGTCCGTAGAAAATGTTGTCGCCGAGAACCAAGGCGAACGCGTGGCTGCCGTAACGCTGTCCGGCAATCAGGATGGCTTCGGCAATGCCGCCCGGTCGCGGCTGCTCGGCGTACTCAAACTGCATGCCCCACTGTTCGCCAGTGCCTAGCAATTGGCGAAAGCGCGGCAGGTCTTCCGGCGTCGAGATGATCAGGTGCTCACGGATTCCGGCCAGCATCAACACGCTGAGCGGGTAGTAGATCATCGGCTTGTCGTAGATCGGCAGCAGCTGCTTGCTGGTGACCAACGTCAGCGGGTAAAGACGAGTGCCGGCACCGCCAGCCAGAATGATGCCTTTGCGCATGGGGCCAAGTCGCTGAAAACAGGTAAAATTGTCCCAGAATTGCCGACGGATTGCACGGTCTTGCGACACCGGCACGGCACGCGTCCCGACCTGGCGACGCCCAATAGATCGATGACCGGTCGGCCCACGGGAATGCTAGCGCGTAGGCAACGCGTGTGCAGCGACCTTGTTCGTATCGGCGTTTGCCAAGGCCGACCTGCGGCTCCACAACAGATCCTGACATAGGCAGCCCCCACACACAGCTTGCTGCTGTAGCGAAAGGCCCCCGCCAACGCCGCTCGCGCCACTTGGTGTGACGACAGCTCATGGCGACGCAATACGTGGTGCAGGTGATCCCAGTCGCCGTGAAAGGGAACCGTTCGTCACTCGTCGCACCATGCTGCTGAACAGATCAAAGATCGGCGCGAAGATCCACAGTGCGACGACGGGGCTGAATACTGGACCCGCTCGTTATGAAAGATCGATCGCCAACCAAGGAAGCGGTCGCTGGGACGATCGATGAGTCCGAGTGCGACAACTCAAGTCATCACAGCTGCGGACCCATCGGTGTCGACTGCCTGATTCGCAGTCGCGACGCCCGAAGTTATGCCCAAAGCGTCGAACACGCGGTTCGGGATCTCCGCCAGAGCAAACGCCTTGGCGTCAGACCCTCTTTGAAAACTCTGCCCCGAATCCACGAAGTACCCCACACCGTTGTGTTCGCCGTTCTTCAATGCGACGAATGCCACATCCCGCTCGGCTAGCTGGTATGGCTGATCGTCAATAAAGAAATGCAAACTGCCCGAGATCTCTCCTGGGTAGGTCAGCATGACGAAGAGATCACTGCCGCGGTTATCGACTTCAAACAGCGGGACGCCGTCGCTGCTTTTCGCCGCGGCCAGGCGACGCCCAGCTTCCGCCGCCTGAGATTGGGACGCACACACGATCAAGAAGTCTCTCGACATGCGCGGTTCCACTCGCTGGAATGCGATGCCAATCCGCTTGAGAAACTCATTGTGGCGACGCAAGCGCCAATAGTACGTAACTCGACCGTGCGGTTCCTGATGCAAACCCGTGGCAATCATCAGCCGCGCGCCAGGAAACGCGCGCCGTACCGATCCGAGGATCCGGTCATACGCTTGATACACCTCGCGGACTGGATCCCTGCCCGGGCGCAGATACCATTCTGGATTGGAGCTCTTACCACTGTAACAGGCTGCTGAAAACAAGTAGTGGTGCTGTATGTGAGCACCCGCGTTCAAGAACAGCGTCGCGAAATGCGGAGCCGTGCGAGCCACCTCCGCAAGAAACACATCGGCCAGCAGCACATCGAGCAAAATAGCTTTGCGCCATGGCGCTGCGATGGCTGTTGCAGCCAGCCGTGCGTACCACGCATAGTTGGCGACACGCGCATAATCAAGCATGCCGAGCACGAGCTTCTGGAGAGAGCGCACGGTCAGGCGAGCTTCGGCATTGTCGTTCACAGCCTGCACGACTGCATCGTATAGACCGCGCAAGCGCGGCCTCGCGGTCAACTCGGTACGCGTCCAGGGATCGGGAACGAAGAACGCGGCGGCACGCAGCCTGTGCTTGGCGTTCATGGGACTGATCGCTCCCACTCGCAATCCATGTTCTTCGAGGCGCTCCCAGATCTGCGGCAAATCGTGCTTGGTGATATCGCCCAGCCGAAAGACACCATGCTCCGCAAGCGTCTTTCCCGTGTGAGCAGTCACCCACTGAATCCAAGGTTCCAGTTCCTCATAGCGCTGCTCGGAGAGCGTCTTGGTCCAACCGTGGTCAGCAATGAGTCGATTCAGGTTCGGCAACGCACCTTGCTTGCAGTAGTACTCGATGCCCTCGAAATTGATCTCATTGAATTCCAGAAATAGCAGCTGTTGGGGCATATCCTCACGTCCGGCCCGGGCTCCGCTGAAGACTACAAGTCTGCGTCATTGCTGTAAAAAAGTCGACGTTAGCCGCTCGACGTGCCGCGCCGCTCTGCGTACGCGTGTAAACAGATTGCATCGACTACGCGCTGATCGTAGATCGCCTCCACCATGTGGCGGGCTGCCCGACCCAACGCGGGGATTTCGTCAGGGCATTCGCACAAGGTTTGCATGGCTTGAGCCAGAGCAGCGGAATCGCGTACTGGAACCAGATAACCGGTTTCGCCAGGGATTACGACTTCTCTGCAGCCAGGTGCATCCGTCGCCACCAGCGCACGTCCCATGGCCGCGCCTTCCAGCAGCGTTCTGGGCAAACCTTCCCGGTACGAAGGCAACACCATGACGTCGGCGGCAGCGATGTATTGACGTACGTCCAGCACTTCATCCACCCACTGAACCGCAGCTGAATTCCGTAGCTCAGCTATTTCAGCGGCACTGAGTGAGCTCGGGTTGCGCGAATCCGCTCCGCCCAGCAGAGTAAAAGCGGCGCCCGGATACCGCTGTTTTACCGCCGCGGCGGCTTCGATGAACTCCCGAACTCCCTTCTCGCGCAGCAGCCTGGCAATCATCAGAAAACGCGGCGAATCCCTGCCTCCACCCGGCAGCGCCACAGGTGCGAAGCGCTCCAAATCCACGCCGGAACCAGGGATCAATCGGGCGACGCCGGCGCTCACCAATCCCAGCTGCACGAACAGATCGCGATCGTCCTTGTTCTGAAAAAAGACCACGTGCGCGCGCGCGAGGGCAAATCGATACAGACGGGTGACCACACCCCGGACCAGCGGTCCGGCAGTGGTGAACGCATGACCCAGCCCGGTGATCGTCACCACGCGAAGGGGAACTTTCGCCAGCCACGCGGCCACTGTGCCGAAGATCGCCGGCTTGATCGTGAAGCAATGGACTATGTGAGGGCGATAGCGTCGAAACATCCGCGCCATGGTCCCCAGCAGCATGAGGTCGGCCAGCGGGTCGAGCCCGCGCCAGCTCACAGGAATATGCTCGAATCGCATGCCCTGCGACTGCAGTCTCTGTTCAAATCCCTCGCCAGCCGAACCGAAGGCAGTGACTTCTGCGCCAGCGCGCTGAGCTGCGCCTATCAGCGATCGGCGAAAATTGAACAGCGTCCTGGCGCACCTGGAAACGACGGCGATTCGCTCGCCGGAAAGATCCACACTCATTCTACGGCCCGCACAGTGCGGACACTATCGAGCCAGGATTGAAACATCAGAATGTCCCAGAGGTGATAGTGCCACTGGCGACTCCCGGACTGATGTTCGCGCCATAGTCGTTGAATCGGCTCGACCGCAAAGTAGCCATCGGCGCGCAAGCGGGACGGCGTCAACAAGGTCTCGGCCCAGTCGCGCAAAGTCGTTCGTAACCAAGAATCGAGCGGCAACCCAAAGCCAGTCTTGGGACGATCCACCAGCTCGCGTGGCACATGGCGATACAGCACGCTCTTCAACACGCGCTTGCCATCGCGCCCCTGGAGCTTCATCGCCAGCGGCAACGACCACGCAAACTCCAGCAAGCGGTGATCGAGCAGCGGCGCGCGTGTCTCCAGGCTGACTGCCATGCTGGCACGATCGACTTTGACCAGGATATCGTCCGGCAGGTAGGTCATGGTGTCGAGCAGCATCATGCGATTGATGAAGTCTTCATCGCTCGCGAGATCGAAGGGCTCGTTGAGAATCGTCGCGGGCTCGGCCGCGCCGAGCACAAGCTGCTCGGGCGACGAATAATGAGACACGAGTTGCCGATACAAGGCTTGCGGGTCCCTTATCGGCAACACTGCGGCCAGTTTGTGCAGCCGATCGCCCGGCGTGGCGATCTTCAGACTGGCCGGCAGCACCGGAGATACGACCCGCAGCAGCCGATCCCACTGCGCCGCACTCAGACCCTGCATGCCGCGCGCCGTAGCACGCAACAGCCAACTCGGAATGCGCGAGGTTCGGCCCCAGATCTGTTGCCACCACACATAGCGGTTGTAGCCACAGAAGCCTTCATCGCCCCCATCACCCGACAATGCAACCGTTACGTCCCGCCGCGCCATCGCGGACACCAGATAGGTCGGGATCTGCGACGAATCCGCGAACGGCTCGTCGTAAATAGACGGCAGCCTGGGAATCACGTCCAGCGAATCCTGGGGACTCACATACAGCTCGGTGTGATCCGTCCCCAGGTGGGCCGCGACTGCCTTGGCGTGAGTCGCCTCATTGTAGCCAGTCTCGTTGAAGCCAATGGTGAACGTGCGCACGGGCGTCGAGCTCTGCTTCTGCATCAACGCCGCGATGACACTCGAGTCGATCCCGCCGGAAAGAAACGCGCCGAGCGGCACATCCGAGATCATCCTCAGTCGAGTAGCATCGGCCAACAATCGCTCGGTCTCATCGACAGCTTCATCGAACGAGCCACGGAATGGATTGGCAATGGCGTGAGCCTGCCGTTGCGACGCCAACCAGTACGAAGTAAGAGACAGTTGCTCGGGTTTGCCATGGCGCAGTCCGACGCGCAGAGAATGGCCTGGAGGCAGCTTGTGCACCCCCTCATAGATAGACCATGGCGAAGGCACGCAGTTGTGACGCAAATACAGAGTCAGAGCGCTGCGGCTGACCACTGGATTCCAGCCAGGAAATTGCAGTAGCGCCCGAAGCTCCGAGCCGAACGCCAGCCCGCCGCCGACAAAACCATAGTACAACGGCTTTTTGCCCAGACGGTCTCGACTGAGAGTCAGCTCCCGTTGTTGTACGTCCCAGATGGCAAATGCAAACATTCCTACGAACTGCTGCAGGCTCGCCTCGATGCCCCATTGATCGAAAGCCGCCAGCGCCACCTCTGTGTCGCTGTGACCGTTGAATGTGTGGCCGAGCTTTTCCAGAACGGCGCGCAATGCGCCGAAGTTATAAATCTCGCCGTTGTACACGGTGATGTAACGGCCGCTGCGGGAGCGCATGGGCTGGCTGCCCAATTCCGACAAGTCGATAATCGACAGGCGCCGGTGGCCCAGGGCGACTCCGGTCGCTGCGTCGATCCAAGAGCCGGATCCATCCGGCCCTCGGTGGGACAGTGAATCCGTCATCCGCCGCAGCACCGCTCGATTTGAGTCGGGAGCACCTTGTTTCACGAAACCGGCAATTCCGCACATCGTCGGGGAGGCACTTCTGGATTGGGGGAAAAAAAACGTGCGCTGAAGAAACCGCGCTCAGGTCTTGAAGCCGACTGCGCACCAGTATGGTTCGTCATCGCTGAACTGGATGTCGGTCAGCCCAGCCTGCGTCATCATCTGTTTGATTTGCGCGCGCGTGAATCGTTGTTCCAAACGTGTCCCGAAGCGATCCAGGGAGTCGGTGCGCATGGTATAGAAGCTCATCGCGCGGTACTGAGAAAGCGGCACGCTGCTCACATTCACTCCTGCCTTCTCCAGCAGACGAGCGAATCTGGCGAGCGGCCAATAAACGAACATAGCGATCACGTCACATACTCTGCGCTTGGCAAAACCCGGAAGCCGTGAAATACCCCGCCGGGCGACGTCGGACACCGTCCACAGCAGCCGAAACCACCGGGACCGATTGTCGAAACGATAGTAGAGATAGACCAAGAAAGGCGCGCCTTTTTTTAGCAATCGAACGCAGCTGCAAATACCCGCCGCGGTATCCGGAACATGATGAAGAACGCCGAGCGAATAGCCAAAATCCATGCTTTCCTCGCCAAGCGGCATCGCATCGACACTTGCGCAGTGAAACGCGACGTTCGAACGCTCGCGCAAATTCCTTCGCGCCACCGCGAGCGCCCGTTCAGACGGATCGATACAGATGAGTTCATGAATGCGTGCCGCCGCAAAGTTGGCCCACCGTCCGCTGCCACAGCCCAGATCAAATCCTCGCGCCTGAGGAGGCAGCGATTCCCACGGAAAGACGGCGAAATACCGATCGAACTGTCTCCTCAGCTCAGCCTCCGAAACGCCGCTCTGGTCGAACTTCTCCCATTCCGAGCCAAAATCTTCCACGGCAGCCGTGTCGATGTTTCGATCACTCACGCCGATCACCCACAAATTTCGCGCCATATGACCGCGTGCCGGTCCGAGCATGCCGCGAGTGAATATTGCTCCTGCACCTTGCGCCTTGCTGCCAAGCCCATCTGTTCTGCTCTGACGGGATCGTCCAACAAAGACACTATAGCGGCAGACATTGCGCCCACATCGGTAACCTCCTCGACATGGCCATCCACGCCATCTCGGATCAACTCCCGCACCCCCCCAACGCCATAGGCCAGCGTCGGCAAGGCAGCCGCTTGAGCTTCGAGAATAGCAGTCGGCGCCCCCTCGGTCACCCGCGAGGGCAACACGAGCATGCGAGCCGCTGCCAGAAATGGCGCAATGTCTCTCTGAAACCCCTCAAAGCGAACGTTCGATTCCAAACCTTGCTGAGCAACAGCGCGCTGGATCGCTCCGTTGAGATCGTCTCGACCGACGAACAAAAATCTAACGTCAGGGTGCTGACGAGCCACTGTGGCGATCACTTCAAGAAACGGCAGGTGGCCTTTCAGCGGATGCAGATTTGCGATCACCGCGACGTTCTTGGGACGCATGCTCACCGGCTGCGGCGGTGGCAGTGGCAGCTCTACACCATTCGGAATCACATGAATCGCCTTGCGATCCACTCCGGCGATCCGAGACAGAGAGTCGCGGCCTGCCTGAGAATTCGCTATATAAGCAGCGGTCAACCTTCGTAGCAGCCTTTCCGAGTGTCCATAGCGAACTGTCAGTTCCGAGCCCGGCGGGAAGCTGGTGCGAATGGCATGCACAACCCGCAAGCGTGGCAGCGTAAGCTTGATCAAACGCACGAGGATGCACGAGCGCAGGCCGACTGCGTACACCACGCTCGGTGCCAACTCACGCAGCGTCCGTCGCAGCGCCCAAAAACTGGCGACCGAAGGAAGAACCAATGGCTCGACGCCGCATGCCCGCACCCAGCGCGTCCATTCGCCCTCTCCATCCACTGTGCCTAGCCGGTAGGTGATATCCGGCGCCGAGTTCGCCAGACACATTCGGGTCAGACTGCGCTCCGCGCCGCCCAGTCCCGCTGCGGAAAAAAGCACCAGAACATTGATCATCGAAGCGC
This sequence comes from Steroidobacter cummioxidans, assembly GCF_003104955.1. Classification (NCBI taxonomy): domain Bacteria; kingdom Pseudomonadati; phylum Pseudomonadota; class Gammaproteobacteria; order Steroidobacterales; family Steroidobacteraceae; genus Steroidobacter; species Steroidobacter cummioxidans. The sequence goes on along the minus strand of NZ_LSRW01000078.1, from coordinate 34,788 downwards.
CAGACCGCTGTTTCGCATGTTCGCCAGATATCGTTTGAGCAAACTTGTGATGTAGGCCGAGAGTTGCTCCAGCGCATCCACGACCAGTGCCAGCAGCGACAAGATCAGCATCAACGTGATGAATGACGCCGCGGATCTGAAAAACGTCGGTGCGAAAGCGAACAAGCCGAGGTAAATGAAGCGCGACTTGAAACCAACCGGCCGTGGGAATCGCGACAGTAACGCGAACAACATGAACATCAGCAGTACGCCGAAGAAGGAAAAATTCGCGTATTGCTCCAGCAGGAAACCGGACGGAAATGTCGCCATCAGGCCTTCGGTGTCCGACAGGTCGGGAAACATTGCAGCTACCACCGCGTTCGAGCCGAACAGGAATGGCTTGGACTCCCAAAGGAAACGCGGGATGTACGTGATGAAAATATCTTCGAAGATGGTCTTGCCCCACAGCAGCGGCTGCCCGTCCTGAATCTGCAGGTACGCCGCGAACAGATCGAATCCGTCGTATGTTTGCATGAAACGCCGCAACGCGAACAGGAACAGGAACTCGTTGTCCTCTCGCCAGCTCAACATGCCGATGACCGACGCCGCCACGCCCAAAGCGCCCAGAACGATGCATGCTCGAACGGCCGAGAAACCGATGGCGGCAACGCAAGCCAACAGCAGCGCGCCCAACAAATAAGCACGCGAACCTACCACCAGCAATACCGACAGGAACGCGCCTACTGCCGCCGCGCGAAACAGCAGATTCGCGTTCGATCGCAACGTGAAATACACGAGCGGCAACCCCCACAGCATGAGCACAGTGATCCAACCGTAGCCAACCTGCGCTTCGAGCGACTTGCGACGCAGCTCGTTCTTCACCAGCGAGAAGTCGAGATAGTACTCAACGTAGATGCCCCAGTACGCAATGATCAGAATCGCCGAAATTGCCAGCAACCAGAAGGTCGGATGCAGTGCCCGGGTACGCTCCGTGAAGTCACGCTGCTCCCTCGGCAAGAACAGCAGCACCGCAGTCATGCATGCCAGCATGTTGACGAAGTAGTAAACGTTGACGAACAGATAATTGAACTGGTCGACGTCGTGCGGGAAAGTCATGAAACCTTCGGGGTCGAACAGCAACAGCGCGCATTTGAAGGGATACGCGACCCACAGGCTCACCAGCAATAGCGACAGCAAATGCAGATGATTGGGCGAGCGCCACTGCACCAAGCCCACCGCCGCCCCGGTCAACACAGTGTTGATGAATAGCAATGTCCACAGCAGCATCGGTCGATCCTCAGCGAGCCTCCGCGTCGGCGGCGAAGATCCAGGAACACAGCGACTGCCAGACCGTCTCGAACGTGTACTGCTCCTTGGCACGCAAGTAGCCGCGATACGCTATTTCGGCTCGACGCTCGTCGTCCCCGAGGAACTTGCACGCCTTGGCGATGGCATCTCCAATGTCGTCGTAGTAGATGGCCTCCTCGTTCTCGCGCAATATCTGGGTCTGGAGATTCGACGCGCCACGGTCGCACAACAGCAGCATGCCGTGCGACGCCGCCTCGTACGTGCGCATGTTGCCGCATTCGGAGGGCACATCGCTTACGTGCATGTTCAATGCGATCTTGGTTCGCAGATACAGCTCGCGCTTGTCGGCGGGCTCGATGGCATGGACGCGACGATAGTAGCCACGCTCTCCGACCAGCACCCGTAGAAATCCCGCGTAGCCACCGAATGGCCAGCGGCCATGCACGGTGAAATCGTCGCCCAGAGCACGTTTGACTCGTGCCAGACGCTCTACTTTCGTAAATGTCGGATTGCCCACGTAGCACACGCCCGCCTCGCGTTTGAGGATGTCCTCATAGCTCAGCGAAGGTATGGGCACAGGCTGCACCAAGGGCAACCAGAATCTGCGCCGCACGCCGGCCCGACGCAACAGCTCATCGAAGCTGGAATCGGCACTGTAGCTCGGCGAAATATAGAAGGCGCCATCGTACGCCCACACGTAGGGAAGTCCGCGCACGTAGGTCGAGTGCGGATCGTCGACGAAGCCCATGATGAACTTACGCGAGCCACGCCGCGCAGCGAGAATCTCTGGATGCAGGAACGGATACGTGAAGAAGACGACCGCATCCGCGCCTTCTATTTCCCTCAAGAGCTGCTCGCAATTGCGCAGGTACTGAGCATCGCGCTCGCGATACAACTCATCGACACCGCGCGCCTCGAGTACCAAACGGCTACGCAAAATGCCACTGAACCCATGGGTGAGCAGCCTGCGGCCGACGGTCGCGCAACCGCTCCAGGCGATCGACTTGCCCACCGGGTACAGAACGTAGCTTCCCAACCGGATTTCTCGTTCCAATGCCAGGCCGAACACCGCGACTCGTTTCATTGGACCGCCGCGCGCCGACGACCGACGATCAGAATATTCGCTGCAAAGCGCGTGTTTCGCGGCCAGATAAATGCGAGAAAGTTCAGTGCATATTGCACCAACCGACCGCCCACTCCGTATTTCTGCAGCGACAACAGCCAGGGCGAGGGCCGCCCATAGAACGAAGCAGTCAGCACATAGTCGGGATGGCGAGCCTGCAAGTCGGTCCAGAAAGACGGACGCATCACGTCCAGATTGTGGATTTCCAGGTTGGCCGGATCGAGCCGTGCCTGTAAGCGTTGATACAAGCCCGAGTAGTTGGGAATGAGCACCAGCGCCGTACCGCCGGCCTTCAGCCAGCGCAAATGCGCGCCTAGCATGTCCGACGGATCGTCGAAATGCTCCAGCACCCCGATCGAATAGACCAGATCCATGGTGCCATCCAGCCCGGCAACCGCCGTGGCATCCTCGCACAACATCTGTGCGCTCCGACCTGTGGCAGCAAAGAACTGGCGTGCAATGGCGCATCCTTGATCCGAATAGTCGACACCGACGACGTTGCGCGTCACGTGATCGTGCACCCAGGCAAGCGTCTTGCCCGGTGCAAAGCCGATCTCGGCGACTCGCGCACTGGCGGTCAACCGCAAGGATCTGAACAGCGTCTTCAAATCGAGGTTGAAGACGTTCAATGAGCTGAGCGAGCCGCTCGGTACCGCGCCTGCCCAGTTGCCATTCCAATAAGTCTTGCCGGGAGTCTTAAACATACTCGTGAGCTCGCTCGCCGCGCGTCATCGCCGCGACCGGAGAACGAAGTTGTAACTGGGTGTCCAATGCTTGTTGCGATATTCCGTCAGCACCTCGAAATGGTGCGCCAGACGCTCGCGGACCGCGCGCTTGCTGAAACCGCGATAACCTATTTCCCAATAGTGCTGACCGCTGCAGAACAACGGCCGGCCGGGATCCGGTTTACGAAGGGGATTGAATAGATCCGCCACCGCAGTCAACTCGATCGACTTGAACCCCATGTCCAACGTGACGCGCGGATGCCGCCCGGCCACCGGCAGATACGCCAGCGCGAAATGGCCGACCCGGGCAATCTCCGCGAGCGCTCCGTTGAGATACGCAATCGGCAAGTGCTCGAGCACGTGGGACACGATGACGATGTCGAAGTGCTTGTCGCGAAACATCGGCATGTCATGGCAGCTGCCGATGACATCTGGATCGAAGGTCGAATCGATGTCGAAAGTGGTTACCTCGTACTGCTTCCACCGGAACACCGCCGCATCCAGTCCCTGACCGGGACCGATGATCAGGATCGTCTTGCCGGCGCCGACCCAGTGGCGAACATCCCGCAGCTGATAATAGGTATTCACGAACATCGACAGGTTCACGGCATCGAACCATGCCTCGCGATCCACCGGCATCACCGCCGGCGTTGCTTCGCCCCGCCGCTCAATCGACTCGTTCAAAACGCCTCCTGAACAGGCTTGGGTGCGACCATCCACGTCGCGCACACCGAAATGAACTGGGCCACGAAATAAGCCGCCGCAACGCCCTGCAATGTTGCGGAGGGTGCCCACAAATACGAAAGTAAGACGAAGCTCGCGTCGCGTGGAATGGCGATCAGGAACAGCGACTGCCACATCCGCCCGGCCGCCTGCACCAACTGGTACATCGCGCTGCTCAGCACCTCGGGCAGGACCGACAACAGCAACACGTACGCGAACCAGTCACGCCGAACGAATGCCTCTCCGTAAGTCGAGAGCACATACGGCAATCCCAAGCTTAATGGCACAACTATGAATAGCGCGGTAACGAGTGTTGCCAGGACGTTGGCCGTGTATAGGTGGCGGAACTCGCCGAGCTGAGCCTTGCCTTTGAGATTGTTGAGCACCGATACCGTGACCGAATTCAGCAGCGTCGGCATCTGCAATGCAATGAGCCGGATCTGGTTGGCGGCCGCGTAAATTCCGACCAACTCGACGCCGCCGGGCAGCCTCGCCAGGATCGCCATCACGATGGATTGCGCCGGCACGGTGACGAAGCCCGACAGTCCCGCGGGCAATGCGAACTTCCATACCAATTGCCGATCGTGGTCGGTCAGAGGCTCGTCACGCGAGATTCCATGCCCGACGATGACTTTGGAAAGCGCGAAATAAAAAACGGCATATCTGCAAGCGCTCGATACCGCTAAGCCTATTGCAGCTCCATCGAGCCCGCCCCACCAACCGCCGACGCAGGTCACGACGATGTGGGTAATGCCAGTTATCAGTCCCACATGACTCAAGTTGCGGAAGGCGCCAAACCCCTGGAGCGAGCCCTGCAGGTACGCGACGCCGGTTTGAAAATATACGGCGATCGCTGCAATCTTCAACGGTCCGAGCAGCACGGCATCGCCGTAGACCGATACAGCGATCATCGGTGCCGTGACGAACATCAGAGCGGCGCCACACAGTCCGGTGGCCAACGTCAGGAACTTGCAGAGCCGCAGAATGCCGCCCACCCGTCGGCCGCCTGCGCCGCGAAACTCTGCGATGAACTTGGCGGCGACCAGCCCCGCCCCGCCCTGGGCAATCGTAGCCGCGGTCATGACGACGGTTAGCACGATCGCGTACAGGCCGAATTGCTTCAGTCCGAGGATCCGTGCCAGCAACAGGCTGGACAGTACCGTGGCCCCCTGGTTGAGCAGGGCCGCAATCAGACTCCAGAGAAACCCCTTCAACAGGTAGTGGCGAACGATGGCCGCATAGCGAGCCAGCGTTCCGAGTGGCCCGCCGCCCGTGCCCGCCTGCGCCTCTGAGGTCATGATCGGCGATATATAGGAAAAACGTGCGGCACGCGACTAGCGCGCCGCACGCAGCGCGACGATAGCCGATGAGACAATTGCCAGGAACACGCCGAGCGCCAGTCCGATGAACAACCCCATCGCAAGCATCACGCCCTTGCGTGGCCAGATGTACTTGTCCTCATCCGGTATCAACGCTTTGTCCACCACCTGGAACACGTATTCCTGCGTCACGTTGGCCAGCATGATCTGCTTGACCTGCAACTCCACCAGCCGATAGATCGCCGCGCGCGTGCCCAGGTCATCGGTCGTCTTGAGCTCTTTCTTCAGGTATTCCAGAGACGCTGTCGCCTTGTCGCCGGCGCGGCGGCGCATCTCCAGATTGAGTCGCTTGACCAACTCGTTGGCCCAGGCGGCGGCCTCGGTTCGGTCGCGCCATTCGATCTTCAATGTCACCAGCCCGGTCTTGGTGTCGCGTGTTAGGGTTCGGACCCTCTTGTCGAAATAATCATAGGCCTGAGCCGCGCTCGGTTCCTTCTTGCCCGGCAACCAACGCCGATTCGACTCATCCCAGCGGTCGGCAAAGAACCTTTGCCGCAAACTGAAATCCTCGACGAAGCCATCGGTGAACTGGCGCGACTTCAAAACCGCCAGTGCCTCTTCGAGCTCAGTATCGTTGGCCCCGACCTTCACTCCGGCCAGCGCCGCCAGACCACCGAGTTGGCCCAACGCGGAACCGATGCTGCCGCCGCTGCGCTCGCTGGTTACTGGCATGAGCAACACGGATGATCGATATACGGGTGTGAGAATAAACGCCGCAGCGAGGAAGGTGCCGGCGCACACGATCGTAGTCGCGGCCACCCACCAGCGCTTCAGCCACAAAATTCTCAACAGGCCGATAAAACCGAGTTGCCCACTCGCCCAGTCCGTCGCCGCGATACTCACTGGCCGTTCGTCCATTGCGTGCCCCACCCGCTCAGAACGAATTCACAGCAGCCGCTGCGATGGACAGGTTGTAGATGATCGTCGTCACCGCGATCCAGAACGGCAGCGGACGCATGCGCTCCGTATCCAAGGGCGCCACGATCGTGTCGCCGGACTTTATCTCGCTGCCACGACCGCTGAACCAGGCGTTGCTCGAACGTGCCACTACACTGCCGTCCGCCCGGACGACATAGATGTGCTTTTCATCGGCACGCGGGGTCAAGCCACCGCTCATCCCGATATAATCGTCCCGACTGAGGTTGTTCCGGTATAGATGCGAGGTTGCACTCTGTACCTCCCCAATGACCGTGACTTCCTGCACGACGCGTGGCACGAGCAATCGGTCACCGCCCTTCAGCACGATATCGTTCTCCGAACCGGCCCGCGCCGAGATGGAACGATCCAGGTCGATCACGAGCCTTCCCACGGGCTTGGCGTCGCGCAATGAAGCAAGCAGCGATTGTCCGACGGCCAGCGCCTGACCGGCGTCTTTACCCGTCTCCTGCGCCGACATCAGCGACGCCTGGCGAGATCGGATTCCATACGGGTTGCGAGAGTCGCCAAACTGTTTTTTGCGCTCGCGCTCCTTCAGCTCATCGCGGGTGAAGACCGCGCCCTCGGCGAATGCCAGCTCGGTCAAACCGCCGGCACGCGCCATCACGGAGCGTAGCGTTTCGCCGCGATGGATGGGATAACGCCCCGGGAAGCGGACCTCGCCGCGAATCTCAACTTCCTCCTGCACGGCCCACAACGGCACTTCCTTGATCATGAGGTAATCGAACGGCCGCAACGCCAGGTTGGATGACGGGTCCCCATCCAGAACTCTGCGCAAGTCGATCTCAATCAGTTCCGCCTGGCGGGTGCCGTCGCTGGCAATCTGATACCGGGTCAGCTCCGCCTGGCCGCCGTAGGCCGCTTCGTCCAGGCTGCCGCCGGCGCGCAGCAGATCGCTCACACGCATTCCCGGCTCCAACGGGTACTTGCCGGGAACCTTGATCTTGCCGGCAACGCTGACCTCCGGCGTCGGCTCGTCGATCCGCGATTGCAGCTGCAACTCCCGCATCAACGGCTCGATGATGCGATCACGGCCGGATTCGCGGTCAAATACAAAAATGCGGTCGCGTGGCGCAAGTTCGAAGTTGGCTGCACTCTCAGGCCGGGCCAACGCTTCTTCCAAGTTCGCCGAGAACACCTGGATCCGACGGTCGGGAGGAACCTCTCTTCTCACCAGCACATAGCGCTGATCCGCACTCGGCTCCAGGTCATCCATACTCGGTAACAGGCCGGCCAGGCGCATGCCGGGAGTGAACTGGTATGCCCCGGGTCGATGCACATGGCCGCTGACAACCACGGCGTCGTTCAGTACGGGACGAATCGTCGGCACTCGCAGAATGTCTCCGGATTCCAACGCCCGATTGCGGCCGGCAGCCACGGCCAGATTCACATCGACGATGATGCGCTGGCGCTGCTCGTTGACTCGCTCGAGGGTCACCAGCGTCGGATCTGCATCCGGCAGCAGTCCGCCCGCCAACCGCAGCAAGTCTGCTGTCGTCGTTTCTTGCTTGAGCTCATAAATCGCTGGTCGGCGGACCTCGCCGGCAATGCTCGCCGTCGCTCCAACCGGAGGAATGAAGATCACATCGCCGGGTAGCAGGCGCACATCGGCGCTGGTATCGCCTTTGAGCAGCAAGTCATACAGATCCAGCGTCGAAACCGTCCGGCCGGCGCGCTTGAGCTGAATGGTTCGCAACGAGCCGATCAACTTCACGCCGCCGCTCACGAACAGCGCATTGGTAATGGTCGACAAACCGCTCACCGTGTACGAGCCGGGCATCTCGGCATCACCCAGCACGAACACCCGGATCGAGCGCAATTCCCCCATGCTGACGGCGACCTGGGTATTGCTGAGCTGTTCGCTCACCCGGGTTTCAATCGTGTTGCGCACATCGTCGAAACGTTGTCCGCTCACGGCAATCGGGCCGAGCTCGGGAAAATTGAGGCGGCCATCGCGCCCGACCACGAGTTCGTAGCGTCCCTTGGTGTTGCCCATCAACTGGATCTGCAATCTGTCCCCCGGCCCCACGACATACTCGGCAGGCACGGGCACGTCGGTTGCCGGCGCAAAGGTCGACGGCGTCCCAGCAAACAGGTCGTAGCCAAACGGCTTCAGCCCCTCAGCTCCCAGTGGCTTCAATGGCAAGCGGGTCAAAGAAACGATGAAATCGTCCAGCCGCAACTCGGCGGTCAAGCGCTGAGTCGCCTCTTCGTCGGTGAGGCCGGCGAGCGGAATGGGCCCCAGCTCGGCGATATTCAAAATGCCCCACTTATCGAGCTTGTACGGATTTCGGCGTAGCACTCGCTCACGAAACTGCTCCAGGCGCAGCCGATCGTCGCTACTCCGATCGAGTACTTCCTGACGTTGCTCATTGCCGCCTGGCCCGCTCGTGCCGGTCGGCTGCGGCACCTGAACTGTGCTTCCAGGGATGCCCGGCTGCCGGCTCGAGGCAGCCTGCCCACGACGCTCCTTCTCCTCGATTTCCGGAGCGCGCCGCTTGAGCTGGCGGATTTCCAAGGTCAGCAGAACCGTGTCGCCGGCCTTGAGGCGCGACTTGCGAACGCCGTTCGCGCCCGAGGCGAACGCGTCTTCGTCGTTTTCGTCGTTTTTATTCTGGTTCCGCGGACGTACCGTAGACGGAAAGTCGAGCTTGCGGTCCGAGCGTACACCGGTACGGGGAGACGTCGATGAGCCGCTGCTTCCCATCGCTTCCATGATGGCCTGCTGCTGCTCCGGGTTCATGTTCTGGAACATCTCGATCTGGTCGGCACTCGGTGTCTGAGCCGAGCTCACCGGCGACACTGCGAGACCAAACACGAACAGCGATGCAATGGCGGCCAACCATGAAATTTGGTTGGCAAGTCTGGTTCTAAGCATCAGGGCCGCTTCAGAATTAAATCCCTGTAAAGAGGCCGACAAGTTTACACAGACCCTTCCCTGGATGCGATGAATTGTGCAGCAAGACAGCGGAGTTAGCTGCGGTTCAGCTGCTGCGATAGTCGCCCTGATGTTCCAGGAACCACCGGTAGGTAGCGGCAATGCCGTCACGCAAGCCGATGCGAGGTGCCCAGCCCTGTGCTTTGAGCACGGAAACATCCAAAAGCTTGCGCGGCGTGCCATCGGGCTTGCTGGTATCGAAGCGCAACTTGCCAGCAAAACCGACCGCTTCCTGAATGAGCCCGGCCAGCTCCTGGATCGTCACGTCCTCGCCCCAACCGATGTTCACCGGTTGCTCGCCCTCATAGTGCTGCATGAGAAACAGGCAGGCATCCGCCAGGTCGTCCACATGCAGGAATTCCCGCCGTGGGGTCCCGGTCCCCCATACGACCACCTCGGCGTCACCACGCAGCTTGGCCTCGTGGAATTTGCGGATCAACGCAGGTAGCACATGGGAGTTCTGTAAATTGAAGTTGTCGCCAGGTCCATACAAATTGGTCGGCATGGCGGCGACCGCATTGAACTGATACTGGCGCCGGTACGCCTGGCACATTTTCACTCCCGCAATCTTGGCGATCGCGTACCACTCGTTGGTCGGTTCGAGTGGCCCGGTCAGCAAACAGCTCTCCGGCATGGGTTGCGGCGCATGCTTCGGATAAATGCAGCTGGACCCCAGAAACAGCAGCTTGGTCGTACCGAAGCGTCGAGCGGCATCGATGACGTTGGTTTGAATCTGCAGGTTGTCCCGGATGAAATCGGCCGGATAGGTATCGTTGGCGTGGATACCGCCAACCCGCGCGGCAGCCAGAAACACCGCTTCGGGTCGTTCAGCATCGAAGAATTGCTCGACGGCCCCCTGGTTGCGAAGGTCGAGCTCCGCACTGGAGCGCAGCAGCAGTTGTGAGAAGTCATCGGCCCGCAGGCGGCGAACAATGGCGCTACCGACCAGTCCGCGATGGCCGGCTACGAAAATGCGCGAGGTCTTATTCATGTCGCTGATAGGTACGGAAACCTTCACGAGCCACCAACGCGTCCCGGCGAGCGGCGTCCACGTCGGCTGCGATCATTTCCTTGACCAGGTCCGCGAAGCTGGTTTCAGCCTGCCAGCCGAGCTTTTGCTTGGCCTTGCTGGCATCGCCGAGCAGCGTGTCGACTTCGGTCGGACGGAAATATCGACTATCGATCTTGACGATCACGCGACCCGAACTGGCATCCACGCCCTGCTCCTCGATGCCCTGGCCACGCCATTCGATGCGCATGCCCAGCTCGGCGCCGGCCAGCTCGACGAATTCGCGGACCGAGTGCTGCTCGCCGGTGGCGATGACAAAGTCATCAGGCTCATCCTGCTGCAGGATCAACCATTGCGCCTTCACGTAATCACGTGCGTGGCCCCAATCACGCAGCGAGTCCAGATTGCCGAGATACATCTGGTCCTGGAGCCCCTCTTTGATGCGCGCCAGACCGCGTGTGATCTTACGAGTAACGAATGTTTCGCCGCGAATCGGCGACTCATGGTTGAACAGGATGCCATTGCAAGCGTACATGCCATACGCCTCGCGGTAGTTCACTGTGATCCAGTATCCGTAAACCTTGGCGGCACCGTACGGAGAGCGCGGATAAAACGGCGTCGTCTCCCGTTGCGGCACTTCCTGCACCTTGCCGTACATCTCGGAGGTGGAGGCCTGGTAGAAGCGTGTCTTTTTCTCCAGGCCGAGGATGCGGATCGCTTCGAGGATGCGCAGCGTGCCGAGCGCGTCGGAGTTGGCCGTGTATTCGGGCGTTTCGAACGAGACAGCCACATGGCTCTGCGCGGCGAGGTTATAAATCTCGTCGGGCTGCACCTGCTGAATGATGCGGATCAGATTGGTGGCGTCCGTCAGATCGCCATAGTGCAGAAACAGCTTGACGCCGCGGTCATGCGGATCCTGATACAGATGATCGATCCGATCGGTGTTGAAGGACGATGCGCGACGCTTAATTCCGTGCACTTCGTAGCCCTTGCCGAGCAGGAACTCGGCCAGGTAGGCCCCGTCCTGGCCCGTGATTCCCGTAATCAACGCCTTCTTGCCCAAAATAGCCTCTCGAAATGATCACGCGTGACGCGGCATTAGCCGGTTTGGATCGTGCATTCTAGCGGAAACCGGCCGTTTGCACCGCCCAAACCCGGCCGGCACTAGCCCCGCCACTTCGCCACGTGCTCCAACAAATTCTTCAGCGCCGGTTCAGCTCCGGACGCCGCTTCGGCCGGCTTGTCCAGCGCCGGCGCGAGCGATTCCGCCAGTTTCTTGCCCAGCTCCACGCCCCACTGATCGAAGGCGTTGATGCCCCAGATCACGCTCTGCGTGAATACCTTGTGCTCGTACAGAGCAATCAGCCGTCCGAGCGTCTTCGGGCCGAGGCGCGGGAACAGGATGATCGTGCTCGGCCGGTTGCCCGGATGCAGCTTGTGCGGAATCAACCGCACGATCTCACTCTCACTCGTGCCCTTCGCCGCGAGGTCCTGGCGCACCTGCGCTTCGGTCTGACCGAAGGCGAACGCCTGGGCCTGCGCAAAACAATTCGCCAGCGCCAGATTCTGCTGTTCCTGAAAGGGGCTCGATGCATTGACCGGCGCGAGAAAATCCAGCGCCACTTGGGCCGTGCCCTGATGCAAGAGCTGGAAGAACGAGTGCTGTGCGTTCGAACCGGGCTCGCCCCACAACACCGCGCCGCTGTCGTACGGCAGCGGCGTGCCTGCCACGGTCACGCTCTTGCCGTTGGATTCCATCTCCAGCTGCTGCAGATAAGCGGAAAAGCGATGCAGCCGCTGGTCATAGGGCAGCACCGCGAGCGAATCCAGGCCGAGGAAATTCCGGTTCCAGACGCCGAGCAAGCCCATCAGCACCGGCAGGTTGTTCTCGAACGGCGTGTTGCGGAAGTGCTCGTCCATTTCGAAGCCGCCTTCCAGCATCAGCTCGAACTGATCCATGCCCAGCGCCAGCGCCACCGACAATCCCACCGCCGACCACACCGAGTAGCGACCGCCCACCCAGTCCCACATCGTAAAGCGGTTTTGTGGCGGGATTAAGAAAGCATCCATCGCCTTGGCATTGGTCGAGACCGCGGCAAAGTGACGCGCCGGCGCGCCCTCGCCCAGCCGATCGACGATCCACTGCCGCGCGAGCTTCGCGTTGGTGAGCGTTTCCAGGGTCGAGAATGTTTTCGAACAAACGACGAACAGCGTACGGGCCGCGTCGACTTTCTCCAGCACGTCGCCGAGCTGCACGCCATCGATGTTCGAGACGCAGTGCAGACGCAGATTGCGATTGCGATATTTGGCGAGCGCCTCGGTGGCCATCACGATGCCCAGATCGGAGCCGCCGATGCCGATGTTGACGATATCAGTGAAGGTCTTGCCGGTGTGGCCGTGAATGCGGCCGCCGTGAATGCCTTCGACGAAGGTGCGCATCTTCTGCAGGCTGGCGCGCACTTCGGGCATCACATCCTGTCCGTCGACCAGCACCGGCCGGTCGGTGCGATTGCGCAACGCGGTGTGCAGCACGGCGCGATGCTCGGTGGTGTTGATTTTCTCGCCACTGAACATCGCATCGATGCGACCCCGCAGCCCCCGCGCGTTCGCCAGCGCCAGCAACAGACGCATCGTCTCCGCGTCGACGCGCTGTCTGGAAAAATCGAACAGCAGATTGAGCTCGGAGGTGCGCGAGAAATTCACCGCACGCTGCGGATCGTTCGCAAACAGATCGCGCAGATGCCGACCTCGCATGCTCGCAGCGTGAGCTTCGAGCGCCTGCCACTCAGGCGTCGTGTTCGCTAGCGTCATGGGAAAACCTCCTGTGGGTAGCTCGTCGGCACGGGAATGGTGCCGGAGGCTACCTCACCGACGGCGCAGCGTGAAGCTTTTGTGACTCGCGGGGAGGCGTAGCGTGGTGGCTTACTTGCCGTAGTAGCCGACGTACCACTCAATGAAGCGACGCACGCCCTCTTCCACCGGTGTGGCGGGCTTGTAGCCCACGTCTCGCACCAGATCCTCGACATCCGCCGATGTGTCGGGCACATCGCCCGCCTGCAGCGGCAGCAGATTCTTCTGCGCCTTCTTGCCGAGGTTTTGTTCGATGCACTCGATGTAGCGCATCAGCTCCACCGGTGAGTTGTTGCCGATGTTGTAGAGCCGGTAAGGCCCCTTGCTGGTCGCCGGATCGGGCTCATCGCCGCTCCAGTCCTGGTTCGGCTGCGCCGGACGATCCATGGCCCGCACCACGCCCTGCGCAATGTCGTCGACGTACGTGAAGTCGCGGCGATGGTTGCCGTAGTTGAAAACATCGATGGGCTTGTCGGCCAGGATGTTCTTCGTGAAAAGAAACAATGCCATGTCCGGCCGGCCCCACGGGCCATACACCGTAAAGAAACGCAGCCCGGTCACCGGCAGCTGATACAGATGCGCATAGGTGTGCGCCATCAGCTCATTGGCCTTCTTGGTGGCGGCGTAGAACGACAATGGATGATCGACATTCTGGTGCACCGAGAACGGCATCTTCGTATTCGCGCCGTACACCGAGCTGGTCGACGCATACACCAGATGTTCGACGCCGTTGTGCCGGCAGCCTTCGAGAATGTTCGCAAAGCCGACCACGTTGCTGTCGATGTAGGCCAGCGGATTCTGGATCGAGTAACGCACTCCGGCCTGCGCGGCCAGATGAATCACGCGCTGAAACTTCTCTTGCTTGAACAGCGCCGCCATGCCCTCGCGATCCGCTACGTCCATCTTCACGAACCGGAAGTTCGGAAACTTCTGCAGGATTTCCAGCCGCGCCTGCTTCAAAGAGACATCGTAGTAATCGTTGAGATTGTCCAGACCGACGACCTCATCGCCGCGCGCCAGCAGGATCTGGGAGGTGTGAAAGCCGATGAAGCCGGCCGCGCCGGTGAGAAGCAGTTTCATGTGTCGCTTAACCGATATCGATGATTGAAGGGGCGCGAATAACTCCGCGCACAACCCATTTCACGTGCAACCTCGACCCCGCAGGCGCACCACAATGCTGCCGCATGAACAGAATCGACAGTCACAAGGACCTGGTCGTCTGGCAAAAAGCCGTCGCGCTGGCGTGCAAAGTCTACGCCGCGAGCCGGTTACTGCCCAGAGACGAACGCTTCGGTCTGCAAAGCCAGCTCAGACGCACCGCCGTAGCCGTCGCAAGCCTCATTGCGGAAGGCGCGGCCAGCCACAGCCGGGCTCGATTCGTCCAGTCGCTACATGCGTCTCGTTGCTCGCTGTCGGAGCTGGAGACACAGTATTTGATTGCGAGCCGACTCGCTCCAAATATCGAAACGCACGCCACGGTGGCAGCGATCGACGAAGTTGGCCGCCTGCTCAACGGCCTGATACGCAGTTTGGTTTCATCAGGCCGCACGGCGCACGCCAAAGCATGCGCCCCGCAGCCCTGACGGCCAGTTACAGCCGTCCGTCGACCTCGTCCGCATCGAACACATACTTGATGTCATACAGCACATGCGGCTTCTTCGCGAACGAGCGGATCTCGTCGATGCCCATGTCGCGGAACTGCTTGTGTGCGACCGCCATCACGATGGCGTCGTACTTGCCGGCGCCCGGCCTGCGGATCGGCTTGATACCGTACTCGTGCTCGCACTCCTCCGCGTCGACCCACGGATCGAACACGTCCACCTTGGCCCCGAACTTCTTCAGCTCGGCCACCACGTCGGCGACCTTCGAGTTACGCAGGTCGGGGCAGTTCTCCTTGAACGTCAGGCCCATCATCAGGATGCGCGCGCCGTTCACGTGGATGCGCTTCTTGATCATCAGCTGCGCGATCTGCTCGGCGACGTAGATCGCCATGTTGTCGTTGATGCGGCGGCCGGCCAGGATCATTTCCGGGTGATAGCCGATCTCCTGCGCCTTGTGCGTCAGGTAATACGGATCGACGCCGATGCAATGACCGCCGACCAGCCCCGGACGGAACGGCAGGAAGTTCCACTTGGTGCCGGCGGCTTCGAGCACTTCCTCGGTGTCGATGCCGAGGCGGTTGAAGATCAGCGCCAGCTCGTTGATCAGCGCAATATTGACGTCGCGCTGCGTGTTCTCGATCACCTTGGCGGCTTCGGCGACGCGAATGCTCGACGCCTTGTGCGTGCCCGCCGTGACGATGCTGCCGTAGAGCGCGTCGACGAAGGTCGCCACTTCGGGCGTCGAGCCAGACGTGATCTTCTTGATCGTGGTGAGGCGATGCGTCTTGTCACCCGGATTGATGCGCTCGGGGCTGTAGCCGGCGAAGAAATCCTTGTTGAAGGTCAGGCCGGAGAGCCGCTCCAGGATGGGCACCGCAACCTCTTCGGTACAGCCCGGATACACGGTGGATTCGAACACCACGATGTCGCCCTTCTTCAGCACCTGGCCGATCAGCTCGCTGGCGCGCTCGATGGGCGTCAGGCCCGGACGCTTGTAGCTGTCGATCGGCGTCGGCACTGTGACGATGTAAACCCGGCAGGTGCGCAGATCTTTCAAATTGGTCGTGTACGTCAGGCGCTTGGCGGCCTTGAGCTCGGCCGGCTCGACTTCGAGCGTGCTGTCGCGGCCCTTTTTCAGCTCGGCAACGCGGGCCGCCTTGATGTCGAAACCGACGGTTTGGTAGCTCTTGCCGAACTCCACCGCCAGCGGCAGCCCGACATAGCCCAGGCCAATCACTCCCAGCTTGCATTCGCGCAGACTAAATTGAGACATAAGTGTCCGGTGGATAACGGATGGGGTTGTTCACAAAGGGCGCAAGAATGCCACAAAACCGGCGTCGAAATAGAGACATAGGTCTAAAGGACGCGGCGCTGGCGGCGACGCGGAAACACTGTCGGAATGCTTGTCAAAGCAGATACAGCACCGCCCACAGACCACTCAGAGTCAAAGTGATGGTGTATGGCAACGCCATCCACACCATGCGTCCGTACGACAGGCGGATCAGCGGCGCCACCGCCGAAGTCAGCAGAAACAGCAGCGCCGCCTGGCCATTGGGCGTGGCGATGCTGGGGATGTTGGTGCCGGTGTTGATGGCCACCGCCAGCCGGCCGAACTCGGGGGCGCTGATCGTGCCCTCCAGCAGGGCGGCCTTCACTTCTGTGATGTAGATCGTGGCCACGAAAACGTTGTCGCTGACCGAGGACAACAGGCCGCTCGCCAGATAGAAGATCGCCGCCCGCATGTCCCCGGACTGCTGCAGAGCCCAACCCACCACCGGCTCGAACAGATGCTGGTCGTGGATCTGCGCCACGATCACGAAGAACACCACGATCAGCGCGGTAAACGGCAGCGCCGTCTCGAATGCCTTGCCGAGACGCTGCTCTTCGGTAATGCCGGTAAACGCGGTTGCCAGAACGATCACGAGCAAACCGATCAGGCCGACTGCGGCGAGGTGGAACGCCAGTGCGAAGACCAGGATCAACGCCGTGATGGCCTGCACCACGATGATCGCGACATCGCGCTGCGTGCGATGCGCCTGCTGTTGCTGATCGTACGCTTCGAGAACGTGGCGGACCGCATCCGGCAAGCGCGTGCCATAACCGAACCACTTCAGGTGCTCGATCACCAGACAGGTGGCGATACCGACCACGAACACCGGCAGTGCCACCGGTGCGACCTGCACGAAGAACTCAGTGAAGTTCCAGCCCGCCTGCTCCGCCACGAGCACGTTTTGCGGCTGGCCCACCGGCGTCATGACACCACCCAACACCGTGCCCGCGCCGGCGTGCATCAACAACCCGCGCAGCACTGCGCGAAACGCATCGAGATCAGAGCGGTGCAACTCGCCGACATGTTCATCGGCCGAGCTGTCATGTGGATCGTGATGCGACTTGCCGGAGGCGACCTTGTGATAAACCTCATAGAAGCCCATCGCCACGGTGATGAGCACCGCCAGTACTGTGAGCGCATCGAGAAACGCGGCGAGCACCGCTGGCACCAGGCAGAACAGAAACGCCAGCCACAGATTGGAGCGCACCTTCAGCAGCAGCTTGGTGAAACAGAACACCAGCATTTCCTTGAGGAAGAAAATGCCCGCCACCATGAAGATCAACAGCAGGATGATGGGGAACGCCGTGACCGTGTGCTGATACACCGAGTCGGCTCGAGTGAGCCCCAGCAACACGGCCTGCAGCGCCAGCAGACCGCCAGGCTGCAATGGATAGCACTTCAACGCCATGGCCAGCGTGAAGATGAACTCGAGGAGGATCAGCCACGCTGCCAGCGTCGCGCCGTGCGTGCCGCCCAACAGCAGCACCAGCGGATTGATCACCAGAAAGCTGATGATGGTCAGCTTGTACCAGCGCGGCGCATTTCCCAGAAACAGATTACGAAACGCGTGCAGCATGAGCCGTGGATCAGGCCAGTGCCGCTGCTGCTTGTGCGGCGACGGGCGGCGGCGCCGGTGCGATCTCGGGCAGCGCCAACTGTTTGAAGAGCGTCTTGCCGCCGCTGCTCTTGTCGATCGTGGTCAGCATGCGCTCGTGAGCGACCAATTCTTCTTCAGTCGCGCGCAGAACTCGCAACACACCCCGCGGACGCATGACGGTGGCCACGGGCTCGAACGCCACAGCAGAGCTCGCCTCGTTAGTCTCACCGAGGATCAGGGCCGTCTGGCCACCGGTCATCGCCAGATAGACTTCGAGCAAAATCTGCGCGTCGAGCAACGCGCCGTGCAGCTCGCGATGCGAGTTGTCGATGTCGTAGCGTTTGCACAGCGCGTCGAGGCTGTTGCGCTGGCCAGGATGCATCTGACGCGCGAGCGGCAACGTGTCGATGACGTTGCAGAGTTTCCGCATCTGCCGCAGCGGCCCCGGCAAACGCTTCAGCTCGGCGTCCAGGAACGCCAGATCGAACGCCGCGTTATGAATGATCAGCTCGGCGCCGCTGATGAACTCGAGCAGCTCATCGACGACGTCGGCAAAGCGCGGCTGCTGCGCCAGGAATTCGTTGGTGAGGCCGTGCACCTGAATGGCACCGCGATCGACTTCGCGGTCGGGCCGCAGATAGCGATGAAACGTGCGCCCCGACTTGCGCCGGTTCACCAGCTCGACGCAGCCGATTTCGATGATGCGGTGGCCTTGCTCGGGCTCCAGGCCGGTGGTTTCGGTATCGAGGATGACTTGACGCATCCCGTTAGCCCAGCACCGATTCCTTGAGCGCGCTCACGACCTGCACCTGGTGCGCCTCGGTCAGATACGGGTGCATGGGCAAGCTGATAACGCGATCGCCAACAGCTTCGGAAACCGGGAAGGAGCCCGGCCCTTGACCGAGGTTCGCAAACACGGGCTGCAGGTGCAGCGGCACGGGGTAATGCACGGCCGTCGGCACGCTGCGAGCCTTCATGCCCTGCTCCACTTTGGCTCGATCGGCGACTTCCACGGTGTACTGCGCATACACGCTGGTGCAGTCGGGTGCGATGTAGGGCGTGACCACCTTGCGCGCAGGATCGCTCTCCTTCGCGAACGCCTCGTCGATCAGCTGCGAGTAGCGGGCACCGATGGCGCTACGAGCCGCAACTTCGTCGGGGAAGATTTCCATCTTCGCCAGCAACACCGCCGCTTGCAGCGTGTCGAGACGACCGTTGATGCCCAGGCGCGGATGATGATAGCGACGATCCTGGCCGTGCACGCGAATCTCGCGCATCAGCTTGGCCAGGCTGTCATCGTCGGTGAACAGCGCGCCGCCATCGCCATAGGCGCCCAGCGGCTTGGACGGAAAGAATGACGTCGAGCCCACTTCGGACACGGCGCACGAGCGCTTGCCCTTGTACATTGCGCCGAAGCTCTGCGCGGCATCTTCGATCACCGGAATGCGATGCTTGCGGGCGATCGCGTTGATCGCATCCATGTCGGCGCACTGGCCATACAACGACACTGGCATGATGGCCTTGGTCCGCGGCGTAATCGCTGCTTCGATCAGCTTCGGATCGATGTTGTAAGTACGCGCATCGATGTCGACGTACACTGGCTTCGCGCCCGCCAGCGCGATCATCTCGCCCGTGGCGATGAACGTGAACGGCGACGTGATGACCTCATCGCCCGGCCCGATGCCGTATGCCATCAGCGCGATCAGCAACGTGTCCGTGCCGCTCGACGCGCCGATGCAATGTTTGGCACCGACGTATTCAGCGAGCTTGTGTTCCAGCTCGACGGTCTCCGCGCCCAGGATGTATTGGCCATGCTCCAGCACCGCACGAATGCGCGCATTGACCGAGTCCTGCACGCGCCGGTACTGGGTTTTGAGATCGATGAAGTCCATGGAGAAATCCGCCGGTGATCGCAAGCTGGCGCGCATGATAGCGCATGCGTGCGAGGTTGCTGATCTGCAATGATGCGGGTCAGCCTACCGGCGCACGCGCCTGCATCTCGTCGATCGCCTGGTTAGCCAGCTGATCGGCGCGCTCGTTACCGGGAATGCCGGCGTGCCCCTTCACCCAGTGCCATTCGATCTTGTGCCGCGCGATCTCCTGCTCCAGCGCCTGCCACAGATCGACATTCTTCACCGGCTTCTTATCGGCGGTACGCCAGTCGCGCAATTTCCATTGCGCCATCCATTCGAGGATGCCTTTGCGCACGTACTGCGAGTCGGTGTACAGCGCCACGTCGCAGCCGCGCTTCAATGCCGCGAGCGCCTGGATTGCGGCCGTCAGCTCCATGCGATTGTTGGTGGTGAGCGCCTCGGCGCCCTTGAGCTCTTTGACGTGCTCACCCGAGCGTAGGATTGCGCCCCACCCGCCCGGCCCCGGATTGCCGCGGCAAGCACCGTCGGTGTAGATCTCGACTGCAGCCATTGATCGCTTATCGTGAGTTTTCGAAGCTTGGAATTCGCAACGGGGCGTCACATGCGATTGGCGTTGCGCGGCGTGCTCGGCTCGATGAGACCGCCCACCACTTTGGGGCGCAGCCGCCAGCGCGGACGAATCGGTGTGAGTGTGTAGACCCGCTTGCGAGCTTTGATCAGATAGCCGCCCGCAAACATCGGCCACAGATAATTGCCGCTGCGCTCGAAGAAGCGTTGTGAGGCAGGCGAGCTGGCGCTGAACGGCAAGCTGAACAGATAACGTCGCGAATCGACGACCTCGAACCCGAGCAGCTTGAGCCAGTCGCGCAGCCGGCCTTCACCGATCAGCCGTTCGGTGCCGGGCGGAAAGCCATTCTTCGCGATCCAGTGCCGCACACCCCAGCTGGAAAACGGCCGGAAACCGAACACGATCAGATGCCCTTCGGCGGACAGGACGCGCCCGACCTCACGCACGATCTCGTGCGGCTCGGGCTCGTACTCGAGCGTATGCGGCAACAAAACGGCATCGACCGAATCCGACTGGATCGCGAGCGCGTCGGTTCGAGAGCGAATGGAGGATGATCCGGGCGAACGCGCGCCATGCCAGGCCAGCACCGATTTGCGCTGAGTGCGCGCCTCGGACATCAAGCCATCGTCATCGCCCCATTGCCCGATCTGCAGCAATTGCCAACCGAACACCTGCGCCAGCGCCTCGCCCGCCAGCTTGCGCTCGAGCGCATAAACGCGCTGACCGAGCGGCGAGCGCAGCCAGGCGTGCAGGTCGAGTGCGGAGGGTTCGGGCATAACGTAGAGGATAACGGATCAACGCCGCCAAGGGTTCGGTGCACGCAGGCCGGTCCTGCGCCTGCGCCCCCGGCATTCGGGCATCCTGCCCAGCAGGCACTTGAGTGGCAACTTCCGCACCGATCCGCAGTGCCGCCGCAACCGAACGCGAAAATAGCCGCGGATACGCCGTGATTAATGCTTGCCGGTCAGCCACATGGCATGTTTAATACCCCCTGGTACGCTGCTTTCCGGGGTCGGTACAACGATGCTGCAAGTGACCCCGGTTCGGGCATTTACTGACAATTACATCTGGCTGATTCATTCGCCCCAGGACGCTGCGCGCGTCGTGGTCGTCGATCCGGGCGATGCCAAGCCGGTCGAGCGCGCGCTCGCCTCCCGCAATCTCACGCTGTCCGGACTGCTGCTCACCCATCATCACGGCGACCATGTCGGTGGTGTCGAGGAGCTGCTGCAAAATCGCCGCGGAATTCCGGTGTACGGGCCAGCGACCGAGGTCATTCCCGGCAATCCACAACGGTTGCGTGAAGGCGATCGCGCCCTCTTTCCCGACCTCGGTCTCGCCTTCGACGTGCTAGACGTCCCAGGGCACACCGCAGGTCACATTGCATATGTCGGTCATGGCGCTGTGTTCTGCGGCGATACGTTGTTCAGCGCCGGCTGCGGTCGCTTGTTCGAGGGCACTGCGGAACAAATGCACGATTCGCTGTCCAAGCTTGCGGCCCTGCCTGCCGAAACTTTGGTGTACTGCGCGCACGAGTACACGCTAAGCAACTTGAAATTCGGCCAGGCGGTCGAGCCGCACAACCAGGCGGCAGCCAGCTATCTGTCGCATTGCCGGGAGCTGCGCGCCCGGGATGAGGCAACGATTCCAACCGACATCAGGCGGGAGAGGAATGTGAACCCTTTTCTGCGCTGTGACGATCAGAGTGTGAAACAGGCCGCTGAAGCCTATGCCGGCCGCAGGTTACCTAGTCAACCTGAAGTATTCGCTGTCATCCGGCAGTGGAAGGACAGTTTTCGCTAGTGCTGCCGTGGGCGGCACAGCACGTTTCTCAACCAAGGTGCACGGGCACCGGAGTGTGATGGGAGTCGCCCGCCGGCTCGGCGTACGCCGAGTATCAAGGGCCGACCAGGGTTAGTTTTGCGCCTGCCTCTCGAATTCGATAAGAGGCGAGGCAGGTGGAGGGATCAGATGTATCAGTGGCGACCAGCGACCGCGCTGCCAGCAATCATTGCAACGACCCTGGCGGTCTTGACGGCTGGCTGCAGCCACTTCGGCTCGAAAGCCGGCGACGAAGACGACGATGATGCCGTCGAATTCGTCGAGCTGGATGCCTCGATCAGCAAGCTCGATGAAGCGGCGATCGGCGTGTCCGGTCCCGAACAGATCGAGGAAGCCATCGAAGCCCTCGACGCACAGAGCAGTCCGCGCCTGGTGCGCGAGCTCGGTCAAGGCGACGACTCGCTGCCCGAAGGCGGCGACCTGTTCGAGCGCATCCGCAAGGGCTACACCATCAGCGACATCGACCATCCATCGGTCGACATGGAGTTGCGCTGGTTCGTCAATCATCCCGCTTACCTGGATCGCACCTTCAAGCGTGGCGAGCGCTATCTGCACTTCATCGTCGGCGAGCTGGAAGCCCGCAACATGCCGCTCGAGCTGGCCTTGTTGCCAGTGGTCGAGAGCGCCTTCAATCCCGTTGCTTATTCGCGCGCGCGCGCCTCGGGCCTGTGGCAATTCATCGCCGAGACCGGTCGTCGCTACGGCCTGAAACAGAACTGGTACTACGACGGTCGCCGCGACGTGGTCGCCTCGACCGGCGCCGCGCTGGACTACTTGCAGTTCCTGCACGATGAGTTCGATGGCGACTGGCTGCTCGCCGTCGCTGCATATAACTGCGGTGAAGCTCGGGTGGCTCGCGAGATCGCGAAGAATCGTCGCGCCGGCAAGCCCACCGACTATTTCAGCTTGACGCTGCCGCGTGAGACCAAGGCATACGTGCCGAAGCTGCTCGCCATGCGCCGCATCGTTGGCGATCCGACCACTCACGGACTGGCGTTCGCGCCGATCGCAAACACGCCCTACTTCGTCAAAGTCGACGTCGGCGGCCAACTCGATCTGCACGTCGCCGCCGAGCTCGCCGAGATGTCGAAGGAAGAGCTGCTGGCACTGAACCCGGCGTTCAATCACTGGGTCACCGATCCGGACGGTCCGCACCACATTCTGGTGCCCATCGATCGTAACGACCGCTTCCAGGCAGGCATCGCTGCCCTGCCGCCGACCGAGCGCGTGCGCATCGTGTATCACCGAGTGCGTCGTGGCGATACGCTCGGCCACATCGCCGATAAGTACGGTGTCTCGGTTGCGGCGTTGAAGACCGCCAACAAGCTTCGCGGCAACATGATTCATCCTGGTCAGGAACTGCTGATCGCAGCCGCGCCGAAGGGCATGCAGTTGCCAAGCGGCGTGCAGCTCGCTTCGTACGAACAAGAAACGCCGGCGCGTAGCCGGGCGCCTTCGGACAAGCACATCGTGCGTCGCGGCGACACGCTGTGGAGCATCGCCAAGACTCACGGTGTGAGCATGGACCGCCTCGCCAACAGCAACGGACTGGATAGCGGCGGCACGCTGGCCGTCGGCCAGGTGCTCTCGATTCCGGGCACCGCCCGGCTCGCCACCACCGACAGCAGCAACGTGGCGCGTTCGACCACGTACGTCGTTCGCAGCGGCGATTCGCTCTCGACCATCGCCACCAAATTCCGCGTGCGACTGTCTGATCTGCTCGGCTGGAACAACCTGACCAAGCGCAGCGTCATCAAGCCCGGCCAGCGCCTGGTCATGTACATCGACGACCGCCGGCGCGCGGGTATCTGAGAGCTCTCCCGGCGGTCCGCAGCCCGCGGACCGCCAAATTGCTAAACTACGCTCCAGTTTTCTTTCACTGGAGCGGTTCATGGCATTCCTCGCAGGCAAGCGCGCCCTCATCATCGGACTGGCGACCGAGCGTTCCATCGCCTTCGGCATTGCTCAGGCGCTGAAGCGCGAAGGCGCGGAACTGGCGTTCAGCTATCAAGAGCGCTTCAAGGATCGCGTCGAAGGCATGGGCAAGGAGTTCGGCGCGGCATCGGTATTCGAAATGGACGTGGCCAGCGACGAAAGCATTGCCGCCGGTTTCGAGACGCTCAAGAAGAGCTTGGGACAAAGCTTCGACATTCATTCGTGCACGCCGTTAGCAATTTTCGCGCCTTTCGGATGCAATTCGCGGCGGCTTCGTCGAGTCGACGACTCGCGAAAATTTCCGCATCGCCCACGACATTTCCAGCTACAGCCTCACTGCCGTCATCAAGGCGGCTGAGCCGATGCTCGAAGGTCGCGCGGGCTCCATCCTCACCCTCACCTATCTCGGCGCGGTCCGCTCGCTGCCGAGCTACAACGTGATGGGGCTGGCAAAGGCGAGCCTGGAAGCCGGCGTGCGCTTCCTCGCTGCGGACCTCGGCCCGAAAGGTATTCGCGTCAACGGCATTTCCGCCGGTCCGATCAAGACGCTGGCGGCGGCCGGCATCGGTGGCTTCCGCAAGATGCTCAGCCATGTCGCGTCGATCGCACCGCTGCGCCGGAATGTCACGATCGAAGACGTCGGCAACACCGCCGCGTTCCTCGCCTCCGATCTGTCGGCCGGCATTACCGGCGAGATCATCTATGTCGATGCCGGCTTCAATACCGTCGGCATGTCCTTCCCCGAAGGCGATTGATACTGGCCAATGAAAAACGCCGCGGTCCGTGCAGGACCGCGGCGTTTTTTTGCGCCTCGTGAATTGACGCAGTCGCGTTATTCGAAGACCTTGTCGTTGCGAACGATGTCGGCGTTGCGCTGAGCCTCTTCGACGTAAGCGGTCAGCTCTTCATTGCCGGCACGCATTTCAGCCTGGCGACGACGGATGGCGCGTTCCTGCTCCGGCTCCTTGTCCGTCTCACCGCTACGAGTCTGCGTGACGGCCAGCACCGCGTAGTTGCCATCGTCAGTGGTCACTCCAGACACGTAAGGCGCCGTCTCGGAAATCGCGGACTTCGACGCCTGGAACGCCGAGCGCAGCACTGCCGGCGGTGCGATCGAGTCATCGCGCGTAACGAAGCGCTTGCCGACCGGCTTCAACCCCAACGCGCCGAGCGAATCCCAAGTCTCGCCCTTCTGCAAACGAGCCAAGGCATCCGCGCCCTTCGCCGCCGCGGCTTCGCGAGCCGCCTGCGAACGCAGACGTGATTCGATTTCACCGCGGACATCGGCCAAGGGGCGCGGCTCGGCGGCCTTGTAGCCGATGGCACGCAACACCACCGCCTTGTCCTCGCCAACGGCGACCAGCGGGCTGTTCTGGCGACGATCCAGCACATCTTCGCTGAACGCCGCATCGATCACGCTCTTGTCGGCGCCGAACTCGCCACCGCCTTCGCGTGTGAAGCCCTTGATCTCGTGCAGCGGCAGGTTCATCGACTTCGCGACCGTGTCGAGCTCGGTCAGCGCAGCGAACGCCGCGTCGGCCATCTTCTGCGACTCATCGTAGAAGCCGGTCTGCGCGCGGTCCTTGCGGTATTCGGCTTCGACCTCGGCACGCGCTTCGGCGAAGCTCTGTTGATGGCCTGCCTCGACGTTCTCCAGCTTCAGCACGTGATAGCCGAATTGCGTCTTCACCGGTCCGCGGATCTCGCCGGGCTGCATGCTGAACAGCGCATCCTCGAACGGGCCGACGAACATGCCCTTCTGCGCCCAGCCCAGATCGCCGCCCTGCTGGGCCGAGCCCGGATCCTTGGAATTTTGCTTGGCGAGCTGCGCGAAATCGCCGCCCGACTTGGCCTTGTCGGTCAGCTCCTGCGCCTTCTTCTGCGCGGCCGCGTCATCCAGGCCGTCGGTGGCGGTGATCAGGATGTGACGCCCCTTGCGCCGCTCGGGTGCCTCGAAGCGCTCCTTGACCGTCTCGTAGTAATCCTTCAGCGCCTGTTCGCTGACATCGACCTTGGACTCCGCCTGCGCGCGCGTCAGCTCGATGTACTGCAGGTCCACGGTCTCGGGCAGCAGAAAATCGCTGCCGTTCTGTTCGTAGTACTTCTGGATCTGCTCGTCGGTAACGGTGACCGAGGGCAGGAAGTCGTTCGCCGCGATCAGCACGTAATCGAGCTCGCGCTGCTGCTTCTCCAGCGCATAGCGGCGCTCCAGCTCATAAGGAACCGCAAACGCCGAGTCGACCAGGCCCTTCTGCAACTGTTCGAGCAACAAGTCGCCCTGCAGCTGCGACTCGAAACGCGCCTCGGTGAGGCCATTCTGACGCAGCAGGCCGTTGTAGCGGTCCGCCGAGAACTTGCCGTCGACCTGGAACTCGGGAATCTCCATCACGCGTCGGGCCAGCGCCTCGTCGCTCACCTTGTAGCCCAGGTCGTTGGCGCGCTGAGTGAGCAACGCCTGCTGGATGTACTGATCGAGGATGGCCTGCTGCTGAGCTCGGGCCATTTCCGGCGGCAACTCCCCTCGCAGCATCTGCTGCAACTGGGACTGCCGACGCTGCCAGGCCTGGCGCACGGTTTCGGCCGGAATGCGCTCGCCATCCACCTTGGCCGCGAACGAGGCGGCGGTGGACTGGAAATCGATGCCCCAGAACACGAACACGATGCCGATGGCGCCGAGGAACAGACCGGCAACCCAGCCGGTGATTTTGTCGCGGATGGTTTGTAGCATGTGAGGAGCGGGATAATGTCCCTAAACGTTTGATTCCGAACGACTTGCCGGGCGCGCCATGCGGCCGGGGGCCGCGATAGTAACACGTACTAATTTAGTGGCGGGGACTTGCGATCCCCGCCCTTGCCGGCCGCTTGCACGAGTCCCGCTGTACGGGCGGCGGCGAATAGCGGATCTGACATCGCTCGACTGAGAAAGTGCGCCGCTGGGTCGTGCGGCCCGCCGTTCAGTGCTCCAGTCGTGCGTGCGGGCCGAGCGTCGCGCCGACAAAGCCTCCCGCAACTTCGGTGCTGAGAATGGAGCCGTCGTCATTCTCCAGCAGCGGCTGCCAGCCAGCAGCCTCGTAGTAGAACGAATGGTCGCGACCGTTGCCGCTGATCTTCAGCTTGATCGGGGCATCGGATGCCTGCTTCAACGTGGCGGTCGCCACTTGCTTCACCGTTGTGCCGCTCTTCTTTTCCAGAAAGACCTGCACCGACTCGCCCGTGCGACGCGCCCCCAGAAAGTACCAGTGCTGGCCGTTCTGAAACGCCGCGATACCGGCCGCGACGCCCGCTTCCTTCGGTAGTCGTAGCAAGGTGCTGGCATCGAATGTGAGATGTTGCTGCCGGCGCCCCAGATAGGCGGGATTGCCCTTGCCATCCAAGCGCTCGTCGCTGGGCGCGATGTTGAGTCGCCCCGGCTCGGCCGACAGATCGAACCACTTGCGCTTCGGCGCGCGCACCTGCAGCCAGGCCGCGTTCAACTCACGTCCGTCGAATTCATCGCGCCAGGTGAAGTTGCCGGTGAGCGGCACGACCTGTGGATGGATGTTCGACAACTTCGGCCCCGGCGCGACGTACGGAATGGCCTTGCCGCGCTCCAGGATCACGGGCCAGTCATTCTTCCAAGTCACAGGCAGCAGGTAAGTCTCGCGACCCGTGTGATAGTTCACGCCGTCATAGGTGCGTGAACCCAGAAACGTTGCCCACCACGTGCCGTCGGGCGCCTCGACCAGGTCCGCGTGACCGGCGTTCGTGATGGGATTGGCGCGCTCCTTCGACAATTCCCGCTGTGTCAGAATCGGATTGTCCTCGTAGGCAGCGAAAGGCCCCCACACCGACTTCGAGCGCAGGATCACTTCCGAATGATTCACGCCCGTGCCGCCTTCGGCACACATGAGGTAATACCACTGGCCCCGCTTGTACAGGTGCGGCCCCTCGATCCAGATCGGCTGCTTGGAAATGTCCACGCCACCATTCACGAGTACCCGGCGCGGGCCCACCAGCTTCAGCTGTTGCAAGTCGAATTCCTGCATCCAGATGGCGCGATGGCCTTGATATCTCGGCGCTTCATCCGGCGCTCCGTTGTTGAGCACATAGGCCTTGCCGTCGGCGTCGATGAACAATGACGGATCGATGCCATCGATCTGCGGCAGCCACACCGGATCCGACCAGGGGCCCGCGGGATTGGTGGCGGTGCTGATGAAATTGCCGCCGCTATCGACCAGCGTATTCAGCACGTAGAACACGCCATTGTGATGATGAATCGCCGGTGCGAACACGCCGCGCGAGATCTCCAGCCCGTCGAAAGGCAGCTGTTGCGGACGGTCGAGCACATGTCCGAGCAGCTGCCAGTGCACCAGATCGCTGCTTTCGAACACCGGAATACCGGGGAAATAAGCGAACGTCGAATTGACCAGATAGAACTTGTCGCCGGCGCGCGTGATGCTTGGGTCAGGATAGAACCCGGCGAGAATGGGATTGCGATAACTGCCGGCCGGCAGCTGCGTCTCAAATACCGCGTCCTTGCCCGTGTATTCGAACCAATCGAATGAAACCGTCGGCGCCGCTCGCGCGGACAGCGATATGGCGCACCCCAGTGCCGCGAGTAGTAACTGCTTGCCTATCTGTTTGTGCATATTTGTAACCGGGCGCCTGGCGGCCCACTCATCGATAGCGATAGAACCGTACTTGCTGAATCTGGAAGTTGCCGGGCGCCAGTCGCACATGACGTCCTTGATGGGTCTGGTCGCCGTTGAGCAAGCGCCCAGGCAGCCAGCGTCCCTGCGAATCGAATGTGCCTTCCCAGGCCTGGTCGATCCCCGCCAGCGGCGGCCCCGGGCCGATCGGCCTGGCGGTGACGACGATTCCCTGCCCCGCGATCAGATAATCCTCGGGGCCGGTCTGAATGATCAACCCGCCGTGCGTGGCCGTGCTCTGCTGCGCTTCCGGCATCCATGGATCGATGAACGACACCGTGAAACGATAACCGCCGATGTCCTCGGTCACCGGCATGTCGAGCACGGTCTGGTCTTCGAGAATGCGCGGCTTGAAACCCGACATGCGAGCCAGCCCCTGGGCGGAAAGAATTGCCGGGCTGAGTTGCCTCAGCACGGCATAGGCATCGGCCAGGGGGTTGGGTTTGCGGTCGGCGATGGATTCGATGGAAAACGGCGAGAAGCCGATCGCATCCAGCTTGCCGAATGCATAGAACGCATTCGCCGGCACTTCGGGCTTGTCGGCATTGTTTGCTTCCGGAATGAACAGTGCATTGTCCGCACGGCGGAAGCGCGCGGCCAGATCGACAAAGTTCGGGAAGTAAATGTCCGGAGCCAGCAGGTCGAGCGATGGCGCACCGGCTTTCCAGACATCCAGCAGATGCGGCAGCGGACCGCCGCTCGGATACTCGCCCGGTGCTTTGTTCATGCGATTGAGCGCCGCGTTTACAAACATCGGCAGCGGGTACGCAGCCTTGCCTGCGACCACCAATGCCTCCACGAAACGCGAGTAGTGCCACGCAGTGAATGCTTCAGCGGCAGCATCGCCCTCGCCAAACACTTCGACCCAGGTGCCCTCGCGCTTGCCGCCCTGCTCGGCCCACAACTCGTGCAGCCCCGTTCGATTGGCCCGCGACGCATCGAGATGACTCATCAATTCTGCGGGCACGCGTTCGGCGAACAAACGATTGGCCTCGGCGCCATACTCCCGAGCCACCGGCAACATGCCGATCTCGTTCTCGACCTGCACCATCACCACGGTGCTTTGTTTCGAGTCGACCTCTTTGATGCGATTCAGCAGAGCAGCGAACGCTCGCGCATCGGCATCACGGGTCGCGATCGAAAATGCAGAAAGGATGTCGGTGCTCTGACCATTCGGCAGCTGTACGCGAGGGAAGCGCGCCTGATCGCGTTTGACCCACGATGGCACGTACGTAGACATGCTGTTTTTCCATGCGCCGAACCACAGCAGCACGAGCTTCATATCATGAGCCCGCGCGTCCCTCAGCAACTGATCGAGCGAGGTCCAGACAAACCTGCCTTCCACCGGCTCGATCAGCTCCCAGGACACGGGCGCGAGCACGGTGTTCACGTTCATCTGTTTGAGCTTGGGCCAATACGGCGCCATGTACGCGGCGCTACTGGCGCTGGAGTTCCCAAGCTCGCCGCCGAGCACCAGCATCGGCTGGTCGTTCACGATCAGGCGCATCGTGCTGCCCTGTCGTTCCAGACGTGGAGTAGCGGATGCGGTGGAAAAGATCGAAGCGGCGAGCAGCGCCACGACGGCTGCCGTGAACCAGGCACCCCGCAGGTGCGGCAAATGCTCTGATAGCGCTACCAGTCGCGCCCGAAAAAAAACGCGCCGCGCGCGCTGGATGCTCACCATCGACCCCCTCGACTCGCCCACTCGACACAGATCGCGGGGCTTTTGTATGAGTTTAGTATTCAACGGTGGCGCGCGGCTTGTCAAACCTGCTGCCCCACCAGCGTGCTTGGGTGCGCCTCGAGTGCGCGACTCTCAGACGCTTTCGGGCTTGGTGCCGAACCTGATCGCGTTGCGCGCCCGCGCCCGTTCCGCTTCGACTTCACGACTCTTGGGCTCTGCATTCGTCGTCATGGTGCTCATCAAGGTACGCGCGGCGGCCGCCACCTCCTCCACCGCGCGCTCGAAGGCCGCTGCATTGGCCTTCGACGGAATCGTGAACCCGCTGAGCTTGCGGACGAACTGCAGTGAGGCGTCATGAATCTCGGCGTCGGTGGCCGGCGGCTCGAAATTGAACAGCGTTTTGATGTTCCGACACATATCTCACTCCGTCAGCACGCCGCGGGTGCCCAAATCACAAACTAAAGAGCATCTCGAAACCGCCGAAAATCATGCGCTTTCCGTCGACCGGTATTTCATTGAACATCGCCTTCATGCGCGGATCCTCCATAACCTTCGCATTCACGGCATCGCGCTGCTGACGCGATTCGTATGTGATCCACGCGAAGATGACGAGCTCGTCCGGCTTGACCTGCACGGCGCGCGGGAACGACGTGAGCTCGCCATAAGGAACATCGTCGGCGACGCATTCAACGTAACTCAGCGCGCCATGACTCTTCCACACCTCGCCGCAGACCCGCGCCTTTTCCTTGTAGACCTGCAGCTTGTCCTTGGGCACCGGTACGACGAAACCATCCACATAAGCCATTTGCGTCTCCTATTGAGTGAAACTCATCCCAAGGACGCGCCCACTCGACTCATTCCGACAGCCGCTTCGACATTTTGTTGCGCTTACATGCCGGTGTCAGCCAAAAGTCAACTGCCTTGACGGGACATAGACCACGACGGTGCCGCATGCGAGCCTGCACGAATCCTATCAGTGCGGGAAACACTATGAAAAACGTGTGCGCGTTGCTGCTGCTGACCTGTGCTGGCACCTCGCTGGCGCTGGCCCAGGGCAAGATCGAAGGCGAGAAGTGGAAGGTCACCAACACCATGCAGATGGCTGGCATGTCCATGCCGGCGCAGAACTCGGAGATCTGCAAGCAGCCGGGCCAGGACTCGGAGCCGCCGATCCGCACCGACGACGACTGCCAGATCTATGACATGAAGCGCAGCGGCAACGTGCAGAGCTTCAAGATGCGTTGCACCGGCGAGAACGCGGCCGAAGGCTCGGCGCAGCTCACCTACATCAGCCCCGATCACTACAAGGGCCAGATGGAAATCACCACCGGCGGCGAGTCGATGGTCATGAAGTACGAGGGCCAGAAGGTCGGCCAGTGCGACGGCAGCGAGGCGAACTTCGTGATGAAGAAATTGCAGGCCGACATCGAGCGGCAGCAGAAGCGCGCCGAGGAGGAGATGATTTACCGCTGCCATGAAATGGCCGAGCAAGCGAACGATCCGTGGTTCCTGGCTCAGTGTAAGGACCCGGCAGACAAGCGCACCTACTGCGACTCCGTTCGTAAGCCTTCGAATTTCCGTCGTCTCTCGCAGCAGGAGCGCAGAGCTGCGAGCGTTGCGGTGAACAACGATCCGCGCGCCAAGCCGCTGACGGAGTCGGCGCGCGTCTGCGGCTTCTCGCTGGAACAGGAACGCGAACGCCTGTGCAAGAGCGCTGAGCAGAGAAACGATCTGGGCTTCATCGCGAACGAGTGCCCAACGCTGGCCGCTGGCATCGCTGCGCAACACTGCGCAGGCCGTCGTTACACGGCGATTGCCTCGAACTATCGTAATTTCTGCTCCGAGTACGCCAGCAACCAGGACCAGGAACGGCGCGCGCAACGCTCGTCGGCACGGTCCGCAAGCGGCGAGAGTGGCACTCAGGATCCAGAGAGGGACGAACAGCAGGATCCTGCGCAGGAGCAGCCGCAGAACGCCGTCGATAAGACCAAAGGTCTGTTCAACAAGGGCAAGAAGGCACTGGGTGGCCTGTTCTCGAACTAATCGTCACATCACGCGCCGCTCGGGGATGCAGGCCTTTGCCTCCCTGGTCGGCGTGTTGTTGTTGACGCTCGCCTCGCCGCTGCACGCGGAGGCAGCGGATCCTTATCCGTCGGCGGCGCGCAGTTACATGGTCGTTCTGGACGACCAATTGCTGTGGCAACGTGCGCCGACTCTGCGCCTGCAACCCGCCTCACTCGCCAAATTGCTCACGGCGCTGATCGCACTCGATTCCAATTGGAATGCGGAGCGCTGGATCACGGTCAGCAAGTACGCTGCAAGCGTTCCCCCCTCTCGGCTTGGCCTGAAAGCAGGCGAACAGGTCACTGCCGGTGCGGCACTGGCCGCAATGCTGGTCCGCTCCGCCAACGATGCGTGTCGTGCACTCGTTGAAAGCATCAGCGCCGATCTCAATGCGTTCAGAGCGCAAATGAATGCGCGTGCCGTGCGGCTCGGCATGAGTGATTCGAACTTCGTGGATCCATGCGGCTTCGACGCGACCGGTCAGTACAGCACTGCCACTGATTTGCTGAAACTCGCACGCGCCGCTCGCGCGGTACCTCTCATCGCGCACCTCGCGGCGCTTCCCGAAGCGCAGCTCACGACTCACGCGGGACGCACGATCAAGTTCACGAGCACGAACGCACTGCTCGGCCGCCTGGCAGGCACCCAGGGATTGAAGACCGGCAATACCTCACAGGCCGGGCAATGCCTGATTGCGTATGTGCGGCGTCAGGGCCATGACGTCTGGCTCGTCATGCTGGGCGGCACGGAGCGATGGTGGCTGGCGCATGGAATGATCGAAGATGCGTTCGGCTCGATCCTTGCGAACTGATACCTCCACCGCGGATATTTCCCGGGCCATGGCGCTGCTGCCAGCACTGCCAGCTGCGGCCATCTTCCTGTTGTGGTGGCCTGCCCTCGGCGCCAGCTTTCAGTTCGACGATTGGAACGTCATCGTCAACGAGCCGCGCGTCCACTCGCTCGCCGCGTGGTGGCAATCGATGCCGGGCATTCGTCCGCTGCTGAAGCTCAGCTATGCGTTGAACTTTGCCCTGGATGCCAATCCGAGCGGCTTTCGCGGGGTGAACCTCCTGATTCACGCCCTGAGCGCAACACTCGTGGGCTCACTGCTTCGCACCCGCGGCCTGCGCGCCGGGCTCTCCGAATCCATGGCATCGCATGCTGCGGTGTTGGCTGCGCTGCTGTTCGCCTTGCACCCAGTGCAAACCGAAGCCGTCACCTACATCTCCGGCCGGTCGAGCTCACTCGCGGCGTGCTTCTGTTTGCTGAGCCTGTATGGCTGGGTTCGTAGCGAGGAAATCGCGCGCCCCATGTACGCCTATGCATGGCTCGCGAGCTGCTGCATTTGTTTCGGATTGGCCGTTGCGACCAAAGAAACAGCGTTGATACTGCCGCTCGCGCTACTGCTCTACTCCGCCGACCGTCCTTTGACGCCCACGCTGAAACGACTGACGCCACTGCTCCTGCTCATGGCTGCGATGTTCGTCGTCGCGCTCAGCTCGCCCACCTACCGTCGCCTGCTTGCGGTGAGTCTCGACACGCGCACCATCGGCGAAAATCTCCTGACGCAATCGCGTGCGCTCTTGTATCTGTCCGGCCAGCTGATCCGCATCACCAACGGCAACGCCGATCCACAGCTGCCGATCGTCACCTCGCTGGACTGGCGGACTGCGATCCTTTGCATGGCCTGGATTGGCTCGCTTGTTTGGGCGTTGCTGAACCTGCGACGCAGGCCGGTGAGCGCGTTCGCGGTGTTGTGGTTCATGCTGTGGCTTGCGCCGACGAACTCGCTCTTGCCACGCCTGGACGTAGCCAATGATCGTCAGTTGTATCTGGCATCAGTCGGGCCAGCCTGGTGGTTGGCCGTTCAGCTCACGTCCTGGCATCCCGCTCGCCCTGTGCTACGCCAGGCCGCTGTCGCCTTGCTGCTCGTCGCCCTGAGCTGGGCCACGTATCAGCGCAACCTCGTCTACCAAACCGAAGTCGCCTTCTGGGAAGACACCGCCGCGCACAATCCTGAAAATTCGCGAGCGGCCAACAATCTTGGCATGGCTTACGCGATCGAGTGTCGGTTCAGGGAAGCCGAGACCGCCTT
Organism: Steroidobacter cummioxidans; assembly: GCF_003104955.1. NCBI lineage: Bacteria > Pseudomonadati > Pseudomonadota > Gammaproteobacteria > Steroidobacterales > Steroidobacteraceae > Steroidobacter > Steroidobacter cummioxidans. Next base: position 540 of record NZ_LSRW01000078.1, on the reverse strand, counting down.
CGAGCGTGCCATCGCTTTGAGCGGCGACGACTACTACTCCCGCATCAACCTGATCCTTCTGCGCAAAGGCATGCTACCCGGCGTGGATCGCAAGCGTTGTGAGCTCGCGAGCTACGACTGACGACTGAGCCCGAGGGAACATACGGCCTCGTGCTGCGTCATTGCTCTGTTCACGAGCGCAAGCCGACGCTTGATATGCCAATGCCTCCGCGCATCGACTCCAGCAAGATCGACAACACCGAGCTCAACCGCGGACGGCTCGCACGCCGGCCGGTAGAAATCGCCTGGCGTGGCTGGTGGGATGTGGTGTGGCGCGTCCAGAAACAGCTCGATGCGGACAACGTATCCATCGTCGCCGGCGGCCTGGCGTTGTTCGCACTCCTTGCCGTGTTCCCCAGTCTTGCCGCTGCCGTTGCCATTTATGGCCTGGTGGCCTCGCCCGACGCGATCGCCGCGCAGATACAAACCTTCAGTGCCATGCTGCCGCCAGCTACCGTGGACNTGTCTNNNANATCAGTTGCAACAGCTGATCAGCCAGCG
>NZ_LSRW01000077.1:0-27449 GCF_003104955.1 Steroidobacter cummioxidans | reverse complement strand
TCCACGGTACGTTCATCCTGGGATTGCCGGGCGAAACCNAGCAGACCATTCGCCAGACGATCGAGTTCGCCAAGGAGATCAATCCGCACACCATTCAGGTCTCCCTCGCCGCGCCCTATCCGGGCACACAGCTCTATGAGCAGGCGCTCGCAAAAAACGGCTGGCTGTCCGAGAACGCCGCGGATCTCGTCGATGAGCACGGCGTGCAGATCGAGCCGATCAGTTATCCGCATCTGTCCGCCGAGCAGATCTTCCACGGCGTCGAGACGTTCTACGAAAAAACTTCTACTTCCGCCCGCGCAAGATCGCCGAGCTGACCATGGAGATGATGACCAGCTGGGAGATGACCAAGCGCCGTCTGCGCGAAGGAGTGGAATTCTTCCGTTTCCTGCATGCGCGCTGAAACGAGCGTGCACCGCCATCATGCTCTTTGTGACAGACGACTCCCGCACGGTACGAGCAGCGCGAACGCGGCGCGACTTCCTAATCATCACTGCGGATGACTTCGGCGAACGCGAATCGGTAAACGAAGCAGTCGAGCTGGCGGCACGTCGCGGGGTGCTGACTGCGGCGAGCCTGATGGTGAGTGGGTCTGCTGCCGCCGATGCCGTGCGCCGCGCACAGCGGTTGCCGCAGCTGCGCGTCGGCCTGCACATCGTGCTGGTGGACGGCTCAGCGATTCTGGAACGCGCGCAGATCCCGCTACTCGTCGATGCCTCAGGCAGATTCGGCAAGCGCATGGTGATCGATGCGTTTCGGTTCGCGTTCTCACCGACAATGCGCCGGCAACTGTCCTGCGAAATACGGGCACAGTTCAAGGCGTTTGCCGCGACGGGCCTGCAACTCGATCACGTGAACGCGCACAAGCATTTTCACGTGCATCCGACACTGTTGCGCATCATCCTCGACGTCGGACGCGAGTTTGGCATGCAAGCCATTCGCTGGCCGCGAGAGCCCCTGCTCGCCTACGAACATTCCTCTGGCATCAGCCAGGCAATGCAGCACGCCGGCCTGTCGCCGTGGCTCACGCTCATGCGGCGTCAGATCGAGCGTGCCGGCCTGTTACACAACGACTGGATGTTCGGCATGGTCGCGAGCGGGCAGATGGATACGCGCGCTCTGCTGCGCATCTTGCAGCACTTGCCCAGCGGTATCACCGAAATCTACTCACATCCGGGCTCCGAAGACTCCCAACGCGAGCTTGCCGCCCTCACCAGCCGGCGGGTGCAAGCGATCCTGCGCAGCGCCTTCGTTGCACGCGGCGGCTACAGCGACGCGTTGCATCGTCGGCAGTGGATGCGCACATGAGCGTCACGGTTCGGATTGCGGGATGCATCGGACTGCTCGTGCTGATCGGGCTGGTGCTGCACGAAGGCGCCGCAACCATTCTCCAGCTGCTTGCCAGTGCCGGATGGATCCTGCTGCTCATCGTTCCGTTCCACGCCATCCCGCTGTATCTCGACACATTGGGTTGGCGCTGCCTGCTGGAGGAAAAGGATCGCCCGAGCAGCGGGGTCCTGTTCGTTATCGCGGCCATCCGTGAGTCCGTCAATCGACTGCTGCCGGTCGCCAACATTGGCGGCGAGCTGGTCGGCGTGCGGCTGCTCGCCTTGCGTGGCATCGAGACGACGCGAGCAGCCGCCAGCATCATCGTCGAGTTGTTCCTGACGCTCGTCTCGCTATGCCTGTTCGTCGCCTTCGGCGTGCTATGCCTGATCCACGTGACAAATCAGCCGCGGCTGGTCCATGACGTGACACTCTGGCTCGCGATCACCGTTCCGCTGCTCGTGCTGCTGGTGGTACTGCTGCGCAATCCAAGCACGTTCGCTTTGCTGGGCCAAGCCACACAACGCCTGATAGGCCGCTTCGCGCGGCGTTTCGACATCATCGCCTGGTCGATGTCGCTCAATGAGGCGATGCGCAGCTTGTTTCAGACACCGCTGCGCTTGTGTGCCGCCGTCCTGTATCAGATCGCAGGTCTGCTCATCGGCGCACTCGAGACCTGGCTCGTGCTGCGCTGGGTGGACCAGCCGGTGAGCATGGCTGCAAGCATCGCCCTCGAAGCGACGACACAAGCGGTGCGTCACTTCATCTTCTTCGTGCCGGCCGGGCTCGGCGCCCAGGAAGCGGCGTTGATGGGCGTGGCCGCCTTGCTCGGCATTCCTCAGGAAGCTGCACTCGCCCTGTCGCTTGCCAAGCGCATGCGCGAAGTCCTCTTCGGGTTGCCGGCCCTGCTGGGATGGCAGTGGATCGAGGCACGAGCGCTCACCCCGAAACGTTCCGGCCGGCTGCAGTCGGGATCGGCAGAGCACCGCCAACTGCTCGCACAGTTCTTCGTCGAGAGTCATCTCATATATGTACCGGAACAGACCGCCTGGCCAGCGCTCGACGAGGTGGCCCGAGCCCGCCTCGTCGGCCTGCCGTTCTGGCAGGAGGCGGTGTCCACGGAAAATGTTACTTCCTGTACCGTCGCTGCCGCCGCAGCACTGGAGCCCGACGCGGATATCCGCGCCGCGATCGCACTACAAGGAATAGAAGAGCGGCGCCACGCGCAGCTCCTCGCCTGCCTCACAGCCCATTACGGCATCCCCGTCTCATCCCCTGTCCCGCACTGCTCACAAGATATCGAGCACGACTTTCTCTTCTGCGGCTTCGGCGAATGTTTCGATTCGTTCTTCGCATTCGGCCTGTTCGAGCTGGCGCGCAACAGCAAGATGTTCGATCCGCGGCTGGTGGAGCTTTTCGAACCGGTGGTCCAGGAAGAAGCCCGGCACATCCTGTTCTTCGTGAACTGGGTACAGTATCGCCGCACGCAGCTGCCGTGGTGGCGCCGGCCGGCATTTCGTCTGCGCTGCGGCTGGATCATCCTCAAGCAGATCGCCAGCCGCATCGGAACCGCGCGCAACCTCGGCAAGGACACAGGCAATGAGAGCGAGAATTTCACGTTGAGCGCACACCAGGACCTGTCGCTGGATGTCAGCGTGCGAAGGCTGATCGAGCTATGCCTCGCGGAAAACGACCGCCGGCTCGGACGATACGATGCGCGTCTCGCTCGGCCGCGTTTGGTGCCGACGGTTGCGCGCTTGTTACATCGCCTGTTGCCCGCCAGCGATTGATCAAACCGCGCGGCGTCCCCGATATCGTGCGCGCTTGCAGTACCCAGCTTCCTCGAACCATTGCACAGCATCCGCGATCGCCACCCGCGCCGGCCGGGATCGATATCCCAGCTCACGCAGCGCCTTCGCGGAAGAGAAGAACATGTGCTTGCGCGCCATGCGCAGGCTGTCGAGCGTGAGCTGTGGCGCTCGGCCCGTGCTGAAAGCAACCGCCTCCGACAGATACGCAAAGGGGACGACCATGCCCAGCGGCAGACGCACCGTCGGCGGCCGGCGTTGGGCACATTCGGCCACCATGGTCAGAATCTCGCGCAAAGTGAGATTCTCACCGCCCAGAATGTAGCGCTCGCCGATGCGCCCGCGTTCATACGCGAGCAGATGACCCGCAGCGACGTCGTCGACGTGCGCGATGTTCAGACCCGTGTCGACATACGCCGGTGTGCGCCCACGGGCAGCGTCGAGCACCATCCGCCCGGTCGGCGTCGGCTTCACGTCGCGCGGACCGATCGGTGTGGACGGATTAACAGTCACGATCGGCGCACCATGGCGCGCCATCTGGCGGACGACCTGCTCCGCCAGGTACTTGGAGCGCTTGTAATCCCCCACCATGTCCGCCTCGGTGGAAGGCGTAGTCTCATCGCCGGGCTGACCGTCGGTACGCAATCCCAGTGTCGCGACGCTACTGGTGTAAACGATGCGCTTCATGTCCGCCTGCAACGCAGCCCGCATGACGTTGCGAGTGCCCTCGACGTTGTTTCGGTAGAGCTCGGTGGTGTCCTTTGCCCACAAGCGGTAGTCGGCAGCGACATGGAACAGTGCCTCACAGCCGCCGCAGGCTGCGTCCAGCGACGTGCTGTCGATGAGATCGCCAACCGCAACTTCGATCGGCAACTGCTGCACGTTGCGCCGATTGGATCCGGAGCGCACCAGCGCACGCACTTCCCAACCGCTGGCGAGCAGCTGACGCAGAACCGCCGAACCGAGAAATCCCGTGGCACCGGTAACGAGGGCCTTCATGCGGGCCTCTGCGCGTGCAGAGCGCGCCGGCGCTGCCTCAGTAAGATGATGCTCGGCAGGAACACGAGCGCGCAGAACAAAGCCAGCCCCAGACCGAGCGCCAGCACGAGTCCCAGACTCGCGGTGCCTGGATGGGAGGACCACATGAGGTTGCCGAAGCTCGCCACGGTGATGAGGCCGCCCGACAGCACAGCACGCGCCGCGCCAGATTGAAAGATCCTCGTTCCGACATCACTCGCGCGCCCGCGCTGGACGATATAAACACCATAGTCGATCCCCACGCCGAGGATCAGCGGCAAGGCAATGACATTGGCGAAGTTGAGCTTCATGTCGAAGATCACCATGAGCGCCAGCGTCAGGATCATGGCCACAGCGAGCGGCAGCAACGCGAGCAGCGCATCGACGACATTGCGCAACAAAAGCAGCAGCAGGATCGAGATCGCGATGAACGAATAGAGGAACGCCATGCGGAACGCCGCAACCACAGCGTGGCCCGACTCCAGACTGATCAGCGCTGGGCCAACCGCAGTGGGAGCCACCTCGCGCACTTGATCGACGAACTGCTGCATGCGTTCGGTGCGATCCAACACCTCGCGCGGCCAGATCTCGACCCGATATGTCCCATTGGCACTGACCCAGCGCACGAACAGCGGGCGTGGCAAGTCGGCGAGCTGTACAGGCTCGGCCTGCAGGCTGTCAGCCAAAGCAGCGAGACGTGCCGGAAGCGTGCCGAGCAGCGTCTCACGCAGCGATTGCAGCAGCCGCTCGCTGCCAGTCCCGCCTGCTGCATCCATCTGTTCCTGAAAGCGCTGCAGCTCGGAGGACAGTGCCGCGGCATTCGCGCCCGCCGCCCCAGATTGCTGACCGACTCGGTCGAGTTGCTTCATGAGCGATGCGAGACTCTCGCGATCATCCTCACGCGCGACGATCGCCGGCTGCTCGCCGCCGCTTTCGAACTGCGGCCCTAGTACCAGCGCGAGGTCGTCGATGATCGCCAGCTTCTCGGGCTGCTGCTGCGGGATGAATTCGTTGATGCTCATCGCGCGTAGCACGAGCGGCAGCGCTTGAGTCTTCTGCACCAGTGATTGCGCAGCCTGCGCGTTCGGCGTCAACGCCGACAGCGTCATGGTGGGAATCTCCGGATTCGACTGCAGGCGGCGAAACGTCGCAACCGATTCCGAGCGCGGGTCGCGCAGATTGAGCGGGTCCGGGTCGAAGATCACGCGAGGCGCAATGAGTAGTCCGACGACGAGCGCAAGCGCTCCCCCGGTGAGTACCACGCGGCCATGACCCGCGGGCCAATTGAGCAAGCGTGACAGCAGATCCTCCTGCGTCAGCACCAACTGCACTTTGTCTGCGCGGGGACGCCACATGGTCAGTAGCGCGGGCAGCAACGTCAGCGTACTAACAACTGCGGCGACCATGCCAAATGCCGTGATTACGCCGAGATCGGCAATGGCCGTGAATGACGTCGGCACGAAGGCGAGAAATCCCGCCGAGGTGGTCGCTACGCAAACCAGCATGAAGGCGCCCACAAGGCAGGCGGCGAGCGGCATGGCATCGCGCTGTGCCACCTCGTGACCGAGCAACTCGCGATACTCCATGCACAAGTAGAGCGCGTAATTGATCCCCAGTCCGATGTAGAGCACGCCGACTGCCAGCGAGATGAGATTCAAATGTCCGATCGCCAGCGAGGCGAACGTCACGGTGACCAGCAAGCCGAACAGTACGGTGACGAGCGTGGCCGCCACGAGCGCGAACGAGCGCAACGTTAAATAGAGCAGCACGATCACGGCTCCGAGCGCGCCGAGCAATGCCAGACCTGCGCCTCGTGCCGTGCTCAGTAACTCTTCATCTTCCATGGCTATCGACCCGGTGAGACGCACCGTGACATCGTGATTGGGAGTGAGCTGCAGCTGTGCGACGCTCGCGCGCACCGTGGTGATGACCTCGTGGGCGGGCCGGACACTCGCGTAGTCCAGATTGGGCGCCAACTCGATGAAGCGAATCTCGGAGTGTCCGGAAGCGTTTGCCGCGGGCGCGGTCAGCTCGCTCCAGGACAATCGATAGAATCGCTGCTCGCGCGCGGCAGCAACTGCTTCGGCGATCTTCGGCAGTGCCGCCGCGATCTGCGGGGCATCCTTGGGCCTCTCCAACGCCCGACTGAGCAGCGTGAACAATCCATGCAGGCTCAGATCGGCACGCAATGCGCCCAGGAAAGGTTGCGCCCGGGTGAGATCGTCGGCTAGCGCCTGCAAGCGCTGCGGCTCCAGATACAGCAACCCGTTACGGCGAAAGAACGGCTGGGTCTCCAGCGCGAACACATCGTTGATCACATCCTTGCGAGTGGACAGTGCCGCGACCAGCTGCCGCTGCGCTTCGTCAGCCAGCTCCGAAGTGTGACTCTCGATGACTACGACCAGCGTGTTGCTGAGCACGGGGAAGAGCTGGTCGAGCTCCATGACCGCGCGACGCCACGGCAGCTTTTCGGAGATGAGATTCTCAGAGTTCGTGTCTACGCTGAAGTGTCCCTGGACGTAGATCGCGCACACTACCGCGAGCGCAACGGCCAGCAACAAGACGACGCGCGCATGATCCTGGCTGGCCTGCACCCAGTTGCGCAGGGCGCCCTCGCATGCCTGGCGCGCCGTCGTCACATTGCCACCTCGGAGTCGCTCGGATGTAGGAGAGACCGGCCCACTCCAGCTGCCGCGATGAGTGCTCGGCGCGCGTCGCGATAGTTGCTGCGCAGTGCGAGCAGCTGCTGCAGGGTCCGTGGAGAACAAACCACATCCCGCCACAGCTGCGCCCAACGCAACTTGCCTTCGGGGCCGATGGCGTCGGCGATCGCGCGTGGCAGTTGCTCGCCCGACGTATCGAGCACGGCGCGAACGGCCAGAAAAGGAACATTCCAAGCCTGGGCCACTCGTGCAATGGCCGCACTCTCCATGTCCACGGCAATCGCGCCACTGCTAAGGAAGTGCCTCGATTTGCACTCTTCGTCTGCAAGTATCAGCGACGAGCTGAGCAAGGTTGCGCAGCGAACCGCCTGTTGTCCGGCGGCGATACGTGCAGACAACGCCTCGCGCCAGCTTTCATCCGTGTCAAAGACGGATCCATCGGTGCATACGATCCGATCGGGCACGACGAGCGTGCCGGCGCTTAGATTCGGCGCAAGCCCACCTGCGTAGCCCCAACTCACCAACGCATCGGCACCTGCCTCCATCACGGCTGCTGCCGCCCTGCCGGCCGCCGTGGCGCCGATACCTGCGACTGCGATGAGGACGTCGTTAGCTGTCGAGCTGCCGAAGGCCGGACGCAGTGTGCGTGCCTCAGAAGCAAGCGCGGTGATGAATCCGGTGCGCTTCACACCGTCGTGCTGCCGAGCGAATTGCGATACCTTGCAAGCGTCCATAGCGGGAAATAGGCGGAGTAACCGTGGTACTTGAGATAGAAGACACGCGGGAATCCCGGTGCGGTAGCGGTCGGATCATCCCAGAGCCCGTCTGAGCGCTGCGTACGTAAGAGATAAGCAACGCCTCGTGCTACGACAGGCGAGCGCTGCGCACCGGCGGCCAGTAGTGCCAGCAGCGCCCATGCCGTCTGATAAGGAGTACTGCGGGACATCTGCCCAGCAAGCGATCGATCGAGATAACTGTCGTTGGTTTCGCCCCAGCCGCCATCGCCATGCTGCATGCGTTGCAGCCAGTCCACCGCACGCTGCACGGCCGGATCCTCTGGGCCGATGCCAGCGTGCTGGAACGCCGTCACCACCGACCACGTGCCATAGATGTAGTTGGTGCCCCAACGTCCGAACCAGCACCCCTCCGCTTCCTGCTCCCGGCGCAAGTAATGAAGTGCGCGATCGAGCGCCGTACGGTCCTGCGCGCGCCGCAGCTGCGCCAGCAATGTCACGACACGCGCGCTGACGTCACTCGTCGGCGGATCGAGCAAGGCGCCGTGATCGGCGAACGGGATGTGGTTCAGATAATAGTAAGTGTTGTCAGCATCGAAGGCCGCAAAGCCGCCATCGCGACTTTGCATGACCACCAGCCAGTCGGCCGCCCGCTCGATGTTGCTGTGATAGTCCGCGCACGCTGAGGACTGCGCCATGGCCCAGGCAACCACGGCCGTGTCGTCCAGGTCCGGGTAGTAGTCGTTTCGATACTGGAAGGCCCAGCCGCCGCCGCGACGCATCGGTCTGGTGGCGCGCCAATCTGCGGGCCGATCATCCGTCGTTTGTAATGGCTGCAGCCAGCGCAGCCCGCGTTCAGCTGCATGCAACGATGTGGAACTCCCTTCCTCCTGCAAGGCAAGGCACGCGAGCCCCGTATCCCACACTGGCGACACACACGGCTGGCAGTAGGCATCGTCGCCGCGATCGATGAGTAACTTCTGCAGCGCTCCCTTCGCGACGCAACGCTGCGGATCATTCTCACCGTGGCCGAGCACGACCAACGCCTCCAAGGCATTCACCATGGCAGGAAAGATTGCCCCGAGTCCGTGCTCGCCATTGAGGCGCGACAGCGTCCATATCCGCGCACGTTCGAGCGCACGCGCGCGCACGCTTGCCGGTACCGCACCGTCGCACGAAGCCGCGAGCCGATCGAACACACGGAAGCAGCGACTGAGCCAGCCGCGCGAAGGCGGAAAGTAATGTCTCTCCTGCTCCGGATCGACGACGAATAGCTCTCGCACGCCGATGCCACGTGGGTTCTTTGCTTGCGGCCGCTGAGTACAAAGCACTGAAAGCGGCACCATCACGGTTCGCGACCAGTAAGACACCTTGTCGAGGTGGAATACGAACCACTTCGGCAGAAGCACGATCTCGACCGGCACATAAGGAACCGCACGCCACGGGACCTGACCGAACAGTGCCAACGTGATGCGTGTGAACACGTTGGCGCGTGCAGCGCCGCCATGCTGCAAGATGGCTGCGCGGGCTCGGCACATGTGGGCTGCATCCTCGCTGTCGCCAACGAGCTTGAGGGCGTAGTACACCTTCACGCTGCAGCTCATATCGAAACCGCCGTCGGGATAGAGCGGCCAACCGCCGTGAGCTGCTTGATGCGAGCGCAAGTAATGCGCGAGCTTTTGCTCCAGGGCAGCGTCGATCTCGCCGAGATAGTGCAGCATCAAAATGTACTCGGCCGGAATCGTGCAGTCCGCTTCCAGCTCGAACACCCAATGCCCTTCGGGCGCCTGCCTGCGCACCAATGCATCGCGCGCGGCCTCGATGCCTCGTTGCAGCTGTTCGTGATCGACGCGATGGATCCAGCTCGCAGGCATCGCCGCCGCCGTGCCCACAGCATCCACGGTGACAAATGACTGGGCCGACGCCGTGGCGTAATCGGATCCGCCTGGCTGTTTCATCCCGCATCCTGCCGTGCGTTACCAAAGATCGGAGCGGTCGCTCAGCGCGGCTCGGCTGTGCACCGGAGCCGGGCGAATCGCGATGGGCTGCAGCGGCAGTCCGTGCGCGGCTCGCTCGAACAGCAGGTGCAGCATCCAATCGCTCTCGACCGCGACATCGGTCAGCACTTTGGTGGTGAATACCGCGGTACGCGCGATCTTGACCTGCGCGCCGCCGGTAAATCCCGGGTTGTGGTGGATCTTGCGCAACGTCAGCAATGCCATGCCGATGGCAAGCAAACAAAAGCGTCGAATGCCCGCCTCTTCGGCCGGCACGGCCAACGTGAACGACAAGGCATTGCGAAGGTGCGCATGAGCGAACCCGACGAGCTCACGCAAGCCAGCGGCGAACGCAGCAGAATCGTGCGAGCTCGGCAGCTGCTCGACATCGAGGCGGTAGCGGCCGAACACCTCGCGCGGCAACCAGCACGCGCCGCGGCCACGGTCCTCCCACATGTCCTTCAGGATGTTGGTCATCTGCAACCCCTGTCCGAAAGAGGCGGCTAGAGCGAGCACGTCCGACTGCTTGCGCGCGAACTCGGCACAATGCGCGCCGAATAGCTCCGTCAACATCTCTCCGACGCAGCCGGCGACTACATAACAATACGAGTCGAGATCCTGCATCCGCTCGAGCCCGCTCAGGCTCGCGTTCTCCTGATAGTGATACATGCCTTGGCACATGATGCGCAGACAGCGCTCGATCGGGCGCCGCTGCCTCGTGCTCAAGGATTCGGTCAGACGGATGATGCGGTCGAGATTGCCGACCAGATCGCGCTCGGCAAGCAAGGTGTGCTCCGACAGCAGCGGCGCGATTTCCTGCGCCAGCGCGCGCGGCTCCACTTGGCCGCAGACGCTGTCCGCAAATCGCTCCAGCAATCGAAACTTGGTGCGCGAACCAATCTGCGGCTCGTCCTCGATGCTGTCGGCGATGCGGCACAGGAGATAAGCGGTGGTGACTGCACTGCGAAGCGGTACCGGCAGCTCCGGAATCGTCAACGCGAACGTTCTCGATACCAGCGGCAGGATGTACTCCTGGTACGCCTCGTCGGTCGATCTGCTATCTGCGAGATCGCCGGGACTGGGATCGAAGGGGAGCGGCGGGCGCCGAAGCAGAATAGACGTTGCGCGGACCATCGTGACTCCTCGATCGCGACCATGGAGACGACGGTGAAAAATGCGCGACGCTGCAATTTGATCCGAACATTCGTCACGAGCCCGATTGCGCGTCGCGACGTGCACTACTGTGCGCACGTCCGCACCGGCCGTCACCCGTCAGCTACGGTGACGGCCGTGTGAGGCGAATTGCGTCAACGACTCGAAACCAGATCGGCGGCTGGCGTCGGATGCACCAAATAGACCTGCACCATTTTTAGATCCACCGCGGCGGAGATCGCGGTGTTCCGGCCTGCTTCGTCGGGATAGCCGTCCGCCAGCCGCTGCAAGGCCGAGACTACCGACGGAGAAGACACACGCCCATAACTCATGTGATGCGTAGAGAGATTGGTGTTCAGTGCGTGATGCCAGCGCTGCACGTCGACGTACCCGGCCATCAAGCCTTCCGCCCGCTCGGGTGTGACTTTCAACTTCAAGCGCATGCCGCGAAATTCCTGGAACGCCGTCACGTTGGCGGTCATGGCCCAAGGCACCATGATCCATTCGATCGGTTCGGTGATGAGCACGCCATCAACGATCTTGCCCTTGAGCTGGAACACGTAGTCCTTGCTCCAGCGCATGTCGACCCGCTGAGTTCCGCCCGCCAGATAGTCCTTGCCGGTCGCGCCGCCCAGCAGGCTGTTCATGCCTCGATAGGTGGTGACGGTCACGTCGTCGTCATTGACGAGATCGTCGACGTGCGTCAACTCGATGAGCAGACGGCTATCCGGATACTGCTGCAGGAACGTGTTCTCGAAGTTATAAAGCGAACCGCCGACGCGAAAGCTGTCGACGCAGGCGATGGCTCGATAGAACTGGTTGTCGATGCCCTGCTCGCCATCCGGACTGACGAAGTCCTGCGGTCCCACCTTGCCATCCAGGTTCAGGCCGTAAGAAATCTTTCCCTGCGCTTCGTGGAAAGGCAGTCGATAGTTGCTGGTGGACGGATGCCATTGCGAACCTTCCCATTGCAGCTGCGCATCGAGCACCGAACGTTTCTTACCCGGCGGATAGAGTTTCTTGAACTCCTCGCGCGGGCCATCGTTGAATCCTTTCGGGCATTCCGTTTTGCCGTCTGCAGTTTCGTACAAGGACCAATAGCGATCGGTGAGCACATAACCGATCCTGCCATCCCGCAGAGCGCTGGTCTGCTCGCGCAACGGGCCGGCATGCACGGGCTGAGTGCCAACGATGAGCACCGCGGAGATCGCCGCCAGCGCCCGAGGCGAACGCAGCGACACTGCAGGGTGTGAGGTGCCGTCAGATGGCATGGTGAAGCTCTCGATCATCACGGTCCAAAGGCGTTGGCTCGATAATCGTCTCTGAGCCAGAAAGCTTTGAAGCCGTTTCTGTAGCCATTGAATTCGCCCCACGCATCGCCGTCCGTGCCGCCGGGGCGGTCGCGACCGAAGGTGTACACCGGTCGATCGCGGTAAGCCCAGACCTGGATCGCGCCGGACTGACCCACCTCGGCGAGTTGGCCGGTGTGCTTGTCGATCGTCATGACGCTCCACAGCCGGCTCCTGCTGTGGGCGCCGGGCGCAGCGGTCACGTAGGGGAACATCTTGAGACACAGCTCCGGATCGCCGTGGCCGCAAACCGCCATCCGGTACGCCTGCGGCGATGTCGGATGATTGCAGCTCTGCTGATCCAAGGCGTCGTCGTTGCAGTGATAGACGTAAACGGTCTTGCCCGTTGTATCCGCAAGCACTTGACCCAACCGCACGTCGTGGACGGTGAACGCGTCCGGCGGCGGCAATGCGCGCTGAGTGAACACGCTGTGCCAGCCCGGCACGTCGTTGCCGGTCACCTGACCGCCGCGAGATTCCGCGCCAGCTTCGGGAATATAGATATAGAGCGGCTGGCCTCGATACACCCACTGCAGGATGCCGGGCGAGCGCTCCAGCACGCTCCACTCGCCGTGCACGCGAGCCACCTGAGGCGCCAGCACCGGAGCCCAGGTCTTCAGGCACTCGCCCCTGCAATTAGATTTGCCCGGCACATCGGCCCTCGACACGTACACCGTGAAACCTTTCTGGTTCACCAGCATGCGTCCGGTGTTCGTCGAGCGGACCTTCAACTCCGGTGGCAAGTCGGGTCGCGGCCCGATTGCAAACCGTAGCGCGCCAGTTTCACCGCCAGCGCCGCCTTCCTCATAGCGCTTGCCGCCGAGCACGTCGCCGAGCTGACGATCCAGATGCGATGTGTACACAGGGAAGCCGTCGTAGGCCCACTGTTTCTGGCCATTTGCACGCGGCACGAGCGTCCACTTGCCGACGGCTTTGGCGTCGGCACCGGCAACAACGGCGGGCCACAGGTCCTCGCAACTGCGACGCTTATCGAGCTCGGGCAACAAATAACCCGGTGGATAGGGACTCATGAGGCCCGCGGTTTCGCGGTAGATCGTCCCATCGCAGGTCGACGCAGTAGTGCGGCGGTCGCCGACGGAACCGTTACGCAAGCCGCGCAGCGGCCATATATATAGTGTCTTGCCCTCGGCAGTGGCGAACACAGGCCCGTCCAGTTCGGTGGGCACCACCTGCATTCCCGGCGGCATCTCCTCCGGTAGAAACGCCTCGCGGTCGGTCGCCTCCGGCGGCTGCCAGAAGAACGGCAACTCGCTCGCCTGCGATACCGAGCTGCCGAGCGCCAACGCTGCGGCTATCCAGAAACTCTTAACCCGCTTGCACTGTCGATACATGATCGTCATTTATTGGAGCGCGCCTCAACGAACCGCTCGCCCCCACTATTCCGGAAGCTTGCCGTTGATCTCCTCGTATACCTTGGAAAGCGCGATCGGCGCTTGCATGTCACGTAGCGTCAGGTCGCCGTAGCTTCCCCAATTGGCCTTCTGCACCGCTGGGCAATTGGTCCGCGACTCACACGGTTCACCCGCGGCATGCAGTCGCTTGCCCTCAGCGATGACGTATTCCAGCGCCGCGAGCGACTGCTGGAGATCGCGCTTCATCGTGGCCGCATCGTCGATGAAACCGTGGCCCGGCACGTACCAGGACACATCCATGGCCTGCGCCTTGCGGATGACTTCCGTCCACTCGGTCGGATACGCAGAGGTCAGCGCCGGGAACACGTGGTGCAAATAGACTTCACCCATGAACAGCACTTTGCTTTCCGGCAGATACGCCACCAGGTCGCCGCCCGTGTGCGCGCGCCCGAGATTCAGAATCTGGATATCGGTCTTGCCTACCCGCAGCGTCTGCCGATCTGCGACGGTCTGCATCGGTGGATGATTGCGCTTCAGCAGGCGCTGCTGCGACACCGGTGAGGCAATGAACACGACGTCCGGGTAGGCCGCTTTGAAGGCGGAATTGCCATTGACGTGGTCGCCATGATCCGACGCAATCACCACGTACTTGATGGGCTGCGGCGTGATCTTCTTGACGTTCTGGACCAGCGCCTCCACTTGCGACACTTCATTTTGACCGTCGACCACCACGACGCCGTCGCTCGTGACGACGATCAGGCTCACCGACGTGATGGTCACGCCATGCATCGGACCCAGCGTGTCCTCGTATGCATAAACGTTCGGCGTCAGCTCCTGCCAGCGCGGAAAATCGCTCTTCTGCAGCCCTCGTTTGGAAATATCTCCCGTTGGCACCGCGTCCTTACCGAAAACCGGCGCGGCATTGGCCAGCGCACACGCGATTGCTGCGACGAAGAGAGACCGGAATTTCATTGCATCACGCCTTTCGATCAGATGGCAGAACCCTGCCATCGTAGCGTACGCAGCGCTGCTGGACGAGTTGCAGAAGTCGCGATCGGCGCCGCGCGCCTGCTAAGGAAATTTCGACCGATCGATTTTTACGCCGCGCAGATACACGTCAACGATGCGACGAGTGTTGGTGATCGACTCGGTCGGATCTGCGTGGAGCACCAGAAAGTCTGCCTGAAGGCCCGCTTGCAGCATTCCCACGTTGGACAAGCGCAGGAACGCAGCGGCTTCGCTGGTCGCTGCGACGATCGCTTGCGATGCCGTCATGCCGGCGGCCACCATGTCTTCGAGCTCCATGTGTGCTGCCCACGGTGTATTACCAGCGGGGAAATCGAAACTCGTGTCGGTCCCCAGCACGATGTGTGCACCGGCCGCCCGCATGCGCTGCAGATTGCGCGCTTGAATCAGAAAGGCCTGGTGCTGCTCGGCATTCGCGACGTTGCGTGACTGCGCCTTCGCAAGCTCGTCCGCCGAGAGCGCCGGCGCGAGCCAACTCAAGTCTGCGACTTCGCCGCGCGCGGTGAGATTCGGGTTCAACACCAGCGACGGCCGCTCGCGCACCAGAGTCAGGAACTCCTCGTCGACGTCGCGATCGCGAACGCTGTGCGCAAACGCATCGACCCCGGCTCGAAGCAGGCCCTTGGCATCGTCCAGCGCGTAGATATGAGCGGTGGCGCGCAGCCCCGACCGATGCGCAGTTTCAATCACCGTCCGATACAACGGTGGCGACAGCTTCTGCACGCTGCCGCGGCGATCGTCGACCCACACCTTGATGATGTCGACACCACGCTCGACGTTTTCCTGCACGGCGCGCCGTGCCTCTTGATCGGTCGTGACCCAGTAAGGCGCGGTCTCGCGACCGGGCTCGGGCGCCGTAATGCCGCGCCCCGCCGTCAGTAAGCGAGCCGCACCTGGAACCGGCTGTGCTCGCACCTCGAACGGCGCTGAATCCGTGTCGACCCCGAGACTGAGCACCGTGCCGACACCGAAATATGCCAGCCGCCGCAGATCGGAGACCAATGCCTCTCGCGGCTGATTGACGTGCACGTGAGTGTCGATGAGCGCCGGCATCACGGTCTTACCGGCGAGATCGATACGCTGCGCAACTGGCGGCACGGTGACTTCGTCTGCGCGCCCGACCGCCACGATTCGATCACCGTCGACGACCAGCGTGGCATTCGGGATGGACGCACGCCCATCGCCAACGACTACACGCACATTCTCGAACACCAGCGGCATACCCACTGCGAGGCCTGCCCAGAGCGACAACGAACCAAGAATGACAGCGCGAGACGCACATCGAATCAGGCGATCGAATCTGTGCAGCTTCATTTCGGGCGAGATCTCCGTGCGAGCTTGGTGTTGGGAGCGAAGCAATGAACGCAGTATAGCTCGCACGCTGCGCGCGGATACGTGTTCACCCCGCGTCTTCACTGCGCGAGTTGCCAAGTCAAGAATGGATTGCAGACCCGCTGCCACTCAGCGCGAGCGGGCCTTCGCGCGCCGCCGGCCAAACCCGATGCGCTTTAAAAGCCGACCGCGTACTCGCCGTGCGCTTCGCGCAAGGCGACGGCTCACATTGGATATGCTGAAGCGCAAGATCCCACCCACGACTGCGCCGCACCCGACAGCCATCAACGACACGAAGTGGAGAGGCCGTGCTCCCCCTGAAAGATAGAGTGCGAATCCGAGAACATCAGCCAGGACACCTTGCACCCGCAGGGATCGATCTGTTGCCAGTTCACGCAGTGACCCCGCGAATGCAGCCGACCCCACGAAACATATGACCGCGAGAAAGTACGAGAGCACCAGGAATCGACGAGTGGCAGATGGCCAGCCGTAAGTGAAGCCCATGGCGAGGAAGAGCAAGCCCAGGAGAGCACCATTCGATAGCAATCTGCTTCCCTGCATACGCGCTGCACCCTATGAGAAACATAACAACATCGCCCGCAAACCAATCCGCTAGCTGATGGCGGCGTCGAGCGCGAGAGCCGATTCACACTCCGCTCTACGCCTCTGAATGCGGGCGGCGACCGGCGTAGGCACTCGGTGATTGTCCCACGTGCCGACTGAACGCGACACTGAAGGTGCTCGTCGAGCCATAGCCGACGCGCTCTGCCACCTCGGAGACAGTGAGCTCATCACGCGTGAGCAGGTCTTTGGCGATCTCCATGCGCCACGCCAGCAGATATTCCATCGGCGCAACGCCCACGGTCCGCGTGAACCGTTCGAAAAAGCTGGAGCGAGAAAGCGCCGCGGCCTTGGCGAGCTCGGTGACGCTCCATGCATGATCGATTCGGGCGTGCATCTGCTTCAGTGCCGCGGCGAGCCGTTCGTCCCCCAAGCCTCGCAGCAACCCTGGAGGTGCGGTGCCCGCCGCGGTCGAGCGCATGGCTTCGACGAGCATCATCTCGACGAGCTTGGACAACATGAACTCGCTGCCCGGCTGCTCGTCTGCAGACTCTTCACCCACCATGCGCACCAGCTGCGACAGTCGCGCCGAGCCTTGGACATGCACCACTTTCGGTAGCAGGGACACGAGCAGACCGGGATCGGCGCAATCGAACAGGAACGAGCCCCCCAGTGCGCGCATATCCGGCTCGCCTCCCTGCGCGCCATAGCGCAGCTCGTCCTTGCGGCCTACGACCTGATGAGGGTCCATATAGACCGGCGGCGCGGGCCCGAAACTCGAGATCGTGAAAGCGGGCGTGGTGGGCAACAGCACGAAATCGCCGGCGCTGATCGTGATGGCCTCATGCCCATCCACTGCCAGGCGCGAGCTGCCCTCCAGCACGATACAGAAGCCGGGTTGGCCGCCCTCGGAGTAGCGCACGGCCCAATTGCCCTTGCCCGTGATGAGGTTGGCAAACACCGCACGGGGATGCAGGAGCCGGACGACCTCGGAAAGCGGATCACTCATGTTCGGACGCTGGCTAAAGCAACAAGGATTCTCGAGGATCGGCAATCCGGCGATGCTTCCCTATCGTTTGGCCCCGAGTCAACACCCACTTGCGGAGCACGAACATGAAAACCGTATTGATCACTGGCTGCTCGACAGGCTATGGCCTTCAGACCGCTCGCTATTTCCTCGCTCAGGGCTGGAACGTCATCGCCACCATGCGCAGCCCCGACAAGAGCTTGCTCGCGCCCACGAAGCACCTGCGCGTCCTGCCGCTCGACGTCACCAAGACGGACTCGATCGCGCGTGCGATCGAGGCGGCCGGCCCCATCGACGTGCTCGTGAACAATGCTGGCATTGGCCTGTTCGGTGCATTCGAGGCGACGCCCATGTCGACCGTGCGAGAGGTCTTCGAGACCAACACGTTCGGTGTAATGGCGATGTGTCAGGCGGTCATTCCACAGTTTCGCGAGCGCCGCGCCGGCACCATCGTGAACGTGACTTCCAGCGCGACGCTGGCGCCTTTCCCACTGGTTGCTGCCTACACCGCCAGCAAGACGGCAATCGAGGGTTTCACCGCGTCCCTCGAACACGAGCTCAAATTCTTCGATGTGCGCGTCAAGCTGGTGGAGCCCGGCTACGCCCCGACGACGAGCTTTACTGCCAATGGCCAGCAGCGCATGCAAGGACTCATCCCTGCGACCTACGAGCCGTTCGCTCATCGCGTGTTTGCAGGCATGACCGATCTCACGGCCTTCACCCTGCCCACCGACGTGGCTGAGGGCGTCTGGCATGCCGCCAACGACACCTCCGACCGCCTGCACTTCGCTGCCGGTGCCGATGCCGTGGCTCTGGCGAAACTGCGCGAGGGTGGTTGGTGACCGATATTCGCCCCGCCGCCGACTGACACGGTGACCGCTGCGCCCGTATGTTTGAATCATCGGGCGCTGCGCGCCGCTAAATCACATCGGAGACGGATCATGAAGTTGCGCCCCCTGTTGCTCGCCGGTGCCCTCGCACTGGGCGCCCTGTCGTCCGCTGGAGCGGACCAGAGCGATTTGCAGTGGCAATTGCGGATCGAGCCGCAGACCGTCAAGGCCGGCGATGAGGCCGAGATCGTCTTCTCCGCCAGCATTCCCGAGGGGCTGATTCTCTATTCGTCGGACTTCGACGCCGAGCTCGGGCCCCGGCCGGCGAAGTTCGTCTTCGCAGCGAACGATGCCGTCGAGTTGCAAGGACCGGTCAGCGCAGTTCAGGCACAGCGCCGCAAGGACAAGGTGTTCGGCAGCGAATACACATACTTCGCGAACCGCGCCGAATTCCGCCAGAAAGTTCGCGTACTGAAGACCGGTACCGACATCACCGGCCGCATCGACGGCCAGACCTGCCAGGAACGGGACGGCACCTGCTTCCTGTTCAAGGAGCCATTCTCGGTCCGTTTGAACTGATCATCACCTGACCGCGCCTCAGGACGCGCTGGCCAATGACGCTCACGCAATTGCGGTACTTCGCCGCCATCATCGATGCCGGACTCAACGTCACCTTCGCCGCCAAGAAGATGCATGGCACCCAGTCCGGGCTGTCCAAGCAGGTCAAACAGCTGGAGGACGAACTGGGCTTTTCGTTGTTCGTCCGCCGCGCCCGCAGCCTGGTCGCGCTGACGCCCGAGGGCGAGCGCGTGCTCGAGCACGTTCGTCCCCTGCTCGACCACGCTAGAAACATTCGTGCCTTGAGTGCGAACCTGCGCAATGCCGCCGATGGCGAACTGCATATTGCGACCACGCATACACAGGCGCGCCACGTGCTGCCACGCGTGCTCGCCCGGCTGAAGAAATCAGTTCCCAAAGTGACGGTGCATCTCGCGCCTGGCAGCAATAGCGAGTCGCTGGCTCGCCTGCGCAGCGGCGAAGTGGACCTGGCCATCGTCAGCACCGGCACTCAACCGCCGGACGCCGACGTAACCTTGCCTTTGTATCGTTGGGAACGGGTGGTCGTGGTACCGACCCAGCACCGGCTTGCACGACTACCGAGGCCGCTCGAACTGCGGGATCTGGCAGAGGTGCCGCTGATCAGCTACGAATCGAGCCGCGACCGCGATTCGTCATTGCGCCTCGCGTTCCAGCAGGCGCAGATCGAGCCGGTCATTGCGATGACCGCTCCCGACGCCGATCTGATCAAGACCTATGTCCGCGCCGGCCAAGGCGTCGGCATCCTAGCGGAGATGGCTTTGGGCGAGCCCGATGACCAGCTCGCGGCGATCACCGCCGACGGTTTGTTTCCTACCTGCACGGCCTGGCTGCTGCTGCGCCGGGATCGGCTGTTGCGCGACTACACACTCGCGCTCATCGGCGATCTGCTTCCGCATATCCACGCTGGCGATCTGAGAAGTGTGCTCGATGGCAGCGCGACTTACAGCGGGCCGATACCACACTGGCGCGATTCTCTCGCTCCAGTGCGCTTGCTCAGTACTGCGTCATTATGATGAAAAGCTCGGGCCCGGCTGATCGCCGGGGCCCGAGCTGCAGCGCTTACGGCGTGTTCTGTGCCACCGCTGCCGTTGCCTTCTCGGCCAGCAGCGTCTCGATGCGCTGAGTGAACTCCTTTCTCAAGTCGGCGTGAAACTGGCCGCTGGCCGGCGAAGCGAATCCCGAGTGCACCGCTCGCACCGTCCCGTCGCGCCCGACGAATACCGTCGCGGGCCAGGTGTTGAGATTCACCAGCTGCGGCACCTTCTCCCACATCTCCGCCGGCGCGCCGGCGATCAGATAGGGATAGGTCACGCCGTATTGCTTCACGAACGCACGCACGCGCTTGAGCGTCGCCTGCTGCTCGGGCTCTTCGAAGTTCAGTGCCACGATGGCCAGGCCCCGGTCGCGATATTTCTTATCGAGCTCGACCAGATACTGCGCTTCGTCATGGCAGTTCGGGCACCAGGTGCCGGTCACGACCGCGATCACCACCTTGCCTTTGAAATGCGGATCTTCGCTCGACACCAGCTTGCCGTTCACGTCCGGAAAATTGAACGTGAACTTTTCGTTCGGATCGCGAGCGGTGGTGTGCGCGAGGAAGTTCGCCGGCTCGGGAAAGCCCTTGGCGCGAGCAACGTCGGGGCGATACGCCACGAGCTTGCCCGCATAGCGTCCATCCGGCACGGCATCGCTATAACCGCTGCCGCGCGCTTCCGCGTTCGCCTGTCGCGCCCGGCCAGTGGCTTGCAGGATCTCCAACGTGCCGTCCTGCGCCGGCGTGACTTCGATCACACCCGGGCGCGAGCCATCGAAATGACTCAGCACCCATTTGCCATTTTCGAACGTGCCGCTGTAAGCACCCGTGTCGCCATCGACGCGCAGAATCGACGCGGCTACCTCGGCGCCCCTCTGCTCGACCACGAAGCGAAACGCCTGCTCGCCCTTGGTGGTCGGCGTCTGCAATGGAATCTCCCACGCGCCGGCGATCGAAGGCGCCTTGACCTTAGTGGCCGCCGTCGCTTTGTGACGAGTCGCCACGAAACCGTACTCCGAGCGGCTCTCGCGGTTTTGCGCCACCACGTCGCCCACCAGCTGGCCGCCATCGAGCTTGGCGGTGATGGTGGTGAGATAGTGCTCGAGATTCAGCACCAGCTGGCCGTTGTCGAAGCTCGCGCTGCTGGTATTTTCATAGGGCCTGAAGCCATCGTAGAGCGTGCCCTTGAGCGTCGCGCCCGAGCCGGAGATATCCAGCCGGAACGGAATCACCTGCTCGCCGCGGACCAGCTGAGCGTCCCAGCGCCCCTCCAACGTTTCTGCCGACCTTGCGATATGACTACCGGCCGCGAGCACGACCAAGGCAGCAACCTTTACGAATTGATTCATTGCTACTTTCCTTTCTGTGACCAAGAGTGTTTGTTTTGACTGTCGACCGCGCTGCTGAGCTGCAAGCCCTGGCTGCGCGCGTATTCCTGCCATTGCGCGGGCAAGCCCGCCTTGGTTTCCAGCAGGATTTCCAGGATCGCGCGCCGGTCCTGCGCCGACAGCGACTGGAAGTCCTCGTGCTGATCGGCGCCGCTCAGCACCTGTAACAGGCGGTCGTAGACATAGCTCTTCGACGGCTCGGGCAATGCATCGAAGGCTTCGGAATAGATCAGATAGCTGCAGGGATACCGGAAGGTGCGTGTGCTCAGATCGAAGTCCCTCAGCGAACGGCCTTTCGAATCGCGCGGCCCACGCGCAGCGAACTCGCGCGCGAACACCGATGCTTCGATGAGTTGCTTGCCATCCAGGCCCGGCAGCACCGCCTCCTTCGAGAACAACAGATATCGCAGCAGCTGTTCGGCCGGCCGCTCGAACTGTCGCCGCGTCGCCTCCGGCAGCGGCCCATCGGCGGGCTTGCCCAAGGCGTGCAAGGCGATGCGCGTCTTGTAGTTCGTCAGCGTGATCAGATTGTGCATCTGGGTCTGATGCGCCAGCACCAGCAGCGCCACCTCATCGCTGCCCGGCGCGAGATACGCGGATGCATCGAATGATTTCCCCGGTGGCACCAGCGGTGGCGAGCGTCCCGTTGCATCTGCAGCGACCACGCCATTCGCCAGCGTTGAAGTGGCGAGCTTGCCTGTCGCATACCAGCCGCCCCAGCGTTCGCCGAGCGGACTTTCCTGATCGGTGATGAACGTCGGCGCACCCGACGCCAGCGTCCCTGTGCTCGTCGGACGCACCGAGCGCAGCATCACGCCGGGAACACCACGCGTGCTTGGAGCAATGTGACATTGAGTGCAGTCCAGCTCCGCCCGCTCGAAGGCTGGAACTTCCGCCTGCTGCTCGTGCAACAGATAAAAGATCGCACCCTGCCGCGCGTCGAAGGAAACGAGCTCGATCTCCTTACCCTGGTGCACGACACCGACATAAACGTCGTCGTTGAAGTACAGCGCGCGCGGATGCTCCGGCGCGATCTTCGGATACTGGAAACTGGTCTTGGAAAACACCAGGGTTTGCGAGCTGATCGGCACGTCGAGCAGCTTCAGCACGGATTTCAGATAACCGTGGCCCTTGGCGTCGTAGACGAGCTGGGCCTTGCCCTGCTCGATCTGCTGCTGCAGCCTCTTGACCGGGTCGTCGATGTCATCGGAGCGATAGAAGATCGGCGCATCGCTGAAAGGAATGTAACCCTGGTTACGAACCGCAATCTGCGCCTCGGCGGGTGCCACCAGCGACGCGAGCGGCACCGACCACAGCAAGCACACGACGGCCGCACGCAATCGCGACTGAAACGATGCCTGGATACCCGTAATCACAACTCCCCCACTTCGAAGGCCAGCGGAGTGCTCTGCCCTTGATGACAGCTGCCACAGGTCACCGGCAGGGAATAGCGCGGATCTCGACCGAGTTGCGCCAGATATTTGTCGTTGATGTCATTGAGCATGGCGATCATCGCTCGTGCCGTCTGCTTGGTCGGCTTGTCGTCTGAAACGTAGTCGTACGTCTGCGTCTGCGTGTCCTCCAGATGGCAATGGCCACAGGAAACGCCGAGCTCGCGCGAGTACCGCTTCATCAGCCGCCGGACGCTCTCGCCGGACAGCTCCTTGGGCAATACCTGCAGGTTCACCGGAGCGGCGGCCGGCAGCACATCCACGTCGTCACCGGTTTCTCGTGAATACGCAGCGATGGAGATAGCCAGCAGCACAAAACTCAACCCGACAACCACGTTCCCGCCACACACCGACATAGCCGATCGACACTCGATTTGTAATTGCGCACTCTAAACAGTGGCCGCATCACAAAGGGGTCACAGGCTCATGATGCTTTCTCATATCTCATGCCGAATTGGCTCACGCCTGGCTGACCGATTTCTGGTAGGGCGTCGGATCCGGCGCGGTCTGCGGCGCTTCGCTGAAACGTTTGTGGGCTGCCACGTCGACGCCGTCCACGAACAGATCCCGGGCGATTGCCGCGATCAAGCGCGGATGCGCTACCGAGCTTGGTATGTCGCCGACCGGCATGCCGTAGCTCAGCTGCGCCGCCAGGTTGAAGCAGTGAATGTTGCGAGCGTAGTTCGCATCCGTGCCGGGCCGTGGCTGAAATTCAAAACCGGCACCCAGGTAAGGCGCCTTGCCACCAGCCGCATCCTGCTCGCCGGCCGGCGGTTGATAACGATCCGCCCAGAGCAAGATGGAATCGTGGATACGCGCCAGCTCCGGTTGCGCCGACAGGTCGACCGCATAGCCGGTGGCGGCGATCACGTGATCGAAGCGATGTTTCTTACCGCCGACCATTGCCACCACCTTGCCGCCGGCGACCGACGTTTCGGTCCAGCCGCTGTTCAAGTGCAGGTGGAAGTTCTTGAACGCGACCGCGCGTTCGATGGAATCGAGCGGCACCGACGCCACCCGTCGCCGCCGCTGCAGATGGCCGCGCCAGCGCACTTCATCCGGCAGCTCGTAGAACAGCTCGTTCAAGTTCGCGATGCCCCGATCGGGCGGCGGCGAGGCAGACGTGGGTTGCGGGCCGCCCTGGTAATCGATGAATGACCGGCGGCTGTACAAATGAACTTCGGACGCGCCATGCTCGAGGGCCGTGGCTGCCGCGTCGAACGCGGAAGAACCCGCGCCGAGAACGCCGACGACTTTGCCGGCCAGCGCTTCGAAGCGAGGCGGCGTGGCCGTGTGCGTCCATAGTTTCGTCGGCAACTTGCCAACGATCTCCGGCACATTGGGACCGCCGGCACCCGCATAACCATTGGCCAGCACCAACTTGCGCGTGGTCTCCGTGCGGCGTGCGCCATCGGTTTCCAGATGCAACCGTAACAAATCGCCCGCCGGCTCGATGTCCACCAGGCGCGTGCGATAGCGCACCTTGGTGCCGGTGATTTGTTCGAACCAGACCAGATAGTCCGCCCAGTCCACGCGGGAGATGCGATCGAGACGATCGAACGCAGCCGGCCCGTGCAACGTTTCATACCACGCGCGAACACCGAGCGATGAATTGCCGAGTTCGGGACCGATGAGCGTCTTCGGCGTGCGCAGTTGGCGCATGCGTGCGACTTTGCGCCAGATGCCCGCCTCGCCCGGCGTCGCCTGCTCGATCACGTCGACGCGACCGACACCCTTGCGTCGCAGCCCGTAGGCAATGGCGAGACCCGACTGCCCGCCACCGACGATGACGACGTTGTGATCGGCGCCAGGATGAGGCCGCACCCAGTCCGCCGGGTCTTTGCCCGCCCAACGCAGCACACGCTGAGTCTGAGCATCGAGTTGCGTCGTGCCGCCTTCAATCTCTACTTCCGACCCGCGAGCAACACTCGGTTGCAACTGCGAAAGCAACGCAGTGGCGCCGAAACTGCCGATCGAAAGGCTGGCCGCGCCGCGAAAGAAGCCGCGTCGATCCAGGGGCTGTGCGCGCTTTGGGTCTGTCATGCAAAGGACTCGAATAAAGGAAAGATTCGAACAAGAGTTCAGCCGAGTAGCGCTGGCTTCGCCGCGAAGTCGCGCAGCAGTGCCAGCAACCGGTCGACATCGGCCGGCCGGTTATAGAAATGAGTCGAGACACGAATGCCGATCTCGTCACCGAGCGGCACTACTCGCACGATGACTCGTCGCGCGCGTAACGCATCGCCGACCTTTTGTGCCGGCAAATCGCGCAAGCTGAAGCTCGTGATGCCCGCCGACAAACCTGCGCCGGAGGGCGTGTAGATGCGAGCAATGCCGAGATCGTGCAATCCCGTCCGCAATCGTGCACTGAGCTCGCGAATTCGAGCGGCAATGCGTTCCGTGCCGATCGCAGCATGCGCATCGATCGCATCGGCGAAGCCGCTCAGATCCGTTAGATTTCGCTGCCCGGTCTTTTCGTATCGACGCGCGGTCTGATCGCCCGCGTTGCGCGACTCCGGATCGTAATCGCCCATCGTCGGGCGAATGCGCGCCTGCAAATCGCGACGCACCCAGGTAAATCCCGTGCCCGCACCCGCCAGCAACCACTTGTGGCCGGGCGCGGCATAGTGATCCAGGTTCAACGCTCGCACGTTCAACGGCAGCACCGAGAATCCTTGCGCGCCGTCCACCGATATCAGCAAGCCCCGCGAATGCGCCAGCTCGGCCAATTCCTTGAGCGGCAGCGCGATGCCGGTGCGATAAGCAACCTGGCTTGCCACCAGCACGCGAGTGCGCGGCGTAATCGCCTTGCGATAGGCATCGACGATGGCATCCCGGTCCAGCGACTCGCCCACCGCCAGCTTTGCTTGCACGATCTTGATGCCCGCGCGCCGCTCCACTCCCTGATACGCACCGAACGCGGAGTTGTGTTCCTCGCTGCCCAACACGACTTCATCGCCAGGACGCAGGTCCAGCCCGGAGGCGAACAGATTCAATCCTTCGGTGGTATTGCGAGTGATCGCGATCTCATCTGGGTCGCCGCTCGTCAGAGTTGCCAACCCCCGTCGCACCCCATCGAGCAACGCACCGACCTGAAAGTGCGCAGGATCGTGGGCAAAGTCGAGCTCGGCCTTGGCCCGGGTCTCACGCACACGTCGTGACAGCGCGCCCAACGTGCCGGTGTTCAAATAAGTGAGCTCGGGATCGAGATCGAAGCCTGCACGAAGATGCTCCCACGATGCATCGTTCTCGGGTAACGCCGCGCTCTTCGCAGCCGCGGCGGCGAACGGAGGCAGCACCAGCGATGCGCCGGCAATGGCACCGCCGCCGATAAAGCTGCGACGAGACACGCGTCCCATGGCGACGTGCTCCGTTTCGCTCTTACGCTTCGATCCGATCATGGCTGCCTCGTTTGCCGCAAGGGTCAGCGCTGCAAGCGCAGCCCGAAGATCTTCAGGTCGGGCCCGTTGTAGCGTGTCGCGCCCTCGCCTTCGGGCTCCTGCAATGACGTGAAACGGAAGCGGCTGAGCGGCTCGCTGAAGCGCAGGCCGACTGAGCCCAGCTCCTGGCCCTGGTTCACAAAGCCTTGCTGGACGAACGTGGTCACGAAGATGCCGGTCGGCGTGTAATCGTTCTTCAGGCCCGCATCGTTCTGGCCGTCGCGAACTTTGTACGAGGCCGTCACGCGCCCCTCTCTATCCAAAGCGGACACCAACACATCGCCGCTGCTACCACGCTCGAACAGCAGCAAGGCATCCACCGGCGAGGCAAAGCTCACGTCGTAGATGGCCGTGCCCGGCACTTCACGGGTGAACGCGATGCTGCTCAGATTGAAGTTGCCCAGCGCGGCCGCGAGATCCTTCGCGGTGGGCGTTGTCGTCGCGATGCCTTCGTTCACCCAGGGATCGCGATCCGCGCCGATGCCATAGCCGGTGCCGAAATTCGCTCCGCCACGGACGTTGTCGACGCCGTCATCGACGATCACCGTCACGCTCTTGACCAGCTGGATCTGTTCCTTGCCGTAGTTCGCGCCGTTGAGCGAAACGCTGTCGAGACGGACGTCGCCGGCATTCCCATTCACCTGTCCGGCGCGCGGATGGTTCGCCGGATAGACATAGGCCGAGCGATCGAGTTTAGGATTGCGCGACGCGCTCGCCTGAAACACGAACGGCTCGACCTTCGCCTCTGCGCGTACAGCCGGCGACTGAGCAAATGCCGTGGGAACGAAACTCGCGGTCGCGAGCAGAACCAAGCCAAGACGTTTCATCATCGATCTCTTCGAGGTTGGAAAGTTGGAACGTGCAATCGCCGAATGGAGCTAGCCCTACCGTATCGCCCTCTGGTACGGCGCCGGATCGGGCGCGGACTGTGGCGTATCGACGTACTTTTTGTGCGCCGCCGGATCCACCTGCGCCAGGAATAAATCGCGGGCGATCGCAGAGATCAGCCGTGACTGATACACCGCGCTCGGGATATCGCCGACCGCGATGCCAAAGCTCACCAGTGCCCCTAAGTTGTAACAATGAATGTTTCTCAGGAACTCCGCGCCCGAAGCCTCACGCGGCAGGAACTCGAAACCGCGGCCCAGATACGGATACTTGCCGCCGCCGGCGTCCTGCTCGCCCGGCTGTGGCCGATAGCGATCGGACCACAGGGCAATGGATCGATGGATGCGCGCGAACTCCGGCTGCAGCGACAGATCCGCCGCATATCCGTGCTGCGATCACATGATCGAAACGGTGCGGCTTGCCCGCGACCTTCGCCACCACTGTGCCGTCACCGGCC
>NZ_LSRW01000076.1:0-20784 GCF_003104955.1 Steroidobacter cummioxidans | reverse complement strand
GGTCAGGTTCAGGTACGGGTACAGCCGCTTGAGCAGCGCCGGACGCCAGCTGGACTCCGGCTGCTGTGCCCAAAAATGGCGCACCTTGGCCTCTTTGAAAATATCGTAGCCGCCCAGCACCTCATCCGCGCCTTCACCGGTCAACACCACTTTCACGTTCGACCGGCGAACCAGCGCCGACAGCATCTGCATGGGCGCCGGCGCGGTGCGCAGGACGGGCATTTCGCTGTGACGGATGGTCCGCGGGAACGCATTGGCGATGTCCGCGGTCGAGCACTGCACGTGATTGTGAGAGGTTCGCAGATAGTCGACGACTGTACGTTGGTGCACAGACTCATCCAGACCGGCGTCGTCGAAACCAATGGAGAACGTGCGCAGGGTCTGCGGCACGCGCTCCTGTAACAAGGCGACCAACGATGAGGAATCGAGACCGCCGGAGAGATAAGCACCGACCGGCACATCCGCCCGCAGGCGCAGCCGCGTGGCATCGGACAACACCTCGCGCAGCTCCTGCTCGAGATCGGCTTGCGGCGCGTGGCGGTGCTCGCCCTGCTCCGGGAAATTCCATTCCCAATATTGACGACGCTTCACCGCGCCGTTTTCAACGATCAGCATTTCGCCCGGCGCGAGCTGATTGATGCCTTTGAACATCGTGCGCGGTGCGAGCGGCGCCCAGAACGTCATCAGCTCATCGAGGCCATTCGGATCGAGCGCCGGCGGCACGGCGCCGCTGGCGAGAATGGCTTTCACCTCGGACGCGAATACCAGTTCGTCACGCGTCTGCGCGTAATACAACGGCAATATTCCGGCACGGTCGCGCACCAGCAGCAGGCGCCGCTTCGGGCGATCCCAGATCGCAAACGAGAACTGACCGTTCAACTCATCGACGAAACGATCGCCCAGCTCCTCATAGAGGTGCACGATCACTTCGGTGTCGGAATGGGTATAGAAGCGATGGCCGCGCGTCTCGAGGAACTGGCGCAGCTCGATGTAATTGAAGATTTCACCATTGTAGGTGATCCACACCGTGCGCTGGCCGTTGTGGATGGGCTGCGCCCCGCCACCGATATCGATGATGCTCAGGCGCGCGTGGCCGAGGCCCACCCCGGGCTCGATGTGGTAGCCGTCGCCATCGGGACCGCGATGGGCAATGGCCTGCACCATCCGCTCCAGACGGCTGTGCTCAGGCGCCCGCTGCGCGTCGAAATAAAGGGTGCCTGCTATGCCACACATGCTGTTGAAGTCGACTGAAATGCTGGTCCGGCGCGACCAGCAATTGTCCGGGATTTCGCCGCTGGCGGCGTGATCGGGGTCACGCGCACAGTCCGTGAACTGTCAGGCCTGGCGACACTCTTGCTATTGGCGTGCTGCCGGGCCCGATCTGGTCTTCACTTGCGCCCGCAGACGCTGCGTGAAGGCTCTCATTATGTCAGCGCCCAAGGCAACCATTCCTCGGCCGTTGTACGGATAGAAAGCCAAGGTGCGATAGGCCCGCTCCTGCCGGGTCCAGATCGTCAGCCAGGGCTCGGCGCTGCCGAGCATCTCGAACGAGCTGAGCCGCTCCTCGAAGGCCGCCCGCAGCACGTCCCACATCAATTGGATGCCAGGGGAATGCTCGGCCCAGCGCTCGTCATAGCCGATCTTGAGCACCCACCAGCGCCCGGCGTGCACGACACCGATCTGCATGGCGATCGGCGTGCCATCCAGTCGCAGAAAGCACAGTCGCAATTGCCCCTGCCGCGCCAGGCGCTGTGCCAGCTGCAGGAAGAATCCACTCAGGCGGGTGTTGGTCAGCAGGGCACTGCCGCCCCGCCCCTTCCAGCTCGCCGCCTCGACCTGCATGGCTTCGGTCATGGCCGGCTCGACTTGCTCCGGACCGGGGCGGTGGATCTCGACCTCGACCAAGCCTGCGCGCTCCAGATTGCGACGCGCCCGGCGATAGTCCTGGCGACGGCGTGCCGACAGATTCCGTGAATACTCATCCCAACTCGAGGTGATGGGCACGAACGGCGATCCGGACGCTTTGAATTCCAGCAGCTGACCGCGGCCCCGCGCCAGGCGCTTGAATGTTTGCAGAAGTGCGCCATCCGCCGCGATCCGCTGCAGGACCAGCGGCCGCCCCAGACCGACGACCGCCCGGCACACCTTCAGCAACGCATCAGCGTCGCGGTACCCGAAGCCACAAGGTTCGAACAACGTGGTCGCACCAAGAATCTCCAGTCGCTCGACGCCGCCGCCGCTGGTCACACCCAGCGGAGCGAGCGCGATGATTTCATCATCTTGGCGTGCCTGAACGACGCGCAACGCATCGGCACCGTACAAGCGTTCGGCAGCGACCAGAGTCCAATCGACAGACTGTGTGAATTCCTGCGCCAGTTGGGGCAGCTGACGCCACAGCGCTGCAAGCTCATCGGGCGAGTCGATCCGGCGCAGCGTCTCGACGGAGTAGTTCGCTGCCGGCGCCGAGCTCATTGCTGAGAAACGCGAGCAGCCAGCTGGCGCGCACCGTTCAAAGTCGCGCGCATGCCTCGGAGACTCCAGCCGCTACCGGGGATGTTGGCCAGCAAACGCAGCACCGACTCCATGATGGATCTTCGATCCGTCTCGATCGACGCGGCGCGTTTGAGGTGAGCGCGCGCCTGGCCACGACGTGCCAGGAGTAGATCGCGCCTCGCCGCTTGTAACAACAGGCCACGCTGCACCTCGTCGACTTTGTCGCCGAGCTTCACGTAGAACTCCCGATCGGCGCGCCACACTCGATCGATCATCGCGATGCGCCGGCCCAATCGCACACCTGGATCGCCGCGCGTCAGACGCACCTCATCCTCGTGGCTGCGGTTGTATGTGGTCGCCAGATCCGCGTACACGCAGCCGCTCTGCTTGGAGAACCGCGCGAAGAACTCCCAGTCGCCACAGGTCGCCAGGATCTCCGGCAACCGCAGCTGCCCTAACGAAGACTTGCGAATCAGCGAGGAGCTTGGCAGCACGTAGGGACAGACCAGCGACGAAGCGTAGATATCACCGCCACTGACCGTGAATTCCTGCGTCGGCAGCTGCAACGCCGGCATCCCTTTGATCGAAGTGAACGAGCGCTGCCAGCGATACGGCTCGATGCGGCCCGGTATGTGATCCAGCCAGGTGCCCAAGCCGTCCATGGTCGGCAAGACATCCGCCGCGGGGCTTGGGCCTCGGAAGATCATGAAATTCGAGAACGTAAAGCCCACGTCATTGAAATGACGCAGCAGCGCGACCTGCAGCTCGAGCTTGTAAGGCGCCCACAAATCGTCGCTGTCGAGCAGCGCCAGGTACTCGCCCCGCGCTTGTTTGATGCCGAGATTTCGTGCCGCATTCACCCCCGCATTCGGCCGACGTGTATAGCGGATGCGATCGCCGTACCGCTGCACGGCGGCGGTGGTGTCATCGGTCGAGCCATCGTCGATGACGATGATCTCGGTGTTTCGGTAACTCTGCGCCAATACCGTGTCGATCGCTTCGCACAGCAAAGCGGCACGGTTGTAGGTTGGAATGATGACGCTGACCAGCGGTGCGTTCATGGGGACGAATCCGTCGTCTTCGATGTTTCAGCCGCCGGCGCTGCCTCCTTGTGCGCATACAGCGATGGCCGCGAGCCATTGAGCTTGCGACGCAGGCGGCCCAGATTACGCCGCACCCACCGCCAGCCGGTCGCACGCATCGCGTTCGGCAGGCTGTGGTAGACGCTGAGCGTCACGTTGTACCGGGAAACATTGGCGAAGCGGTCTTTGAACGCCTCCTCGCCGATGGTGAAGTCGAGTTCGTGGCGCGAGCGTTGCAAGCCATCCTCGATGATCTTGCGGGTCAACAGCAGCCCGGGCGAATGCTCGGCGTACTTCACCTCGAACGACGGCTTGTACCACATGATGCTGCCGAAATAATCGAAGCCGAAATGAAACGCGATCGGTTGTCCGTTGAACTCGACCACCGAGAACAACAGCCAGCCCGCGGAGTGCAGCGCTGCCGCCAGTGCCAAATAGAATGTGCGCTGACTGCCCATTTCGAACAGGCTCGAGCGCCCGACGGCATGCCAGCGCCGCGCATGCTGCTCGAAAAAGACGGGCAGCAACGATTGAATCTCGCTCAGCGCCGAAACATTGCGAAAACGCACTTCGCCACGCGAGGAGAACCAGTTGAGCGGCCGTTTGAGGCTGTATTTCTTGAGCAGCTTCTCGGCGCCCGAGCGGTCGCTCTCCAGTCGCAACGCCGGACAGCGTTGGTGTGCTTCCTGAACGAAATACAGGCCGTGGCCGATACCGGCGTTCTGCAGCTGCGCGAGCGTGCTCGACTGACGCGGCACATTGCTCAACCAGGCACTGCGCCAGCGCGACGCACGCGTGCGTAGAAACTTACATATGCTGACTATTGCTGCCGGTTTGTCATAGGGCAGCACGAAGTCCTGATAATCGGCATTGCCGGTGCCGACGAATTCCAGTCGCCGACCGCGCCAGGAAACATTCCGCAGCATCATGGCTGCGAAGCCGATGACCCGGCCTTCCCGACGCAACAGCATGAAAAACAACTCGTGCGCGGCGCCGAAGGTCTGCCACCAGGCGTCGAACCACTCGTAAGTCTGGAAGATCGAGTTGGTTTCGTTCTGAGCGACCAGATCGTTCCATTCCCTGGCGGTCAGCGGAATCTGCTCGCGGCGCTCGATGAGCTCGATGTCAATGCAGGCGTTTGATGCAAACGGGGCTGCCACGGCTGGCGCTCCAGCGCCACCCGTCAAAGCCGTCAGCGGCAACGAAGACATCGCCGCGGCCGTTGGAACAGAACGCATCGACATTCACCCGCTGTGGCTTTGCTGAGGGGGTTATCGCCACGCTTCGAAACGATACGCCACGCCCGTTGGCGTGGATGTTCACCGCGTCACACAGATGCTGCAGCGAGCTGACCCACTTGCGCGGCTTCCAGCTGAGAACGCAGCACTTCTTTGACCGTCGTGAACCTGAACTCACCGATCAGGCGCGCCAGCCGCGCCTCGCATACATCCAGGTTGGTGTAATGGCGGAATCTGGACAGCCAGCTCGCATTGAAGCGCGGCTGTTCCGCGTCGATCTCCCACGGATGCAGATAAAAAATAAAAGGCTGTTGTTGCCGTTCGTTGATAGAACGCAGGCCCCAGCGCGTGAACCAGTACGGCAGCAGGCGGAAATAGCCGCCGCCTGCGACCGGCACGCGCCGTCCGAACAACTCAGCCGTCGACAACGGAAACTCGACGATGCTCGCGCCATTTTTGGCATGCATCAGCCCCGGCCGTGTCGACGCCCCTGGAATCCCATAACGATCATGAGCAATCGGAAAAATACTGGAGTCGTAACGGAAGCCCAACTCACACAGGATATCGATGGCCCATAGCGAACGTGCGGTGATCGAATAGCTCGCCGCGCGGTAGCCCAGCACCGGCGCGCCAATCAGATCCTCCAGCAACGCCTTCGACTCACGTGTTTCCTGACGAAACACTTCCGGCGTCTGTCGATAGACCAGCTCATGGGTCAGCCCGTGACAGGCAACCTCATGACCTGCAGCATGAATGCGCTTGATGAGCTCCGGCGAGCGCTTGGCGACCCAGCCGAGCACGAAGAAAGTCGCTCGCATGCCCTTGCTGCCGAACAATTCGAGCAAGCGGTTGGTGCTTTGCTCGGCGCGATATTCCATCGCGTCCCATTGGTCGCGCCGAATGACTTCCGCCAGCGCAGAGACATGGAAATAATCTTCCACGTCCACCGTCATGGCATTCGCAGTCATCGCACTGGCATCCATCTGGCTCACCGGAAACCACCGCCACCGCCCAACGCGGCCGCATCGTCACCGCCCCAGTAATAAGCCAGCGTGAGGAACGCCCGGTTTTCCACGAACTCGTTGCTGCCGCCTCGGCTGTCGCGGTCGATGCGCTCGACCAGCAAGCGCATCCCGAGCGTGCGCCACGCGCGCCAATTCAGCGTCGCGCCAACGCGAAACTCCTCGTTCTCCTGGTCCACGTTCGTGAACTTCTCTTTCTCGAGGGTCGCCCGCAGATCGAGCGTGACAGTACTCGCGATGCGTCGCGATACCCCTGCAGTGAAGTCATTGCGCTCACGATTGAATTGCGCGGCGACTTCGTAATCGTCTTTGCTATGCGCAGCGCCGAGCAAGAAACCGGTGCGGCCGCTCATGTACGACCACTCCAACGACACCAGCTGGTTCTTGAACGGATCGGAAGTCGCAGTGATCTGCCCCGCGCCCCCACCAACCACGTTTCCCGTCAACTGAGCACGCAGCGAATCGCCTGCATCACCCAGTTGCTGGCTGAGCGTCATGCGCAACGTCGACGCTGCGGTCATTTCACGCGCGATGTTGATATTGATCAGCGCGTTGCCCTGCTTGTCGCTGCCATCGCGCTGCAGCCAGGTGTAGCCCATGTTGGCATCGATCGTGGTGCGAGACGCATCGAGCCGCCAGCCGATGAACACACTGTCGCGATCGTAGTCCGTATTCTGCGGATTATCGAAATCGATGGTCTCGGTCACCGCATTCAACGACAACTCGTTGCGTGGAGTCGGACGACGTCCGATGGCCACACCGGCCGTGGTGCGCTCCGCATCGAGGGGACTGGTTTCATAGTTGGTCGACGACCAGCGGCCGAACAAACGACCGAAGCCGGTCGGGCCGAGTCGCACCGTGAGATCCGGACCGGTCGAGAAGTAGTTCAGATCTTCGCGCGTCTCCGGCGTGCTCGCCGCGAACGGATCGGACTGCGCCTGACCAAAGGAGTCCTGCACGACCCAGTTCAGCGTTTCGGGCACGATCCCCAGCGCCAGCGTGCCGTTGGCCGTGCCGACCAGCTCGCTGTCGAAGGTGTTGTCCACGTATTCGTAATAGTTGAGATCGACCATGGCATCGCCGCGAATGCGCCGCGTGCGCTCCTGCCATAGCAGATCGAGACCCATCGTGCCGATGGTCTCGCTGGTCTCGTTCTCGGCAACGCGCCTGATGTTGTCGGTGTAGCCGATACCCGCTTCGGCGGATGCATTGATTTCGGCTCGCGCGGGCGCACCCACAATCATCGCCATGACGCCAGCCGCAGCCGGCGCTGCAACCCATTTACGTCGCATGTGCCCCATGTGCTTTGCCCTTCTCGATCTGCCCTTCGCATTCAGCTGCGAGCGGTGCAGACACCAACATTTCTTTTGAGATCGTCTCAGCCCTCAGCGACGCTACGCCGCAAGGCGGCAGCGTCGGCCTCGACGCTTTCATCCGAACGGTCGCCATCCTTGTGGCCATAGTACTGGTAGTAGTAACCCGGGCGGACCTGTTCATCGGTCTGATTCAATACCAGGCCGATGGACTTGCCTTCGCCCAGCAGTTCAATGGCATCGAGCACCGCGCTCTGCGGCGTCACGCCGGCGCGCACCACCATGACGATCTGGCCCACGACGGCCGACAACGTCATCGCCTCGGTCGTGATCAGCAGCGGCGGCGAATCGAACAACACGATGCGGTTCGGATTGCGCACGGTGATGTGATTGGCAATCTGCTCCATCCGCGAGCTCGCCAGCAGTTCGTTGGCCGTCTCGATCGCCTTGCCGGCCGGCAGGATGCTCAAGCCCGGCACATCGGTCGGCAGAATCAGCGATTCCACATCCAGATGCTCGTCGCGCAGCAGATCCATCAGGCCCAACTCGTTGTGTACGCCGAATGTTCTGCTCAGATGCGCTTTGGCGACATCCGCATCGACCAGCACCACCGACAGGTCTTTTTCCAGCGCGAACGACAACGCCAGATTGATGCTGGTGAATGTCTTGCCGTCACCGGGCATGGCGCTGGCGATCATGATGCGATGACCGCTCGGAACTTTCGGCACGCCCCGACCGAGCGCGTTCGCGATCAGCGGTCGCTTGATCTGGCGATACTCACTGGAGAGCTGACGCTCCTGGCTGGTCGGCGGCAACAGCTCCGCGTGACGCAGAGCGTCGCGGTCGACATGCACGACTCGAGTCGGACGCACCGGCTCGAGCGTTGGCACAGCGCTGACGACAGACACCGCAGGCTGCGGAGCTGGCGCCGGGCGCGCCGCCTGCATCGGCACGGTGTTGAACGATGGTTGCGCATGCGCATGCGCTGGCGGCACTTGCCCGCGCGATTCCTGGATCTTTTTTAAAGCTCGTTCGACCAGACTCATCGTCAACTCCGGGCGTTAGCCCAACATCTGACGCAGCAGGTGCGAAGCCGGCTGCTGCATGACCACAACCACGATGAATACGACGAACAGGGCCGCTGCGGCGACCGAGTAACGCACCAAGCCCCGGCGCAACTGCGCCTGATATTTCTCGACCCAGCTGCGAGTGACCGAGCCGAGCACCGGCAAACCGGTCATGTCCGCCAGCGAGCGGCTGGTCGCGAACACCGGCCGCATCATGTGCATCAAGTAAGCGACACCACAACCCGCGCCAATACCGATAACGAACACGGCGAGCAGGAACAACGGACGATTCGGGAAGATGGGAGCGAAGCTCGCGCTCGGCGGATCGACGATGTTGAACTTCACCACGCCGGTCTGCTCGGCGTCGCCGGACAGACGCGCCTTCTCCAAACGTTCCAACAAGCTGTTGTACTGGGTGCGAGTGACGGTGTAGTCACGAGTCAGGCGCGCGTATTCGGCTTCCACTTCCGGCGCGGTATCGACCAGTCGGCGCAGCTCAGCCTCATTACGCTGGTGGTCGGCCAGCTGGCTGCGCAGCTCGGCGATCGTCACGTCGGCCTGATTCAACGTGGTTTGAATGCTTTGATACACCGGATTGCTGGCCGCATTCGCAAGCGCAGCGGCGCCCGGGTCGCCCCGACGCAACGCGGCCAGCTCTTCCTGCTGACGCTGCTTCAGTGCGTCCAATGTTTCCTTGGTCGCAATGACTTCGGGATGCCGCTCGGTGTAGCGAAGCAACAGATCATCCAGACGTGATTGTGTCTCCTGGATGCGCGTAGCTGTGTCCTGCGGACCGCCATTCGCACCATTCGTGCGAGCCGTGGTGCCGGTTTCGGTCGGCGGCACGAACGGTGTTTCGCCACGCAACTGACGCTGCAACTCCAGACGCCGGCTGTTGGCCACGGCGATCTGGCTTTGCAGGCGTTTGACTTCCTGCATTTCGGTGGTCAGGCGCGCGAAGTAACCGCCCTCATCGCCCGGCACCAGGCCGACGTTCTTTTTCTTGAACTCGGCCAGCTGGTTTTCGGCTTCGGCGAGGCGGCGGCCATAGTCGGTCAACTGCTCTTTCAAGAAGCGCTGCGCGGATGCCGTACCGTTGCGGTCCGAGCCGATCGTGTCTTCGACGAACGAGTTCAGGAGCACGTCGACGACCTTCAACGCCGTCTGACGCTCATGATCGGTGAACGAAATACGGAACAATGTATTCGGAATGCGCGGATCGCGCGTCAGTGGCGGCTCGAGCTCGACCTCGACGCGCGAGATGATGCTGTTGAGCAACTTTTCGCGTTCCGGGCCAGTGCGCGCCGTGACATCCAGCCCCACCTGCTGCGCGACCTTTTCCAGGTTCGCGCGGCCCAGCAACGCCTGACGCACCAGGTTCAGCTGCGACTCCACGTCCATGTTGACGACCAGGCCATCGACGACGTTGCGCAGCGCCGTGCGGGTATCGACGTTGACGCGGGCACTGGATCGATATGAGTCCGGGATCGTGTAGACCACGAACCAGCCGAACAGGCACACGCCCCACGCCACCGCCAGCGCATAGCGCCGGAAGCGCCACGCGCCGCGCAGCTCGTTCAAAACCTGATCGATCAGTGCCTGCATGGTTTGCTCAGAAGAAAGATTGCGGTACGACGATCACGTCACCCGGTTTCAGCTCCAGGTTGTTCTTCATCGCACCTTTGTTCACGAGGTCTTCGACCTTGACACGCAGCTCCGTATCCTTGCCATCGACTTTCCGGACAATCTTGCCGCGATTGCCAGCCGCGAATTCCGTGAGCCCGCCCGCCGCGAGGATCGCATCGAGCACCCGCATGCCTTCGCGATACGGCAGCGACTGCGGCGTGGTCACCTGCCCGATGACTTTCACCTGGCTGAACGCGCTCACCGGATTGGTAACGATCACGTTGACCTGCGGCGAGCGAATGTATTCGGCGAGCACAACTTCGACGTCACGCGCCAGCTGTGAAGGCGTTTTGCCGACGGCAACCATGTCTTCGACCAGCGGAGTCGAGATCTTTCCATCCGGACGCACCGGCACCGACTGCGTCAGCTCGGGGTTGCGCCACACGAATATTTGCAATGTGTCGCCGGGACCGATGCGGTAATCGGGAGCCACCGAGCTGGTCGCCATCTGCGGCATCGCTTGGGCGGCGGGCGGAGTGTCGGCAGGCTTGACACTCTCGAGGGCTTGGCTGGGTTGGGGGGCCGGCGCGGAGCTGGCTGTGGAAGAGTCGGTTACCTGGCTCCAAACGCTCGCGGCCCAGAAAAACATCAATATGGCCGCGAAGTTGAGCGCCGAAAATTGCTTCTGCATTCGATTCGTCACGAGTGAAAGGTGGCAGCGGGTCGCTACGCCCCAGCGAACTGCAGTACGGCTCACGTCATGCATACATCACAGCGGCGGTAGCCTAACAGAAAAGCTCCTAAACCCAGCGAAACGGGCTGTAAAACCGTGACGTAGCGCGCGCTTGTCCGTACTGCTGTGCTACTCCTGCCCGCCCAGCTCTAACAGCAGGCGCTGGGCCGCGGCACGGTTGTCGAAGGTTGCCTGACCGGCGAGCAGCTGAGTGAGCTGTTCTTTGGCCTGCGTCTTGGCCCCCGTGCGGGCAAGAGCGGCAGCGTAGTGATACTTGATGTCGGCCGATGCATTGGTCGCGGTCGCTGCCTGTTCCAGCAGCGGCAAGCCTTCGTTGGCCTGGCCGGTTTCGACCAGAATCCAGCCGAGCGTGTCCATGATAGCCGGAAGCTGGGGCGCAAGTTGATGAGCCTGACGGGCAGTAGGCAGTGCCCGTTGATCGCGTTGCTCATGATACAGCCACGCCAGGTTGTTCAGCGACGGCACATGCTTGGGCTGACGTTGCACGATCTGCTCGTACTGGCCGATCGCCTTTTTGGCCTCACCGCTTTGCAGATAGGCGTCGGCCAGCAAAGTGCGGAACCCCAGATCCTCCGGATGCTCGCGCGACCAACGCTCCAACGGCTCGACGGCGTTGGGCAGCTTGCCGGCACTGCGCACCTGGAAAATCTTGGTCGCCAGCTCCGGCGCGGGCCGCAGCGCCGCTGCCGCTTCGTAGGCTCGCGAGGCTTCCGGATACTTCTGTAGAACAGTGTAGACCTCGCCTTCCAGCGCCAGCAGCTGTGGATTGTTCGGGCGTGTTTGTTTCAGTGATTCGATGCGATTCAACGCCGCGTCGCCGTTGCCTTCCTGTACTTCCAGGAACGCAAGCGCGCCGATGGCCGGCAGCCATTCCGGCTGCAGGCTCAAGGCTTTTTCCAGCGACTCGCGCGCCGGGCCGCGTTGATTCAAACCCAATTGCGCACGTCCTAAGTTCAACCACAACAGCGGATTGCCCGCCTCGCTCGCCGTGCCTTCCTTGAACATCGTCTGCGCCTGATCGAAGCGGCCGCTTTCGAGATAGAGCATGCCGGCGGTGTTCAACACGTCGCCGCGCTTCGACGATGCATTCACCGCTGCATTGATGAGCTCATCTGCCCGCTTGGCGTCATCCTTCGCGAGCGCGATGCGTGCCAGCATCAGCGGCGGCTCGACGGCCTTCGGATTGGCTTTGTGGAGCGCTTCGAGACGGCCGCTCGCGGCGGCTTGATTGCCTTGCGCCAGTTCCAATTCAACCAGGGCAAGCTGCGCGCCCGTGTTGGCCGGATCGAGATCGATCAAGCGCTGCAAGGCGGCGCGTGCCGCGTCTGGCCGGCGAGCCGTCCACTCGAGTCGGCCCAGCGCAAACAGCAGCTCCGGTTGTTTCGGATTCTTGGCGAGCGCGTCGTTGAGCAATGCCCGCCCCTTATCCAGCTCACCGCTGCGCGCATGAAAACCCGCCGCGATGCCAACCGCAGCGGGCTCGTTGCCGTACTTGTTCAACATGCTTTGTACTTGCGTACGTGCAGCGGCGGGCCCTTCGGCAACCGCGACAGCCTGGATCAACAACGCTTCGCGACGCGGATCGATCTCGGCACCACTGTCCACCCGACGCAGCTGAGCGACAGCCTTGGTCGCCGCGCCCGCCTGCATATAGGCACTCGCCAACTGCAGCTGCAGTCCGCGACTGTTCGGTGCGTCCTTCAGTGCCTTTTCCAGCGTCTCGATGGTTTGTCCATCGGCGCCAGCAGCGACCCGGGCTCCTTCGAACAAACTGGTCAGACGCGAGTCGTCGGCGTTCGTCTCGATCGCCGGCACCAGCACTCGCAACGCACCGTCCGGATCCCGCAGACGCATGCGCACCTGCGCCAGCAACTGCCTCGCTTCGAGATTCTGCGGAGCCTGCTCGACGACCTGATTCAACTCCCGGCTCGCCTGCTCCAGATTGCCTTGCGCGACCAGCGCGACGCCAAGCAGATAGCGCGCTTGAGTAAATTGCGGGGCGGCATTCACCAGCCGACGCAAACCGCTCGCGGCGCCCGAGTAGTCGTTCGCCGCCATCGAGATGCGCGCCGACATCAATGTCGACAGCGGCGAGCCGGCGGCAATGCGATTCATAGCGTCGAGGTTGGTGCGAGCCGCATCGATGTTACGACTGGCCAGCTGCATCTCGATCAACGTCGACAGCAGCGATACCTGACGCGTCGCTTCGAGCTGCTTGTCCGCCAGCGCCTTGGCCTTGAGCAGCGCTTTCTCGGCCTCTTCGGCCTTGCTGGCGCGCGCCAGAATTGCACCCTGCGAATACCACGCAAGGGCCGACTGCTGATGTTTCTCTGTGAGTTGCGTGGCTAGCGCCAAGGCACCGGGCGCATCGCCCTGCGCCGCCATCGTATCGATGATGCCAACCTGGGCATCGATCAATTGCGGACCGGCGGCCGCCGCGGCGCGAAACGCCTGTTGAGCCTCCGCGGTCTTGCCCATTCCCTGCAGCGCGAAGCCGCGATACAAGTCGGCCCGCGCCGGTTTGATCTGATCCGAGGATGCGCCGGCGAGCTTGTCCAGCGCGACAGCAAAGCGTCCCAGCGCCAGGTCGATGCGAACCCTCAGTTCGAGATACGGATCCGGGCCGCTGGCTGCGGGCAATCGATTGAGCTCGACTTCGGCGTTGCTCGGATCCCCCAGCCACAGCGCGACTTCGGCCAGCAGCGCGCGTGCCTCGTGCAGATCGTTATCTTTCTGCAAGGCATTCTTCAGCTCGACCAGCGCGCGACGATAGTCACCCTCGGCCACGGCAGATTGCGCACGTTCATAGCGCTGCTCGGGACTGACGAGAAAATCGCAACCGGCACTGCTCAGCAGCAGTGCGCCGAGCACGGAGCTCGCCATCAACGTGCGGATCTTCAACATCTCCTGCTCCCCGATTAATTCCCAACGCTGGCCGCGAGGCTCGTTGTCACGTCGCGCAAGGTATCGCGCGCAGCCGAGCAGTCTTCGCCCTGACAGCGCGTTCTGAACGCAACGACGGCCGACAGCGGTGCCGACACCAACGATCGCACGCCGTATTGAATCTGCAGGGTCAGGTCGTCGTCATGCCAGACTTCATCCAGACGATAGGCGGACCACACCAACCAGCGAGCGCCGCTCGAGTCGGTCGCTTCCACCTCCATCCACGGGCCGTGCCCCGCGCGGCCGCGGCGTCGCACATTCAAGGTTTCGCCGCTGATGGAATTGTTGAAGGCCACCAGTTCCTTGCCCTGGTGCTGATCGCCGTAGAGCGCAGCGTAACCTTCGACCGAATGGTCAGCCCTCGAATAACGCGCGCGCTGAATCATATCGGCGGCTTCGAATACCGGCTGCCAATCATCGTGCCTGACCTGATCCGCCGACCAACCCTCGAGCGTCGCCGGCAGCAAGCGCGGCAACTGATCTTTTGGAATCGTGTTGCGATCTGCGAGCAGCCACACCGGCGCGACCAGCAAACTGATTAGCGCCAGCGCCGCACCCCGCCACGACAGCGGCCCGCTCTTGGGCGCGGACTGCGCTTGCGCCTGTGCTTCGGGCGGCGCCGGCCAGCGCCGCACGATCAGAAAGAAAATCACCATCGTGCCGACGAACATCACCCAGCCGAAGCTGTAGTGCTCCTTTGTCACCAGATAGTGCTGCATGTCCGTCACGTGCGCAGCCACGGCGATGATGAAGATACGAATCCAGTTGGTCAGCATCGCGAGCACCGCCGCCAGCACGACCAGCTTGACGCGCGTCCACCACGGATCCCGATTCAGCTCGCCATACAACACCGCGATCGCGATGCCTACGATCAGAAAGTGCAGACCGCTGCAGCCGCCTGCGATCTCCAGCGAGCCCGCCGGAAGCGTGAAAGTGTTGCCCGAGAAGAACGCCGGAATGCCCGCGGTCCGCAACAGCATGCGAACGGCGAACGTCGACAGGGATTGCAGCAACGGATTGATCGCGTCCCACAGCGGGATCGCAAAATAAAGAAACGCGAACGGCAGCCAGTTGCGCCGCGCCGCCTGCAAGCCGTAACCGGCGACGAATGCGCCGAAGATCATGACCGGCAACAGCGCCTCGTGACCGATACGAATGCCGGCGCGATAGACGATCAA
This sequence comes from Steroidobacter cummioxidans, assembly GCF_003104955.1. Classification (NCBI taxonomy): domain Bacteria; kingdom Pseudomonadati; phylum Pseudomonadota; class Gammaproteobacteria; order Steroidobacterales; family Steroidobacteraceae; genus Steroidobacter; species Steroidobacter cummioxidans. The sequence continues at coordinate 6,068 of NZ_LSRW01000076.1, read as the reverse complement.
CCAAACCACGCTGGCTGCGAGCACGCCGCTACAGGCCAGGACACTGGGCCGAATCTCCACCTGCGACCAGGCCGCTCGATTCCACCACAACATCCACAAGCTCATCGCGACGATCAGATAGCCGTGCGTATACGAGCGGCGGACCGTGTCTTCCCATTGCTCGATGAGCGCGGCAGTGGTCGGCCAGAACAGCAGAAAGCCGAGCACGAGCAGCGCCATCGACCCGAGCGCACGTAAGGTGCGATTGCGAGCGATGGCGCGAGGATCGAGCGCGAGCGTCGTCGCGTCTGTCGACGACCAACCGGGTGTGGCCATCGTCAATGCGCCTTCAGTGAGAGATGCCGTACTTGTCCATCAGGTCGTACAGCGTCGGCCGGCTGACGCCGAGCAGCTCGGAAGTGCGCGAGATGTTGCCTTCCGTGATGGACAGCGCCTGACGAATCGCCTGACGTTCGGCGCGCGTGCGCACCTCTTTCAGATTGAACAGCAGCTCGCCATCGACGCTTTCTTTCAGATGCAGATCTTCGGCGGTGAGCAGCGAGCCCTCGCCCATGATCATCGCCGTCTTGACCCGATTCTCCAGCTCACGCACGTTGCCAGGCCAGGAATAGGCTTCCAGCGCCGCCGTCGCCTCTTCGGTGAAACCCCGCTTCGGACGGCCATGCATGCCACCGAACTTGCGCAGCATCGCGTGCGCAAGCACGGTCGGTGCACCACGACGCTCGCGCAAGGGCGGCACGTCGATGGTCACTTCGCCGATACGGAAGTACAAATCCTCACGGAAACGCTGCTCCGTGATCAGCTGTTTCACATTCTTGTTGGTCGCGCACACGACGCGCACGTCGACCGGAATTTCCTGCCGGCCGCCGACGCGCTCGATGACGTGGTTCTGCAGGAAACGCAACAGCTTCGCCTGCAACGCCAGTGGCATGTCGCCGATCTCATCGAGGAACAGCGTGCCGCCGCTCGACAGCTCGACCTTGCCGATGGTCTGCTTCACCGCACCGGTGAACGCACCCTTCTCGTAACCAAACAACTCGCTTTCCAGCAGTTGCTCCGGAATGGCGGCGCAGTTGATGGCGACGAACTTGCCGTCGCGACGACCGCTCTGCTTGTGAATGGCACGAGCGATGAGTTCTTTGCCCGTGCCGCTCTCACCGAGGATCAGCACCGAGACCGCGGCCGGTGCGACCTTCTCGATCATGCGGCGCACTTTCAGCATCGAATCGTCGGTGGCGATCATGCCTTCGAAGGGCGCGGTGAACTGCGCTTCCTGCAGCTGACGGTTCTGCTCTTCCAAGGCGTGAATGTGGAACGCGCGGCTGACGATCAACCGCAGCACGTCGGTATCGACCGGCTTCTGATAGAAGTCGTAGGCGCCGAGCGAGACCGCGCGCACTGCGTTGTCCCGATCGTTGTTGCCGGTGACGACGATCACTTTGGTACCCGGCGCGAGGCTCAGCGTCTCACGCAGCGTCTGCATGCCTTCGTTGACGCCTTCGGGATCCGGCGGCAGGCCGAGATCCTGCAGCACCACCGGCGGCTCGAACCGGCGCAGCTGCGCCAGCGCTTCGGCACGGGTGCCGGCAATTAGCACCTCATGCTCATCGAAGCACCACTTCAGCTGCTTTTGCAACCCGAGGTCATCTTCGACGATCAGGAGTTTGGGCTTGTCTTCGCTCACGATCTTGCTCCTGTGGAAGCTCAGCTGTTCACGGCGCTGTTGGGCGCGGCCGCGGTCGCATCCAGGCTCTGAGAAAGCGGAAGGCTAACCGCAAAACGGGTTCCCTGTCCGGGACTGCTCTGCACTTCCACATCACCCCCGAGCAAACGAATGTATTCACGGACCTGATACGCCCCGATGCCCATGCCTTTGGCACCCTTGGTGCTGTCGAACGGGCGGAACAGGCGATTGCGGATGAAATCCGCCTCCATACCGACGCCAGTGTCTTCCACGACTAAGTGGGCCTCCCGGCCCTGTTGTCCGATGCTCACCGACACGGCTCCGCTCTCGCTGGTGGCGTCCTGCGCATTGCGGATGATGTGCTCGATGACTACTGAGAGACGCTCGGCGTTGGCCATCACCATCACCGGCAGCCCCGCCTGCAATTGCGGCTTCGGCGCGCGATAGCTGCAACGAGACACGGCCTGCTGGGCCAGCTCGCGCAGGTCGGCGGCGACGTGACGATCGGCCGAGGTCGAGCCGCGCAGCTGCTCGATCAGCTTGGTCATGCGCTCGGCCGCGTTGGCAATCGTTTCCATCGCATCGTCGACGAATTCCGGCTTGTGCTTGTGACGCGGGGCGTTGGCGACGATCAGCTTCAGCTGCGCCACCGAGTTCTTCAGGTCGTGCATCATGAAAGCGGTCAGTCGGTTGTACGCCTCGAACTGACGGCTCTCGGCCAGGCGGCGGTCCGCATCCTGTTGCGCGATGTGAGTGGCCACGTGGCGGCCCAACGTCTTGAGCAAATCTCGATCTTCGTACGTCAATTCGAACGGCGGAGGCGGATCGTACAACACCACGAAGCCCACCAGCCGATCCAATTGCAGCATCGGCGAGACGATGCGCAGCTGCTCGTTGTCGAGCAGCCAGGACGGCATCGCGATATTGCCGTAGAAATCCGGGGCGCGGCGGAATTCCTCGGTATCGATGATCCACTGCTTGCCGGCGAGGAACTGCGGCAGATCGTCTTCGGCGGAGATGCTCGCCGGCAGCCCTACCGAATCGATGCTCATCGGCCAGGCCGCGTACGGCAGGAACTTCTTGTCCGTCTCGTCGCGCAGGAACAGGAAGCCGCCCGGGCTGGCGAAGATCTGCGCCATGGCGCGCACAGCGGTACGCCCGACATCCTCCTCTTCGGTCGAAGACAGCGTGCCGATGAAGCGCAGCCATTCGATGCGATAGTCGTACTTGTTGCGGTAGAAGTGCTTGCTGATGAAGACCCGCGTGTGCCGCCGCAGCGGCGCCGACGTAACCAGACTTGCGAGCACCACGACGGCGCCTGCGAAGAACACGATCTGACCGACATTGCCCCACGCCCCGCCGATCTCGCGGACATACAACCCACCGAGCGCCATCACCGTGAGATAGGAGCCAATGACCAAAACGGTGGTCGTATAGAAAACGATCTGCCGCGACACGAACACATCCAGCGACCACTCGGGATTGCGGCGCGCCGCGATGGCGATCAAGGGCATCGCAAAGGCGTTGAGGATGCCCCGCGAGGTCCACGCATCAACCGACACGGCGCGCAGCAGCTCGGTCTGCGAATACAGAAACAGGTCATAGGCGAACAGCGTGCCCACACCGATGATGAAGTACTTGAGCGAGCGGCGCGCGATCTGTGAGGAGTTGCGATAGATCTGCTCGAGCAGGATCAAGGCCAGCAACGACAGCGCCAGCCCCGCGCGCGACAGCAGCAACGTCGGATTGACGATGGCGATGCCGAAATGCTCGAGCACCGGCAGAACGACCGCCGCGCCGAGCAACAGGACACACAAGCCGCGCGCCGCGTTCGACAGGAATTTGGGAGCCGCGATGCCGGCGATCGCCACCAGTGTCAGCAGCCAGGCGCCGCCTCGGATGGATTCGGCCAGGTAGATGACGAGCACCGGCACGTGGCCGGTGTAACTCTGCGCAGCCAGAATCCCGGCCCACAGGGCCGTTACCGCGCTGGCAACGATGAGGTGTGCACCTTGTTGCCGACCACGCCAGGCCGTGATCAGCAGTAGGGTCAATACCAGGAAGCTCAGCGCCGCGATGCCATAGCTGGCAATGCCGAACGCATTCATTCAGGAGCTCTCAACGCGCGCCCTTTCTCCACACGATCACTTCCACCGTCTGTACCAGGATGGCCAGATAGAACAGCAGGCTATGGTTTTTGACGTAGAACAGATCGTATTGCAGTTTCTCGATGGCGTCCTGCTCGGAAGAGCCATACGGATAGCACAGCTGCGCCCAGCCGGTAATGCCCGGCTTGATGGTGTGACGCTCGCGATAGTACGGGATGCGCTCCTCGAGCTGCCCGACGAACTCCGGACGCTCCGGACGCGGACCGACGAAGCTCATCTCACCGCGCAGCACGTTCAAGATCTGCGGCAGCTCATCGATGCGCGTCAGCCGGGTGAACGCGCCGATCGGCGTGACTCGGGTGTCGTTCTTCTGCGCCCATTGCGCGCCGTCCTTCTCCGCATCCTCGCGCATGCTGCGGAACTTCAGCAGCCGGAATGGCCGGCCATACTGCCCCACTCGCACCTGGCGGTAAAAGATCGAGGCCTTCGGGCCTTCCACGATTTTGATGGAGAGCGCCGTCAGCACCATGAGGGGCGCCGCAACCACCAGCAACACCAGGCTGGCCAGAATGTCGAAGGCGCGCTCCAGGGTGTCATGGATCCGGCCGCGCCCGAAGCCTTCCGAAAAAATCATCCAGCTGGGATTGAGCAGATCCAGACGCACCTTGCCGGTCTCGCGCTCCAGGAAAGTCACCAGCTCCAGGATGTCGACGCCTTCCAGTCGACACTCCAGCAACTGATCCATGGGAAAGCGACGGCGCCGATCGTCCATGGCCACGACGATTTCGTCGATGCGGTGCTTTTCGCACAAGGTGAGCAGATCGACCGTGGTCGGCAGCTTTTCGTTCTCCGGGACGTCGGAACCCTCGTCCCCTTCGGCCGGCACATACCCGACGACCACGAAGCCGCGACGATCCGAACGACGCCGCAGGCGCGCGATGCTCGCGCCGCGCCGGCCCGAGCCGTAGACCAGCACGCGCCGCTTGAACACGTCCTCATCGACCAGCGTATCGAACACGACCCGCGCGATCACCGAGCCGCCAAACGCGATCACCAGGCTGATCAGCAGTGCGCCGCGGCCAATGTGCAGGTCCGGGAACACGTAGAACAGAATGGTGATGAACATGGCGCCGCCGATCACGCTGGCGGCCACGCGCGCGATCAGACCGGCCAGACGCGAGCGCTGACGGGAGTTGTACAGGCCCATCGCGGCCAGGCTGACGAACAGCACCCCCGCGAACACCAGCCCGCGCGGCAGCATCGGGCCGAGCATCTCCTCCGCCAGCGGCTGCGAGTTGAAGCGCAGATAGGCCGCGGCATAGGGCGCAAAGAAGAAGATCACACCCTCGATGACCGCGAGCACGGCCAGGTGCAGGTGCCAGTAATGTTGGAAAATTCGAATCGCCACGCGTTATTTCGAGCCTTTTCGCAAACGTTCGCTTCTGATCGGTGCCAGGCCGGCCGGCTATTGAGCGCCAGTTGCGCGCGGCGCACCAGCGGCCGTAAGTCTAGTCATCTCCCCATCACGGTCGCGTGAAGGCAGTCACACGCGCTACTGTCAAATCCACAACCCCGTCCCAGCCAGCCGTAAAAGTCCTGAAAAGGATGCCAGGGGACGGATTCAGGGGCTGTAGGCGCACTCTTCAATTGACAATCATTCGCATTTGTTTTTACATGATGGCCAATCGCCGCGACGCACGCCAGTCGCGCAGGATCGAGAGCCAACCATGTACATTTGCGTGTGCAATGCCATCAGCGATCGCCAGATCCGCGAAACCGTGGATCAAGGCGCTGCATCGCTGTTCGAAGTCCAGATGCGCCTGCCCGTCGCCAGCTGCTGCGGCCGGTGCGAAGATTCTGCGCGAGAAGTGATTGAGTCTCATATCGAATCTGCGAATCGTCCCGCTGCCGCCTAGCCAAGCCCGCGTATTCTCGCGGTAATTCATCGATTCGTCTCCCCTCTCTTCGTGCTGCGCCGGCGCGCAGTTGCCTCGCTCCGCGCCCCTCTCCAAGATTCGCGGCTTTCTTGCCATCCATCGAGTCCGGAAGGAGAGCACATGCAGGGCCACGCAACGGTATTGCGTCATCTCAACAATGTTCTGAAGAACGAGCTGACGGCCATCAACCAGTATTTTTTGCACGCCCGCATGTTCGAGCACTGGGGCCTGAAGAAGCTGGGCGAGTACACCTATAAAGAATCCATCGACGAGATGAAGCATGCCGACAAGCTCATCAAGCGCATCCTGTTCCTGTCTCTTATACACATCTGACGCTGC
>NZ_LSRW01000075.1:0-24709 GCF_003104955.1 Steroidobacter cummioxidans | reverse complement strand
GCAGCGTCAGATGTGTATAAGAGACAGGCTCATAGGAGTCGACCATCTCCCGCCTGAAGCTGGTGTTGGCATCGACCGAAGGACCGTCCAGGTGCACGTTGTTCGGCAATGTCACCCCGCCAACCGGCAGGAAGAAGATGCCGTTGCGTTCGCGATAGAGATTGAAGCCGCCGGCCTTGTAGCCTTTCGCATACGACAGATACGACATCACGTCGTCGGTGAAGCGATAGGCGAGCTTGGCCGTACCGGTCCACACTTGCTCATCCAGCGTCTGCGAGGTCGCGACGTTGTTGAAGATGGGATCGGCGTAGGTGACGCTGCAGCCGATGCCATAGAGCGTCTGGACGGCTGCAACTGTTTGCGGTGGTGCGCCCGTAAGGCCCAGCGCAGTGTTCCGCAGAGTCTGGTTGGCGCGCAGACCGGCGCAGCCCAGGCCGCCGTGATCGTTGGAGTAGTGCGAGTCGAGGTCCTTCGACTCGTCGGTGTAACGCAGGCCCAGCGTGAGCTCCAACGCGTCGGTGAAGCGGATGCTGTTGTTGGTGAACAGCGCCCAGTTCTTCGACTCCTGTTGGTAGACGTCACGCGTCGCTCCGCCTGCGGGATACGCCGCAGCGGGGATGCCCGCGATCGGGCTGGTCGCGCCGCCGGTCAGTCCGATGAAGTAGCGCTGGAAGTCGTTGCCGATGATCAGCTGATCGCGCGAGTCCAGGTCTTCGTCGGCATAGAACAGACCGACCAGCCAGCTGACTCGCTTGGTTTCGCCGGCGAGGCGCAGCTCCTGGCTGAGCTGCTTGAACCGATTGCCGAAGTTGCCATCGGGATTGCGATACAAAATATCGGCGGTGGTGAAGTCGGCGTCCTGGCCGTTGATGGTCTCCCAGTCGCGCCACGCGGTGATCGACGTGAACGTCGCGCCGCTGAGCGCTTCGAGATCCCAATTGAGCTCCATCGACGCGCCTTTTTCCGTCACTTCCTGACGGGTCGAGCGATTCGAATACGCGACCCGATCGAACGGATCGGCCGGATTGCTGAACGAGTTGGGGCCGCCGATCGCGGTGAGCACCGCAAGCACGCCCGGGTTCGGAGAGAGCACAGCTTGCGGAGCTGCACAGCAGTGCTCGTCGCGATCGGTGTAGTCAGCCGTCAAACGAATGTCGAACGCGTCGCTCGGCTGGATCAACAACTGACCGCGCGCCGTTTTGAACTTGCGATCGACGTCTTCGCTTTCGGTGCGCGGGCCTGCGCCACGTACGATGTCGAGGAAGCCATCCCGCTCGCGCGAGGCGACGTACAAGCGTCCGGCCACTTTGTCGGAGAATGGCCCGTTGATCGAGGCCGCGCCTTCCATCGCGCCGTAGTTGCCGGCGGTGAGCTCGACGTTGGCGCCGAAATCGAACGACGGCCGCTTGCTTACGACGTTGATCACGCCGGCCGAGGTGTTCTTGCCGAACAGCGTGCCTTGTGGGCCCTTCAGCACTTCGATGCGCTCCAGCTCGCCCAGATCGCCGAAGCCCACGCCGTTACGCGGCCGATACACGCCGTCGATGACCACACCGACCGACGATTCCAGGCCGGCGTTGTCGCCCACCGTGCCGATGCCACGAATGCGGGCGGTGGTGACCGACTCGTTCGAGGTCGAGGTCACCAGCAGGCCAGGCGTGAGAATGGTGAGATCCTTGATGTCCTTGACGCCCGTGTCCTGCAACAGCTGCTCGGACACCGCGGTCACTACGATCGGCACGTCCTGCAGGCTTTGTTCACGCTTCTGCGCCGTCACGATGATCGTATCGATGGTGCGCGAATCCTGCGGCTGATCCGTCGCTTGCTGGCCAAAGGCAGGTACGGTTATTAGAGCCAATGCACCTACTACTGCTCGGCGCAGCAGCACGCTTCGATCTTTCATGGATCCCCCTTGTATAGATCCAACTAACACTAGGTCCAATTTAGATTGTCATGGCGGGGCTGGAGAGCCCGCGGCTGATACCCTGCACGTCGAAGACTACTGAGTTCGGAGCGCCAGTGAAAGAGACTTTGCATAAAAGCAACGTGCGGATAAGCACCAAAATGATTCAAACATGGCGGTTGCGAGCGGGCATATTCGGGCATAGCACGGTGCCGCCCGGGCTACCCACAGGCATCGGCCGAACCACGGGCGCGGTTGTTGCGTTCTGCAGTACTAAGCTGTTGTTCCTCGACAACGAGTCGGGGATGATGCGGAGTTCGAATCTTTGAATCAGAGTCTGGTATCGAGCATGGCGACCGAACAGTTTGATGTCGTGGTCATAGGCAGCGGGCCCGCCGGCGAAGGCGCGGCACTGACGGCTGCCAAGAGTCATCGCAGCGTCGCTATCGTCGAGCGCTACTTTGAGGTGGGCGGCGGCTGCACTCACTGGGGCACCATCCCCAGCAAGGCCTTGCGTCACGCGGTCAAGATCCTGCACGACCTGCGACGCAATCCTTTGCTCCGCGAGTTTCACGAGGCATCGCGCCTGACGTACCCGCAGCTGCTGGCGTCGGCGAACAAGGTCATCGAAGCCCAGGTGGCGAGCCGCCGGCGCTTTTATGAACGCAATCGGGTCCCGGTGTTTTTCGGTGAAGCGAGCTTCGTGGACGCCAACACGCTGGAGATTCAGCCGGCGACCGGCAAGCCGACGCGCATCAGCGGCAAGACCATCGTAATAGCGGCGGGCTCGCGGCCGTACCATCCACCCGAAGTGGACTTCAGCCACGAACGCGTTCGAGACAGCGATTCCATCCTGCGCTACGACCAGCATCCGTTCTCCGTGACCATCTACGGTGCGGGAGTCATTGGTTGTGAGTACGCCTCGATCTTCATCAACTTAGGCGCGAAGGTGACGCTGGTCAATACTCACGACCGCCTGCTGTCGTTTCTCGACGATGAAATTGCCGAGGCTTTGTCATATCACCTGCGCGAGCAGGGTTGCGTGATTCGTCATAACGAGCAATTCAAGACCCTGGAAGCGCGCGAGCGCGACGTGGTGCTGCATCTGGAATCGGGCCGCAAGATCAAATCGGATCTGCTGCTGTGGGCCAACGGCCGCACCGGCAACTCCGACAAGCTCAAGCTCGATCGTGTCGGCCTCAAAGCCAACAGCCGCGGCCAGATCGAAGTGAATCGGCACTACCAGACGGCGGTGCCTCACATTTATGCGGTGGGCGACATTGGCGGGCCGCCGGCGCTGGCCAGCGCCGCGTACGTGCAGGGCTCGCATGCCATTCAGCACATGCTCGATCCGTCGATCCCGCCGCATAGCTCCTCGACCATTCCCAGCGGCATCTACACGATCCCGGAGATCTCCTCGATCGGCCGCAACGAGCGCGAGTTGCAGGAAGCGAAGGTGCCGTACGAAGTCGGGCACTGCGCGTTCAAGAATCTGGCGCGCGCACAGATGACGGATGAGCGCGTCGGCATGCTGAAGATCATTTTCCACGCCGAGAGCATGCAGGTGCTGGGCGTGCACTGCTTCGGCGACAACGCTTCGGAGATCGTGCACATCGGCCAGACGGTGATGGCGGGCTCGAACAACGATATCCGTTACTTCACTCAGACCACGTTCAACTATCCGACCATGGCCGAGGCGTATCGAGTCGCGGCTTACAACGGGCTGAACCGGCTGACCTGAGCGAGCATTCGCTTCAAATTGTCACCTCGGTTGGCGTATCGTCGCGTTGCGCTAACAACTCCAATCGAGGTGGCTAATGAGCTTCGTCAAGGAATTCCGGGAATTCGCTGTCAAGGGCAACGTGGTCGACATGGCCGTCGGTATCATCATCGGCGCCGCGTTCGGCAAGATCGTCAGCTCGCTGGTCAGCGACGTGGTGACGCCGCCGCTCGGCTATCTCATCGGCGGTGTGGATTTCACCCAGCTCGCGGTCACCTTGCCGACCATTCGGGAAGGGGTGGAGCCGGCGACCATTCGTTACGGCGTGTTCCTGCAGGCGACGTTCGACTTCATGATCGTGGCCTTCGCGATCTTCCTGCTGGTGAAGTTGATCAACCGCCTGCGTCGTGCTGAAGAAGCCAAACCGGCCGCGCCGCCCGCGCCGCCTCGCGAGCAGGTGCTGCTCGAAGAGATTCGCGATCTGCTCAAACAGCAGCAGCGCTGATTCTCGTCGATTGACCGAGCCCTCCTGCGGTGGAGGGCTCGGGAGTCGCTCAGGCCGCGGCGAACGCAGGACGCGTCAGATTCTCCGGTTCGCCGGTCGTTGCAGCGACGTTGTCTTCGATACGAACGCCGCCGTACGGTTTGAACCGCTCCACTTGCTGCCAGTTGATCTGCTTGCCCAGCGGCGACGTGCGCGCTTCGCTCAGCAACTGCTCAATGAAGTACAGGCCCGGCTCGATCGTCACGACAAAGCCCGGCTCCAGCGTGCGCGTGAGTCGCAGATAAGGATGACCTTGCGGACGTGCTTTCTGTTTGCCGTCCGGCGTCACCGTGAATCCAGCAACGTCGTGCACCTGCAGTCCCAACAAGTGCCCGATGCCGTGCGGAAAGAACACGCTGCTCAAGCCAGTCGCCAGTGCTTCATCCGGCGATGCCTCGATCACATCGAAGTCACGCAGGATCTTCGCGATGCGCCGATGTGCGCTGAGATGGATATCCGCGTAGTCGACGCCAGCGCGCACCTCGGCGCACAGGCCCGACTGCTCGGCATTCATCGCCTCGATCATTGCCGCGAAGTCATCGTTTTCACGCGAATAGGTGCGGGTGATGTCCGCCGCATAACCATGGAACTGCGCGCCGGCATCAATCAGAAATGAACGCAACTCCGCAGGCGCGGTGCGCTCCTGATTTTGATAATGCAGCACCGCCGAGTTGGCGTTGAGCCCGACGATGTTGGGGTAGGGCAGCTCGTTCTCTGTTTGCCCCGTCGCGCGGATATAAGCCATGTTGATTTCGTACTCGGAGCCTCCGGCACGAAACTCAGCTTCGGCAGCTTTGTGACCCCGAGCAGCCATGCGAGACGCACGACGCATGCATTCGAGCTCGTACTCCGTCTTGAATGCGCGCACGTAGTGCAGCCGATGCATGAGAGGTTCGGGATTGCGGCCGGTGAACCCCCAATCGGTAAATTCTTCGCGCCACTCGCCGATGAATACACAGCGAGACACGCCAGCGATGTGCGCCTTGGCTTCTGACGCTTCACGAATGATCTCGAAGTCGAACTGGTCGGTCCAGAACTCATTCGGCATCTGGGGCGGCTTGTACCAGTAATCCACCGGCTGCAGGAACACGAGCTGCAGGCGCTGGCCGGGCCGATACACGATCCAGCAGTCGGCGGCTTCGGCGAGCGGCGTCCACAATCTGAAGTGCGGATTGGGCTTGAACGGGTAGGGCTGGTCATCCAGGAATTGCATGTGCTGACCGCCAGCGTAGATCGCCAGCGCATCGCCGCCGCTGGCGGCCAGCGCCTCGTCGGTACGGCGCCGCTGGATTTGCAGGTGCGCCGCGTACAGGTCTTTCAGCGAAGCTGTGGATTGGGCGTTCATGGTCATTCCGTCACGTTGATCTCTATTGAGGCCCAGTGCGTCTGCGCCGAATGGTAGCTGGCGACGCAGCGGCCGATCGTGCCGGGCAGCATCCGCCCCAGCGAGCCCGTCAGCAAGATCTGTCCACGCTCGAGTCGCCACCCTTGCTGCACCATGGTGTTCACCAGGAAGAGTGCCGAGTGCCACTGGTCGCCGAGCGAGTCCGTGCCTTTGCCGGTGAACATCTCCTGGTCATTGCAGACGAGGCGAACTGCGATTGCATTCGGATCGTGCTCGTGAGGCGCGGCGAATTCGCCGACGATGTACTTTGCTGCAGCGACATTGGTGGCGACGAGGTCGATCGCGTCGATCGTCTGCAGCTGTATGTAGTCGAGGTTGGGCAGCTCGATTGCGGGCCCGATGCCATCGATATGTGCGCGCAGAGCATTGACATCTGCCAGTGGCTCATCGATCGGCGTGCCGATGCGCATGGCGATTTCGACTTCGATGTGCAGACCACGCATTTTGTGCAGGCTCACCGTGCTCGCAGATTGCAGTGCACCTTCATTGAACAGAACGCCAGCGATTGCATCGTTGGTTTTGAAGCGCGCCTGCGCTGGCGCGGATGTGAGTCCCGCTTTGAATCCTGACGGGCTCGCGCCCTGCAATCGCTCGCGAACGCTGCGCGTTTGCACGCGATACGCAGAATCAATTGTCAATGTTTCGTCAATTTTTGGCAGCACGCGCTGCTCGCGCCACGATGTCACTATTTCGTCAACGACACGATGTTCCGGCGAGCTGCACGCGCAGAGCATGAGACAGATCAATGACATCGACGCGCAGTTGCGTGTGGCTCTGGTTTTCATGTGCATTTGTTAGATGTCTTCGTGTGGCGACGTGGCTACTGAGATGTTGCTCGGCTGTTTCAATGCTTAGTGAAACATCTTAGACTCCCGCCGCCGCACTGGAACGGTGGCGCGAGCCGCTCGAACCGTTGCTGTTCAATCAACCTACACCACATTGGGGTGCTCGTTCACATGAACACAAAGATGATCATCGCCGCGCTGGCCTTGTCGCTGTCGCTCGCCGCTTGCGCCAAGAAAGAAGAAGCTCCGATGGACGCGGCCGCTCCTGCGGCTGAAGCTCCTGCCGCTGAGGCTCCTTCCGACGCCGCTGTGCCCGCCGAAGCTGCTCCGGGCGAAGCTCCTGCCGATGCCGCCACTGCGCCGCCGGCCGAAGAGACCACGCCGCCCCCGGCTCAGTAATCGAGCCTGGCGCGCGACGACAGATGTTAAATCTGTCGTCGTAGTGTCGCTGCACCGGGCGGGCTCTCCGCCCGGTGTCGTTTGAGGATCGCCCGGATCCTTGAGCCACGGGGATCACCGATATCGGCAACTCCGTTTTGGCAGTACTGTCATCAAGGATTAGAACAGCTCCATCCATCGGAGGTGGCAAGGGATCGCCAGCAACCCGTGCCCGTCAGTATTCGCGATGCTTTGAATTCTCCCCGCGACCGTCAGTGGATCCAGGCGCAATACCCGGAGTACCTCGAAGACCTGTCGCAAATGAGCATGAACACCGGCGTGTTTCCGGCCACCCGCGAGGTGCAGGCGGAATTGATGGCGCGGTGGTTCGCCGATGACAGCTCCTATCCGCTGATCATTCTCAAGAACGAACAACCCGCCGGTTTCGCTCTGGTCAGCCGCCCGCCACGCAATCGCCGCGATCAGGTCGACTTCCGCATGGCCGACTTCTTCATCGCCTCGAACTGTCGCCGACTCGGCATCGGCCGAGACGCTGCGCAACTGATCTTCAACCGCTTTGCCGGCAGTTGGGAGATCACCGAATTTCAACATAACAAAGGCGCCGTGGGCTTCTGGCGCGCCATCCTGACGGAGTACACCGGCGGGAAGTTTCAGGAGAAGGTGGCACTCGGCGAGGTGCGCCAGACGTTTACGTCCGCGAATCGGCAGCGGGTGCGGTGACTGGCGGAGCGAGCCGATCTCTGTTGAGATCCCTCGCCCTTCTGCGCCGGAATCCGCCATGCCCGACAAACATTCTGGATCTTGCCTCTGCGGACAAGTCCGCTTCGAGATCGAAGGCGACTTCGAGAGTTTCTTCCTGTGCCATTGCGAGTACTGCCGCAAGGACACGGGATCGGCACACGCGGCGAATCTGTTTAGCACTACCGCGAGCCTGACGTGGCTTTCGGGTCGCGACCAGGTGCGCGAATTCAATGTGCCTTCCACTCGACACGCCAAATGCTTCTGCTCGACTTGCGGGGCTGCTCTGCCGTGCCAACAAGCGGGCGGGGCGCTGTTAGTGGTTCCGGCTGGGAGCCTGGATAGCGAGGTTCCGATCAGGCCCAACGCGCATCTTTTCGTATCCAGCAGGGCGAGCTGGGATCACGACCTGCAGGGGCTGCCGTCGTTCGACAGGCTGCCCTCCTGACAACGCGGTAGATGGGAATTTAACATTCGGCACTCCACGTGGAGTGCCGATTGGAAATCGAACTCGCGTACGGTCGTATTGCTTCGCGTGAGTGCACCAAGTGCATGAGGTATCGGGCGAAACTGATAAGCAGAGCGGGGCTGATTGGGGGGATACACCGCGCTTTTACGGCGTGCAGAAATATGGTGCGGCTAGGAGTGCTGCGCTTAGGCGGTCTACATAAGGGTTAGAGCGCATGAAAAACATCCAAGTCATCGACGGCGCCAATAACTGTGCCTACGACATCTTTGCTGCTACCGAAGAGGAGTTCTCGCTAATTTTTCCGGCCGGCCAGGATGTCGCATTTATAGATGAGGTCATCTCCCGTGGTCCGGCCGATGCTCTAGACGCAGCGTTCTTGCGCATCTGGCAGCGTCGCCTGCGGAAACCGGACGCTGTGGGCATTCACGGCTTGCTGTTCTACGAGCTCGAATACAAGAAACAGTATTATCCGACGCGTGTGGACGAAGAGGCGGAGAATCCGGATGGCTCGAAACTGCGGGCGTATACGCTCTAACAAAACAGGAGCCGACGCGGTGAAACTCAGGCGGCGAGTTTCCGGCACGGCGCCCCGCGCGGCTCATTGTTGTCGTTAGGCTAGAAAGGATGAGCGATGCATTGCTTTATTCATCGAGATGTGGAGGTGATTGGAACATGCCGAGCCTGCAACAAAGGCCTGTGCCCTAGCTGTGCGGCGGATCTTGGGCCTTCCATTTCATGCCGAGAGTTCACGGACGGGACGCGGCTGTTTGTAGATCAAACCTCGGCTGGGGTTGAGTTGTCGATAACAGAGGGAAAATAAATGCCCCTTGTCTTCATCCATTAACCGCTCAAGGAAGCTGTCATTGGGCAGGCGGACAGGACCAGAGGCCCATCGGCCTGCCAACAGGTGACTGAAGCTCGCTCGCAACGCGCAGGTTTGTCAGCTCCCAGTCAAGCGGCAGTGTTGACTGTGCGGTCTTGCGTCATCCACTATTCTTCCCTGCGGGCGCTCACGGGAAGAAAGAACAATGAAAATCGATTTGGATGAGCTGGAGCAGTTGTTGCCCGAGCTCGTTCCGGAAGAGTACATCGAGTATGTCGAGGCTTCCGATCGGTCCGTATTGCGTAAACGAGGCTTCGATCCCAAGACGCTTTGCATCTTGAATCTCGAGCTGCGAGAAGCGGACGAGACCGGCTGGACACGCAATCGTTTCTTCCTCACCGGCGACGGATTCGGCAACTACTTTTTCGTTTCTACCGACCCCGAGCGATCCGATCGAGTGCGCCTTCTGTCGCACGATCCTCCGGGCATCGAAGACGCACAAGATGATCTCGAGTCATTCCTCGATGCGGCCCAGCAGGAGGATCCTGCCCGCGGCGAGCTTTCGCCGAAGTCATTCTGTATCGCTCACACCGCGGTATGGGCCGAGTCCATTCTTCAACCCATATCGCTGCAGGCATGGAAAAAGGCGATCTCCTCCTGCAAGGGGGTGCGGTATCGGGGCTACCGAGCGGGGCGGGATCCGTTTACCGGTAAAGAATTGCGTTTCGACATGCCAGGATTGGCCACTGCGGAAATCGACGGCACGACCATCGAGTTGCGTCTCTGGTGTGGCCGCGTAAAAGGGGACTACATTGCCAAAGCGCGTCCTCTGCTAACGTCGCTGGCACGCGCTCTGGGTGCCAGGCTGACCGTGCGCGCCGGCGAATAGAGAACCGGCGAGCTATGTCTGTGGTGTCGTGCTGACCGAGGGACGGCGAGTCGCAAGATAAATGTCAGACCAAGAGATCGAGAAGCGGCTCGCCGAGAAGGAGCTTCTGGATGCCCTCAATGGCATCCGGACGATCGAAGGATTTCCGCCGCTGTCCGAGCTTCCGGAGCCGCCATTCTGTTCCTTCTGCGGGAGGGCGAAGAATGAAGTGGGTGCTCTGGTCGAGGGGCACAATGCGTACATTTGTGCGCAGTGCGCGGCGGAAGCCCGGAGACTCCTATTGCGCGAGACAGGAAGATAGTCGGGCAATCCGGCCTGATTCCGCTCGTTCCGGGAACTCGTCCACATCCTTCTGGTCGCCCGGCTCATTACTCGACGTTATTTATCAGGGGAGGCCGATCGGTGCTAAGTCGATTGCTCAGGAGAGAGAAGCCGCGCGTATTCCTGGGCACTCTTGCGGTCGTTCCGAGAACCGATCTGAAGCGGCATCTGGAGCAGGAGGGCATCATCGAGAATGAGAGTCTGGATGAGGCCTTGCGCCGGAACTTGATCGAGATCTTCTCGTTGCCGCTCGCACAACACGTCGACGCGCCTTTGAAATCGGATCTCGTGCTGGACGTGTTGATTGCAAGATTTCAGTCCGGTGAGATTCTAGATGTAGGTCTGGGTGACGCGGAGCTGACGATTTTCTGGCGGCCGAAGATTACTGTAGCGTCCCGACTCTATTCGCTGCAGACCAGGAAGACCAAGGCGACCTTTTCGGTGACGGAAAAGATGAAATGGATGCAGTTCATGGGGCGGCTGTTTACCTGGCGCGGGCTCTTCCGCTCCCAGCCATTCGTGCGCGCAGACATGGAATACTTGCTCTGCCAGGCCTGCGTGAAGCTGCTGGCGAGAATGCAGAAGGCACTATGAAATGCCGCGCGGCTCATCGTTGTCGTTAGGCGGCACTGTGACGTCGCTTCAGGAGCAATCGGCGTGCGAGCTTAGAGACGCGCAGATCGCATTTGTGGTGGAGGCGGATGGATCGCTTCGGATACCACATCGTAACGCGGAAGTCGGAGACATCATCATTTCATTTGAAGGTGAAGAGATTTCCGTTTTCTTGGGCGACATCACGCACTGTCACTTCACGCCCTATGCACCCCAGGGACACTTTCCAGGCTGCACGCCGGGGCAGGCGGCCAGGGACGCGACACATTTCATCCGCGAGGTGGTCTCGGATTTGTGGGTTATCTGGCGATGGCCTGACGGCCGTGGGGGGTGCTACAGGCCCGACGGTGACGATGAGGAACGCGCAGACGCGCCCCTCGACGGCGAGGAGGTAGAGCGTTTCGTTTGGTCCGGCCGCCTGGTGCCGTCCAACACCTCGCTGGAGCGGACGCGTGGACGATAAGGTGCCAAGCCAGAGGGGCGACGTGCGCGCTGCTCAGCTCAACCGTTAGCCTGCATGAACTGCACAGTGGATCGCGTGTGGAACTCGTCGCAGTGAGTGGTGCCAAAAGCCTGTGGTTTTTGCTCCTGGCCATTCGCGGCGTTAGTCATCACAAGGGATATCCATGCTGCCCAAAAATCTCCGCGTTGAGTGTTCATGCCATGCAACCGTGATGGAGCTGATCGGAGATCCGATCTATTGCACATCGTGTCATTGTGATGATTGCCAATCGGCTGCTCAGCAGTTGGCAGACGAGTACCGCTGCGAGCCAGTTATGGATCCATATTTTGGAACCCACTATTTGCTATATCGGAAGGATCGCTATTCGATACTTTCCGGCCAGGACAATCTGGTCCCTCGTAAGCTACGGGAGAAGTCCCCCACCTCCAGGATGATTGCCACTTGTTGTGGATCGCCGATGTTCCTCGCCTTCGATAACTCTCAGCATTGGATCACGGTGTACCATCAGCGCATACACGACAAAGTGCCGCCCCTTGAGTCTCGTATTATGACCAAGTATTTATCGCCTGATTGCAAACTCCCCGACAATCCTCCGTCCTACAGAACGTTTCCCGTCCTGATGGTTGTGCGTATCCTATACAGCAAGATGCTCATGTTAGTGGGCAGGTAAGGGTTAAAAATTCATTCAAGCCGATGCGAAGACACTCGCGCCTGAGCGCAGACGTTGGGCTTCAGAACGAAGATGGCAATCGAGCTCACTTTTCGAACTAGGGATCACTCTCCGGCGGATGGATGGTCACGCGGCGGCGAAGTCATCACGGAGACGGCGCAGCTGGATCGTGTGCGCTCAGCTCTCACGGCGGGGAGGACTCTTTTGGTCAAGCATTGGCACTACCGGGGATCGCGTTGTCCGGATCTCGTGGCCGTCGAAGACTTTGAGCAGTTCATGGATTACCTGCGTAACGATGCTGTTGCTGGCGATGCATTCGACGTCTACGACATCACCGCAGCACTAACCGACGAAACCCGCATCGTTTCTGGGAAATGCCCGGATCAGAATGAGGAGACTCCGCGAGGTGGGGCATACTGACCTGCCCAACAAGCGGCGGGCTCCGCGCACGAGCGAAGCGCCTGTACTCGCGCACAGCTACAGCGTTAGAGGGATACATGAGAAAAATCCTCGGCTGGATTGGCGCGCTCGTCGGTGCAACTGCTCCGGTTGTTGCGCTAGCGCAGAAAGCATCGGAGCAGGCGGTCATAGTCCACTTTGCGTACGGCTCAACGGATCTTCAGGCGCTCTTCGAACTAGAAGACCAGCTCGAATCGGCCATATCCGCGGCCGGGATTGGAGAATATGATGGAAATGAAGTCGCCGTAGACGGGAGCGACGGATATCTCTACATGTACGGCCCAGACGCCGACAAGCTCTTTGAGGTTATTCAGCCCATCCTCGAGAGGAGCTCATTCATGCACGGCGCCGAGGTGCGCAAGAGGTATGGTTCTGCGCAGGATGGGGTGCGAGAAGTTGTTCTCAAGATCGCATCGTAAGTGAACTGCCCAATTGAAAGGAGAAGTAGTGACCCCCGCAGAATACAAACTGCTGTTGACCCGATCGCAGAAATGGGCGGTGGGGCTGCCCCTGCTCATGTTCATCCTGTTTCCGTTGGCTTTTCTGTTTCTGTTCAACGCGCCGGGCTTTGAGGAGTTTTCAGCGGACAACCGGGCGCCGTTCTTCCCCGCATTCCCATTGATATTCTTTCTGGGTTTCGCTGCGTTCTACGCGTGGACCGTTCTTTCGCTGCCGTATCAAATCTCGGTCACGCGCGATCGGAAGCTCGTCTTCAAGTCGGTCGTGAGATCCCGATCCGTAAAGGTGTCTGAGCTGCTTTCGATCGAGCCCCGCAGCCTGCACATTCAGGTGGGGATTTCCGGGTACCTGCTCAAGCACCGCAACGGGACGATCCGCTTTCCCGGTCAGTTCACCGGCCAGTACATCCTGCTCTACGAGTTGAAGCAGGCCAATCCGGCGCTGGAAATCAAAGGGTGTTGAAGCGACACGCAACAAACCCAGAGAATGCAATCCACGTCGGAGGTGTTGTCGGCCTTGGGCGTGAGAGGTCGGAAAAGTATGGTCGTGTACGGCTGCCGACCTCGGAATCGAAAGATGCTTTGCGGGTTTTCTACCGAAACCGACACTCATCATTGACGATCAAGCGGTACAAGATTGGCAGGACTGCAGGCATGAGCGACCGATCTAGCAAGAATTCATACTCCGATACCTGGTTGGAGCTGTTTCTGCCGCTTGCCGCGTCGGCTCAGTCTGAAGTTGAAGCTGCATTCATCATCAGGAATCTGCCGCGCAGCCGCTACCAGTCCGTTGTCGATCTGTGCTGTGGGAATGGCCGGCATGCGCGTCTGCTGGCGGCCGCTGGCTACGAAGTGACGGCGACTGATAACAACAGGAACGCGATCGATGAGGCGATCTCTGCGAGCGGCGAGCCGATCACGTACATGGTCATGGACATGCGAAGCGTCCGTGAGTTGGCTGGCACCTTCGATGCCTTCATCAACTTATGGCAGAGCTTCGGGTACTTCGATGAGCGCACCAATCTCGAGGTCCTGCGGCAGATTGCCGAGAAGCTGAATCCTGGCGGAAGGCTGATATTGGATATCTACGACCGCAGGTTTTTTGAAAAGCATCTGGGAGTACGACGCATCGAGAAGCCGGGCGTGGTCGTCACTGAATCCAGCAGGATGACAGGACATCGACTGCAAGTGACCCTGACGTACGACGATAGGGTTGAGACCGATGCATTCGACTGGCAGCTCTACACGCCGCAGGAGCTCACTCGCGAACTGGAATCCCTTGGCTGCCGCAATCTGGTGGCCTGCGCCGATTTTGATGAAAGCAGGCCGGCTACAGGCGACCGGCCGCGCATGCAGTTGGTGTTCGAGAAAACGGCGTGAGAGAACGCGGGCCCGACTCGTCGCACCAGACGGTCGTCTGCGTCAGCGAACGGCGTCGCTAACTGACCCTCACGCCCGCTTCCGCACCGCCGCCGGCTTCTTCTTCTCCTGCTTCTTCTCCAAAATCGGCTTCAGATACTTACCCGTGTACGACTCCTTCACCTGAGCAATCTGCTCCGGCGTCCCAGTCGCCACGATGGTGCCGCCACCGCCGCCGCCTTCCGGTCCGAGGTCGATGATCCAATCAGCGGTCTTGATGACGTCGAGGTTGTGTTCGATCACGACGATCGTGTTGCCTTCATCGCGCAGACGATGCAGCACGCCCAACAACTGCTCAATGTCGAAGAAGTGCAGGCCTGTGGTCGGCTCGTCCAGGATGTAGAGGGTGCGGCCGGTCGAGCGCTTGGACAGTTCCTTCGCCAGCTTCACGCGCTGTGCTTCACCGCCTGACAAAGTCGTCGCGTTCTGGCCCAGTCGAATATAGGACAAGCCGACGTCCATCAGCGTCTGCAGCTTCGGCGCGATCACCGGCGCGTGGCGGAAGAATTCCAGCGCATCCTCGACGGTCATCTCGAGCACTTCGCTGATGTTCTTGCCCTTGTAACGAATCTCCAGCGTCTCGCGGTTGTAGCGCTTGCCTTTGCAAACGTCGCAAGGCACGTAAACGTCGGGCAGAAAGTGCATTTCCACTTTGATGACGCCATCGCCCTGGCATGCCTCGCAGCGGCCGCCTTTGACGTTGAAGCTGAAGCGTCCCGCCTCATAGCCGCGTGCGCGCGCTTCCGGCACGCCGGAGAAGATGTCGCGAATGGGCGTGAACAGGCCGGTGTACGTAGCTGGATTGGAGCGGGGAGTGCGACCGATGGGGCTCTGGTCGATATCGATGACCCGGTCGATTTCATCCAAGCCTTCGACGCCATCGCTCGGCGCAGGATCGGTCGACGCATCGTTCAACTGGCGCGCGACGAATTGATACAGCGTGTCGTTCACGAGCGTCGACTTGCCCGAGCCGGACACGCCCGTGACGCACGTCATCACCCCGAGCGGAATATCGACCGTCACGCCCTTCAAGTTGTTGCCGCGGGCGTTGACGATCCGCAGATGACGATCTTCCTGCAGCGGCGTGCGCAGCGCCGGAATCGCGATCTCCCGCTTGCCGGACAGATATTGGCCGGTGATCGAATTCGCGTCTGCCGCGATCTCCGCCGGCGTGCCTTGTGCGATGACCAGGCCGCCGTGGACACCCGCACCTGGGCCGAGGTCGACGACGTGATCGGCGTGACGAATCGCATCTTCGTCGTGTTCGACGACCAATACGGTGTTTCCTAAGTCGCGCAGTCGATTCAACGTCAACAACAGCCGATCGTTGTCGCGCTGATGCAGGCCGATCGAAGGCTCGTCGAGAATGTACATACAACCGACCAGCCCGGAGCCGATCTGACTGGCGAGCCGGATGCGCTGCGCCTCGCCACCCGAGAGCGTGTCGGCGCTGCGATCCAACGTCAGATAGTCGAGACCTACATCGCTGAGAAAGCGCAACCGTTCGCCGATCTCTTTGATGATCTTGCCGGCGATCTCGCCGCGCCAGCCCTCCAGCTTCAAATCCGAGCTGAAGCTCAACGCATCCGCGACCGCCAGCTTCGACAGGTCCGGCAGACTGCGCTCGGCAACGAACACGTTACGAGCGGCGCGATTCAGACGCGAGCCGGCGCAGTCGGGGCAGGGTTGATTGCTGAGGTATTTGGCAAGTTCCTCGCGAACCGCGACCGACTCGGTCTCGCGATAGCGCCGTTCCAGATTCGGAATCACGCCTTCCCACTTGTGGGAGCGGCGCAAGGTCCCGCCTTGCGCATTGACGTATTTGAAATCGATCTTTTCTTCGCCGCTGCCGTACAGCACGACCTTCTTGAACTTCGCCGGCAGGTCCTGCCACTGCTCCTCGACGTCGAACTTGTAGTGCTTCGCCAGTGACTGCATCAACGCGAAGTAATAGGCGTTGCGACGATCCCAGCCGCGAATTGCACCACCGGCCAATGACAGATTGGGATGATGAACGACGCGCGTCGGATCGAAGAACTGCTGCACGCCCAAGCCCGAGCAAGTGGCGCAGGCGCCAGCGGGATTGTTGAACGAGAACAGCTTCGGTTCGAGGTCGGCGATGCTGTAGCCACAGACGGTGCAGGCGAACTTGTCGGAGAACACCAGCTCTTCGCGCTTCGGATCGTCCATGAACGACACCCGCGCGACGCCATCGGCCATGCGCAGTGCGGTTTCGAACGACTCTGCGAGACGCTGTGCCACATCGGCGCGCACTTTCAAGCGATCGACGACCGCATCGATGCTGTGTTTCTTTTTCGGGTCGAGCTTCGGCACGGCGTCGAGCTCAACGACATGGCCATCGACGCGCGCACGCACGAAACCCTGGCCACGCAGTTGTTCGAACACTTGTGCGTGCTCGCCCTTGCGATCGTCGATCATCGGCGCGAGCAGCAGGATCGGTGTGGCTTCGGGCAGGCGCATCACCTGATCGACCATCTGACTCACCGTTTGCGCGGCCAGATCGACGCCATGGTCAGGGCAACGCGGCGTGCCGACACGCGCGAACAGCAGACGCAGGTGGTCATAAATCTCGGTGACGGTGCCGACGGTCGAGCGCGGATTGTGAGAAGTCGACTTCTGCTCGATGGCGATCGCGGGCGACAGGCCCTCGATCGAGTCGATGTCGGGCTTTTCCATCATCGACAGGAATTGACGCGCGTAGGCCGACAGCGACTCGACATAGCGCCGCTGACCCTCGGCATAAATGGTGTCGAACGCCAGCGACGACTTGCCCGAGCCGGACAGGCCGGTGAAGACGATCAGCTTGTCGCGCGGAATCTCGAGGTCGATGTTGCGCAGATTGTGAGTGCGGGCGCCGCGGATGACGATGGAAGGCATGGCTACCGTACGTGGCGTCAAAAGGGGATCGTTCAATATACGGGGCCGGGGATCTTCGGCGCAAAACCTGGTCAGACTGCGGCAAGTATTGACCGTGCCGGCCAAGCATGAATCGCCGGCGAGATGGGGTGCGTTTAATCGGTCCTAGCGCCGATAAAACGGTACAGTATCTACTATAACGATTTAGAATCCCGGCCTTCCCTGAATTCGAGGTTCGCTAGTCATGGCGCGCGGTATCAATAAAGTCATTCTGGTAGGCAACTTGGGAGCGGATCCCGACACGCGCTACATGCCCAGCGGCAAGGCTGTCACCAACATCCGGATCGCTACCTCCGAGTCCTGGAAGGACAAGCAGACCGGCGACATGCAGGAGCGCACCGAATGGCACTCGGTCGTCCTCTACGACAAGCTCGGCGAGATCGCCGCGGAATACCTGCGCAAGGGTTCGCAGGTGTACATCGAGGGTTCGTTGCGCACCCGTAAATGGCAGGACAAGGAAGGCAAGGACCGTTACACCACCGAAATCATTGGCCAGAACATGCAGATGCTCGGCGGCCGTGGCGGTGGCGGTGGCGGCGGCGGTGGTGGGGGTGGGGGTGGCGGCTTTGGCGGCGACGACGAACAGCCGCGCCGTGCCCCGTCTCGTCCCCAGCAAAACGAGCGTTCCGCGCCCCCGCCGGCCGATGACGGCGGCGGCTTCGACGACGACATTCCGTTCTAAGCGCACCGGAATGGGGCTGGTTGAGTCATCCAGCCCCTTGAATTGACAGAAGATTGCCCCTATCGATGCGGGGCCCGCTGGCCGATCGAGCTGGCGGGCCCCGAAATCCGTTCGCCGGTGGAAAAGCCCGGGCGGCGCCCTTATCCTTGGCATCCCCCATAGTCTGCGTTCGTCCGCCCGCTCTACCCAATGCCTCGCGTCTTTATCCGCACTTTCGGTTGCCAGATGAATGAGTACGACTCCGCCCGCATGGTGGACGTGCTGCGCGAGGCCGAAGGGTTCGAGCCAACGGACGACCCCGCCCAGGCCGATCTGCTGCTGCTCAATACCTGCTCGGTGCGCGAGAAGGCGCAGGAGAAGGTGTTTTCGCAGCTCGGCGGCTGGAAGCAGCTGAAGAAGGCCAATCCGGGCCTGATCATCGGCGTCGGCGGCTGCGTGGCCAGCCAGGAAGGCGATGGCATCACCAAGCGCGCGCCTTATGTCGACCTGGTGTTCGGGCCGCAGACCCTGCACCGCCTGCCGGACATGATCCGGGAGATCCGCTCGGCGGGCCGCTCGGTCGTCGACGTGAGCTTCCCGGAAATCGAGAAGTTCGATCACCTGCCGGCGCCGCGCTCCGAAGGCGCGACGGCGTTCGTGTCCATCATGGAAGGGTGCAGCAAGTACTGCACCTTCTGCGTCGTGCCCTATACCCGCGGCGAGGAAGTGAGCCGTCCGTTCGAGTCGGTGATGCTGGAGATCCGCCAGCTCGCCGAGCAGGGCGTGAAGGAAATCAATCTGCTCGGCCAGAACGTCAACGCCTACAACGGCCCGATGGACGATGGAACGCCCTGCGATTTGGGCACGTTGATCTATTGCGTGGCGGACGTGCCTGGCATCGAGCGCATCCGCTTCACTACATCCCATCCGGTGGAGTTCAAGGACTCCCTGATCGAGGCGTATCGCGACGTGCCGCAGCTCGCGAACTATCTGCATCTGCCGGTGCAGGCCGGCTCGGACCGCATTCTCATGGCGATGAAGCGTGGTTACACCGCGCTTGAATACAAACAGAAGATCCGCAAATTGCGGGCGGTGCGCCCGGACATCAGCATCTCCTCGGATTTCATCGTCGGCTTCCCCGGCGAGACCGACAAGGATTTCGAAGCGACCATGAACCTGATCGCCGACGTCGGCTTCGATCAGTCCTTCAGCTTCATCTACAGCCGTCGCCCCGGCACGCCGGCGGCGTCGTTGCCGGACGATGTTTCTCACGAAGAAAAACACCAGCGGCTGGAGATTCTCCAGGCTCGCATCAATCAGCAGGCCCTGGCGATCAGTCGCGGCATGGTCGGCACGGTGCAGCGTGTGCTGGTCGAGCGGCCCGCGAAGAAAGATGCGCGGCAGCTCGCAGGCAAGACCGAGAACATGCGCTGGGTCAACTTCGACGGTCCGCACACGCTGATCAATCAGTTCGCCGATGTGCTGATCACCGAAGCCATGCCGAATTCGCTGCGTGGCCGGCTGGTCGGCGCGGGCGACACCTCTTCCATCACGGCCGCGGCGCAGCTCGCCGTGGCTGCTCAGTGAGCGCATTGAACGCATCCATCGCAACGCGCGAACTCGCGTTCGAGCCAGTGGATAACTCCCGGCTCGCCAATTTCGTCGGCCCCATGGACGAGAACCTGCGGCACGTGGAGCAACGACTCCACGTGCAGGTGCATCGTCGTGGCGGCCATTTGGAAGTGTCCGGTAAGCCAGCCGCGGCCACCGCGGCGGAAAAAGTGCTGCGACGTTTGTTTGAGCTGTCGTCAAAAGAACCAATCACACCGGATCGTGTGCATTTAGCAGTGCAGGAGGCAGGCATGGAAGAAACAACGGCGCCAGTGCTGGTCGCGCCCCGGCCATCGGATGAGGTGACGATCCACACGCAACGCGGCGGCATCCGCGGGCGGGGTCCCAATCAAAGACAGTATCTGCACAACATCCACACCAACGACCTGACGTTCGGCATCGGGCCGGCCGGCACGGGCAAGACTTATCTTGCCGTGGCGTGCGCGGTCGAGGCGCTGCAGACGGATCGGGTGCGGCGCATCGTGCTGGTGCGCCCGGCAGTGGAGGCGGGCGAGCGCCTGGGCTTCCTGCCCGGCGACATCGGGCAGAAGGTGGATCCTTACCTGCGGCCGATGTATGACGCCCTGTACGACATGATGGGGTTCGACCGCGTCGCCCGCGCCATCGAGCGCCAGGTGATCGAGATCGCGCCGCTGGCGTTCATGCGCGGCCGATCCCTTAATGACTCCTTCATCATTCTGGACGAAGCTCAGAACACTTCGGTCGAGCAGATGAAGATGTTTCTGACGCGCATGGGCTTCGGTTCCAAGGCGGTCGTGACCGGCGACATCACCCAGACCGACCTGCCCAAGCAGCAGCTGTCGGGCTTGAAGCATGTGATGAACGTTTTACCGGGTGTCGACGGCGTGGCTTTCAGCCACTTCACCTCGCGTGACGTGGTCAGGCATCCGCTGGTGCAGCGGATCGTGCAGGCGTATGAGCAGAAACAGGCGGCTGCCCCGGACCGGCCTGGAGGCGACGGAGCTTGAAACTGGCCGTGACCGTGCAAGTGGCAAGTTCGCGTCGCGGCGTACCGCATGCCCGGAGTCTGAACCGGTGGGCGCAGGCTGCCTGCGCCCCCTATCTGCCGCGCTCCAAGAACAATCAGCATGACCAAGAGCTGGCGTTGACCATTCGTGTGGTCGGCGCCGCCGAGAGCCGCCGGCTCAACCGCACCTGGCGCGCCAAGGACAAACCTACCAATGTTTTGTCGTTTCCCGCGGCGCCGCTGGCGCCCGGAAACAATGGCGTGCCGTCTCGATTTCCTGCCAAAGAATTTTCCGAGCTCGGCGATCTCGCCATCTGCGCGCCCGTGGTGGCGCGAGAGGCGAAGGAACAGGGCAAAACGGCGCAGGCGCATTGGGCCCACATGGTGGTCCACGGCGTGCTGCATCTGTTGGGCTTCGATCACGAGAACGATCGTGACGCCACCGTGATGGAAGCTCGTGAAGTGAAGATTCTGGCGCAATTCGGATACGACAACCCTTATGCCTGAAGAGCACAGTCACCACACCGGCAGTTGGCTGCGACGGATCACCGGCTCATTGAGCGGTGAGCCGCGCGACCTGGAAGATCTCAACGAAGTGCTGGGGCAGGCGCGCGAGCGGGGCATCATCGACTCCGACGCGCATGAAATGCTCGAAGGCGTGTTCAGCGTCATCGAGCTGCAGGTGCGCGACATCATGGTGCCGCGCTCGCAGATGATTATCGTCAATCGCGACGATCCGCCGGAGGAGATCCTGCCCATGGTGGTCGAGCACGGCCACTCGCGTTATCCGGTCATCGGCGAGGACCGCGATCAGATCGCCGGCATCCTGCTCGCCAAGGACCTGCTGCGTTATTACGCCGAGGGTGAGCGCTCGAGCTTCGACATCAAGGAATGTCTGCGGCCCGCGGTGTTCATTCCCGAGAGCAAGCGCCTCAATGTGCTGCTGAAGGAATTCCGCGTCAGCCATCATCACATGGCCATCGTGGTGGATGAGTACGGCGGCGTGTCGGGCCTCGTCACCATCGAGGACGTGCTCGAGCAGATCGTCGGCGACATCGGCGACGAGTACGACACCGACGACGATCTGGACATCCGCAAGGAAGGCGAGCGGCAGTTCACGGTCAAGGCGCAGACGCGCATCGACGAGTTCAACAGCTACTTCAGCACGGACTTCAGCGACGAGGAGTTCGATACCATCGGCGGCCTGGCCATCAGCAGCCTGGGACGGTTGCCCCGGCGCGGTGAATCTTTTTCGCTCGGCGGGCTCGAATTCAAAGTACTGCGCGCCGATCGCCGTCGCCTCGACCTGCTGCGGGTGATCACGCCGCGCGATATCGAACCGAACGACGATTGATCCGGCGGGGCGCAGCGGCGCTGTCATCCGTCATTGCATCCAAGTGAACACTTCGAAGGCACAAATGGCGGCCCTGCCGCTGCTCGAAAAGGATCACGCCGTGAGCGTGCGCACCTTCAAGTTCTACACTCATTTGTCCTTGCCGGTCGGCGCGGCGGTGTCGCTCGCGTTCGCGCCGTTCAACATCTGGCTGCTGGCGATTGCGTGCTTCTCGTTCCTGTTCCTCGCCTGGGAAGACGCGACGCCCAAGCAGGCCGCGCAGCGAGGGTTCCTGTTCACGGCAGGCACCTATCTCGCCGGCACTTATTGGCTGTATCACAGCATTCGCACCATCGGGCACGCGCCGTTCTTGCTGACGATGTTTGTGATGGTGGCACTGGTCGCCATCATGGCGGCGTATACGGCGCTGGTCGGTTATGCCTTGAAGCGCTGGATTCCTGCGCAAGGCTGGATCCGATGGCTGCTGGTTTTGCCCGGCGCCATCGTCATTCTCGAATGGTTCCGTGGCTGGTTTCTCAGCGGCTTTCCCTGGCTCGCGCTCGGCTATACGCAAACTGACACGTGGCTCGCGGGCCTCGCGCCAGTCGGTGGTGTTTACACCGTCAGTCTGGCGGTGACTCTGTGTGCAGGCGCTGTCGTTGCGATCATCCTCGGCAGCAAGAACACCCGCATTGCTGCTGCCAGCGTCATCGTCGTCCTGTGGCTGGTCGGCTTCTCCATCCACAACAAAGAATGGACAGAAAAGACCGGCGAGCCGATCAGTGTCGCCATTGTCCAGGGCGCCGTGCCGCAGGAAATGAAATGGGCAGAGTCACAGCGTGACAAAACCATCGAGCTGTATCGCGGGCTGACGCGCCAGCATCTGGGCACCCAGCTCATCATCTGGCCAGAGGCTGCCTTGCCCGGCCTGTCGTATGAGCTGAACGACGTGCTGAGCGAAGAGTGGACGGCAGCGCATGCCGCAGGTTCCGCGCTAGTGCTCGGACAAGTGCACTACGACCCCGATGAGCAGGTGTACTTCAATGCGGTGCTGGCGCTCGACAAGGAGCCGCAGTGGTACGCCAAGCGACGGCTGGTGCCACTGACTGAGTATTTCCCGACGCTGCCGGCCTGGCTGACGGGCTGGCTGCGGAGCATGGATTTGCCCTACAGCGGTTTCAAAGCGGGTATCGACAATCCCCCGCCGCTCGATGCCGCCGGCCAGAAACTGGCGCTGACGATTTGTTACGAAGACGCGTACGCGTCGGAGCAGCTGGACGTTCTAAAGAGCGCGACACTGCTCGTGAATGTGACTAACGACGCCTGGTTCGGCGATACCACGGCCGCGCATCAGCACTTGCAGATCAGTCGCATGCGGGCGCTGGAGGCGGGCAGGCAGCTGCTGCGCGCTGGCAACGATGGTATTTCCGCAATCATTGCTGCTAACGGCGTCGTCGAGAAATCGTTCCCTCGCTTCAAGCCCGGGGTGCTCACCGGAGACGTGCAGCCGCGCATCGGGCTGACGCCGTATGCAAAGGTCGGCAACTGGCCCGTCATCATCCTGAGCTTTGTGTTTCTGATCGCCGGTCTGTGGCCGCTCATGGCCCGCCGCAAGGCTCGAGGCTGATAGGTGTCATAGGGGCTTGCCCCGGTCGATAGCGCCGACTTGTATACCCGGTCCCGGCGGCTGAACTGTGTCCAAGTCCTGTCGCTGGACGGTGACTGCCGTGGAATACGTTGTGCCCGCAAACCCTGTCCCCGGCTGCTTCACGTCAGTATCATGGGCCGATGTGCCTTTGAATGTGCTGGGGACGAGTGGACAATTATTTACAGGTCATCCTGCTCGGGATCATCGAGGGCATCACTGAATTCCTGCCCATTTCCAGCACCGGTCACCTGCTGATCGCGCAGCATTGGCTGGATCGGCGCTCGGATCTGTTCAACGTCGCCATTCAGGCGGGTGCAATTCTTGCGGTGGTCGTCATCTATTGGCGACGGTTGTGGAATCTCACTGTCAATATTTCGCAGCCCGACAGTCGCGACTATCTGTTCAAGCTCAGCTGGGCTTTCGGCATCACCGTGGTGGGCGGGCTCATCGCCAAGAAAGTCGGGTTGGAATTGCCCGAGACCGTGACGCCGATCGCCTGGGCGCTGATCATCGGCGGCATCGTGATTTTCGCTGTCGAAGCGTATGCCGAGCGGCAGCCGGTGCGTGACACGTTGACTTGGAGTGTCGCCACATGGGTGGGCCTGGCGCAAATCCTCGCGGCGGTGTTTCCGGGCACGTCGCGCTCGGCGGCAACGATTTTCGCGGCCATGCTCGCCGGCATGACGTCGCGCCCGGCCGCGGCCGAATTTGCCTTCCTCGTGGGCATCCCGACCATGTTCGCCGCGACCGCATACGAATTGCTGAAGCTGTATGAAGTCGACCAACTGGCGAATGAGAACTTCGGCGATCTGGCGCTGGGCTTCGTGGTGTCGGCCATCGTGGCATTCATTGCTGTGAAGTGGCTGCTGCAATACATCCAGACGCATCGCTTCACCGTGTTCGCCTGGTATCGCATCGTCCTGGGCGTGCTGTTGCTCGTGGCTGTGTAAGGGACTGCTATGCCGAATCGCCTGACACTCTGGATCATCATCGGGCTGGTGCTCGGCATCACTACCGGCTACATCGCGTACGCGTACTTCCCGGATTCCAGCGCGCGCTACGCTGAGATCGCGTCGTTGTTGCCGACCATCTTCCTGCGGCTGATCAAGATGATCATCGCGCCGCTGGTGTTCTCGACCCTGGTGGTCGGCATCGCCAAGCTGGGCGACATCGCGATGGTGGGCAAGGTCGGCGGCAAGGCGCTGGCGTGGTTCATCGGCGCTTCGCTCATTTCATTGACGCTGGGCTTGATCCTGGTGCAGGTGTTCGAGCCGGGCAAAGCCATGCAGTTGCCGCTGCCCGAGGCCAACGCGGCGTCGGGCTTGCAGACCGATGCGCTGTCGTTGAACACCTTCATCTCGCATACCGTGCCGACCAGCGTCATCGATGCGATGGCTCGCAACGAGATCCTGCAGATCGTGGTGTTCTCNNTNTCTTATACACATCTCCGNGCC
>NZ_LSRW01000074.1:0-9108 GCF_003104955.1 Steroidobacter cummioxidans | reverse complement strand
AAACTGAGTCGTGCCGGCAAAGAGTTTGCCGAAGTTTTCTCGAGTCTCGACAAAACTCACGCGCCAAGACGCGCCAGCGCAACATGCGCTCAGCCAAGAATCGCTCGATGCGTTCCTGCAGAGCCTTGATGCCGATGAGCTGCTGGATGGCTACGACTATGCCACGCGCGTCGTGCAGGATCTGCAGGAAGATATCGAATACTTCCGAATGCTCTTGCAGAGCCTCACCCGGGAGGCCCTCGAGCAGAAGGTCGCATGGGAGGAATTCAATGAGTTCGTCGAGAGGCGCTTCGCACGGGAGTACTCGGTACGACTGGTGGCGGATTCCGCTGAGCGTCATCGCGGAAATATCCTCGAAATGCTCGACCTTATTCGAAGCTTCGACGCCGACAAACGCGCCACCGTAGATGGGACGCTGAAGCAGCGAGCGCCGTGGATCGAAATGGAGGTGCAAGGGCGCAGTCCCATGCTTTGGCTATGCGAGCGCATTGAGAGCATGGTCGAGGCAGCCTGCAGTCTCAAGTTGCCGATGTTGCGCGTCGAGATGGGCAACTACGTCAAGCGTTTCACCAGCCTGCTGCGTCAGGCGTTGTCGCTGGACTACAGCGCTGCCTCGCCCCTGGGGCGCACAATGAGTTGGCTCAAGGCAGGCGATGGTACTCAACGGTACGCATTGCTCGACGCGCTGGCGCGGCGCCTGGCGCCAAGCGAGATCAGCCTCATCGGCAGCGGCGTGCGCTGGCCAAGGCGTGAGAAGGCCTCAGATCCGCCGGAGCAAGGGCCCATCGTCGTAGACGAGGCGAGCCGGCTAGAGGCCGCCATGCGGCGTGCTGAGGCGGAAGCTTTTGCATTCAGCGAGCTCGAGATCCTGGAAGTCTTACGCCGTCATATGGATGTGCATGCGATCCGGCTGTCGCAGCTCCCAGCGGCTTCCGCGACGGACGTGCTCGTGAGCCTCCATGCAATCGGGGCGGCTCGCTCGACCGAAGGCCGTCGTAAGGTGCTTGCACGCAAGCTCGCGCAGCCCTTCGAGACCGACTATTTCATCGCTACAGACTATGAACTTCGGCCGCAGGACCCCGTCGAGTCGTGACACCTCCGTACCTATCAGTTCAGCAATTCACCGATGAGCGCTTGAAGCACGAGGGCATTGGTCTTGTGACGCGTGAGCGCTTTGCGCAGCTCGCGGGTCGGCTGCTGGCATCGGGCGTTCTGTGGCGAGATTATTCCGAGGCCGAAGCGCAGCTATATGACGATGCCCGGCAGTGCGAGCAGTTGCTGCGCGAGTGGTTTGGTACCGTGGGATTTCTGCTCACGCACGACGTCGATGCCACGATCTTTCGCTTGTATCCGCCCGGTGAGGACGGTGAAGAGGAGGGTGTCAAACGTCTCCGTGCGCGGCTCTCACACGATTTCATTGCTTGCTGTATCGCGCTTCGCTTTATCTATACCGAGGGGCTCACCGGCAAGCGCGAGCTGATCGACCAAGAGCTGATGGTTACGCTGGAGGAGCTCTCGCAGACGATCGTATCCCTGCTTGGGCACACGTTGCCGGGCTCCATTGCCGAGCGTGTGTCGCTCTTGCGTCAACTCCGCAAGCATCGACTAATCCGTTTCAACGACGGTGAAAGTGCGGGTGCCATGGAAAGCATCCTGAGCATCCTTCGGCCGGTAATGTCATTCGTCAGCGACGATGCGCTCGCGGAAGTACTGCAGCGGATAAAATCTTCTGTCGAGGAGCCGGAGGCATCGGCGTGAAGCTGAGCAAACTCATCACTCTGAACTGGGGCACACTCGAAGATCGCGAATGGGAGCTGCCCGACACGCTGTTGCTCACCGGGGAATCCGGCTCCGGTAAGTCCACGCTTCTCGATGCGATTCAGACGCTACTGACTGCGACGCGCGCGGGGCTATATCACTTCAATGTTGGCCAAGACGAGTCCACTCAGTCCCGACGCGGCGGCAAGGAGCCGCGTACGCTCTCTGCCTATGCGCTTGGGCAAGTGGCTGATGGCGTGTTCATCCGAGCGCGAGCCACAACGTACATTGCAGCGGTTTTCGAGGCGTCAGTAGGCGCCGGCGAAATCGAGCAGCCGTTCACAGCGCTCATCGGCATCGACGCTGTGCAGGAGGGCAACAAGGCCGAACTCCTGAAGATACGAATGCTCGTTGTGCGACGGCCATTAGATATCTCACATCTCCTGCGCCAGGGGACGCAGCCGATTGGGCTCGTGCCGCTCAAAGATATCTATGTCCACCTGCAGTCGCAGCTGAAAGTGGGGGCTGAGTGTCTTCAGTCCTTCGAGGATAACAAGGGACGTTATCTGCAGCATCTCTATGGCGCATTCATGGGCAAGGCTTATGTGCCGGAGCAGGATGCATTTCGGGCGGCGCGTGCCATCGTCAAAGCCATGGCCTACAAGGAACTCGGCAACGTACACGATCTCGTGCGAGATGAAATTCTCGACGCCAATGATTTCAGCGAAGGCTTAACTCGTCTGCGCGAGTTGATGCAGAGCATGGCGCGCCTGAAGGCCGACGCAGAACGGCTGCGGGTCAACATCAGTCGTTTGAAGTCGGTGGACGAGCGGTGCTGTGGGGTGTTGGATGTGGCTCAGCGTTTCGTAGTGAGCACTTTCGCGCACGCGCTGCGCGTCCAATACGATGCCGAGACTGCCCTCGAATCGGTGCAACGCTCGATCGCAGTCATCGAGAAAAAGAACGTGGCAGTGAGCGATCGCAAGAGGCGATTGCAGGAAGAGAAGAGCAGTATCAACGAGCAGATTGACGTGATCGCGGCCAAGCTGGCAAAAAGCGATATCGCGCGCGAGCACGCGGCGCTGCGCTTCGAGGCCACGCAGCTTGAGAGTCGCTTCAGGCCGGAGTGGCATGCCTTGCGTCAGGCGGCGGGACTGCTTGACTCTTGGATCACGCGCATCGAGCAATTGCGTACGATGGATCTGAGCGCGCTGCCATCGCTCGCCAAAGCAGCCGAAGCACTGGCTGTTTGGCACGAACGCATACGCGCGACCTGGACGCTCGCCATGAGAGAAGGCTTATGCCGGGAAGCGAGTATCGGCGATGCGCTTCCTGAGCTGGCGGCGGCCCAGATCGATGCGGACTGGTCCACATTGGTTCAGCGTGTGCGCTCGGATGAGGACTCGGTGACTGCCATCATTCTGCAGGCGCAGCTCGACGCGCGTGCTCGGACCGCCCAACTCAAGGACGAGGAGGTTCAGCTCTCGGCCGAGTTGCGCGTTCTACAATCCGGCAGGTCACCCGCCCCCCTGGAAGTACGTGAGGCTCTGCGCCTCATCGAGCGGGAGCTCCCGCAAGCCGAGCCAAAGATGCTTGCTCAATATGTGGAGCCTCGGGCTAACACCTCATGGCAACCTGCCATCGAGGGTTACATGTCGCGTGATCGCTTTGCGCTGATCGTGAGTCCTGAGTCTGAGGCGGCAGCGATACGCTTGGTGCGCCGAAAATGCCCGCCGGGTGCCGCGAAGATTGTCCAGGGCGCCAAGGCTATAGAGGACACGCGTGGTACGAACCTGGGTACACAGTCCGTTATTCACGAACTGCAGTGCTCTCATCCGATCGCTAAAGCATATCTCTGGGCACGTTACGGCCGGGTACGTAAGGTTGCCACAGAAGAGGAGTTGCGCCGCACACCGCAGGGCTTGATGGAGCAGGGTATCGGTAGCCGGGGCTACGGGATGTTCTCCTGCTGGATGGAGGAGCATCAGCTCGCGTTCGGCGAAGCTTCTCGCAAGCGGCGAATGGCTTGGTGTGAGCGGCGCCTTCTCGAAATTCGGGATGAACTGCAGGTGCTCGATCATCAGATGAAGTCGCTGAAACAACTGGCCGGTTGGTTTGCTGAGTTAACGATTGAGTCATTGACGCCACGCATTGAGGTGGTGCAGGAGACGCAGCGTCTGTACGCCACTAATCAGCGCTCGCTCGCTGCACTCGATACCTCGAGTATCGACGCTCTTGAA
Organism: Steroidobacter cummioxidans; assembly: GCF_003104955.1. Lineage (NCBI taxonomy): Bacteria > Pseudomonadati > Pseudomonadota > Gammaproteobacteria > Steroidobacterales > Steroidobacteraceae > Steroidobacter > Steroidobacter cummioxidans. The sequence goes on along the minus strand of NZ_LSRW01000074.1, from coordinate 5,110 downwards.
CGGGAGCGGCAGCGACTGAGAGAACAATTCAACGTAGCTGAGAAGGCTTACGAGGAGGAGATCGGTAAGCTTGCGGTGCAAGCGGGCAAGATGAAGGAGCTTCAAGAGAGTCAGAGTTCGCTCAGGGAGCAGCTTCCTCGGTTTCAGGCGGACGCCATCAACGCGGCAACATGGACGAGTCGCTTTGCCGCCGTGGCGCACGCTATTGCAACGGAGACGCAGCTTCGGGACGAGGCAGAGAAGATCGCTCGGACGGACCCCATTTCCACGGCGGGCTTGGGAACGCGGTCCGACAATGCGCGCTCTCAACTCGGCTCAAAGCTTCAAGAGGTGCGTGACGGAGTCGACATGTACCTCTCGAGCGTACGCACTGAAGACGAGCGCTTTAACTACGCTGATCCACCGCGCCAAGTGGATCGCATCGAAGACGTGCTCCGCGCGGTGCTGAGTCTACGTGAACGCGTCAGCGATCAGCTCCGACGTCAGGAATCCATTGGGCTTGCGCAGAATCTGCATACCTTGACCGAAGCCGAGACGAGCTTCAACGCGGTGTTCACGACAGGGTTCTGTTTCAAGGTGCGCGACGATGTACGTACTGGGTTGACGACGCTCACGAAACTCAACCGTGAACTAAAGAACCTGCGGTTCGGCTATGACACTTACGAGCTTGACTGGGATTGGGTGCCTCAGTTCAAGCAGTATTACGAATTCTTCGAGACGTTGGACGGTATCGTCGAGACTCTGGAAAAGGACAAGGTCTCCATCTTCGACTCGCCGCGCTTGAGTCCGGAGCACCGCGCCACGGCGGGGCACATTCGGGATCTGTTGCTTTCGGAGGACCAGACGCGTTCGGAGAGATCGTTGCGCGAGCTCGCGGACTATCGCAACTATCGGCGCTACGACATCATCCGGCGCAACGACAGTGGAGTGACGAAGCTGTCAACCTGGGGCACAGGATCAGGTGGCGAGCTCGAGACTCCGTTCTACGTGATCCGTGCCGCCGTGCTGGCTCATGCACTCGGGCACTTCGGGCGTGACCGCGACGGAGCAGCGGCGCTTCGTCTGATGCTCTCTGATGAGGCCTTCGCAAAGATGGATGAATCGCGATCCCGCAGCGTGCTGAGGTTCCTTTCCCAAAATCTAAAGCTTCAGCTTATTGTGGCCATGCCGACCTCGAAATCAGGTGCAGTGAAACCCGAGTTCGGCAAAGAGTTTACGTTCTCCAAAGTTTCCGCCAAGCGCGATGGCAAGATCCTGTTCGTGAGCGAAGCGCAAGAGAAGTGGCTCAAGCAGGACGCACTCCAGCGACTGTGGAATCAGCATGCCGAAGCGGCGCGTCAGAAAGGCAAGATTTCTTTCGAGCATCAGTCGCAGCCAGTCGAGCAACCACAGGGAGGGGCGGAGTGACCCCTACTCAGCATCCCTTTCTCGAGCGGCTTGCACGCTTGCTGCTACAGAAGGCCGAACGTGCGAGGAGCACCAAGCCTGTGCGCTTGAGAGTGGATGCCGATTCTGCTCCGGAACTCTTCGAGCGAACGACTGCAGAAGAGATGCTGCACTTGGAGTCCTTGCTCCTGGAATTCGGTGCTTGCGGATGGGTAGCGCTGTACTTGCAGCCGGCGCGGCAGTTTCAGACGTTGGTGGATCGCGCGCCAACCTTGGAACTCCTGGATTTTGATGCGCTTGCTGGATGGTCGGGTTACACGCCCCGTCGGGAAGAATGGTCGCGTCGGTTCGTCGAATTTCTCAGAGAGCATCCGGCGGTTCCGGTAGAACCAGCGGAACGCGACAGCGAGCTGATCGAACTGCCTTGGGACAACTTGGCTGACCATCTGGCACGCAATCCTTTGATGGCGCTTTCGCGCCTGGAGTTCGACGATGCTGTGCGGGCTCTGGCGCACCTTGAGCGGCTCTGTCGCCACATGGAGTTCTTGCCAGTGCGCGAGGCGTCGTGTCGAGTGTTCGGTGGAAGCAGTAAGGTGCTCGATCATCGCGAGGAGCTTCTGCGGCTGCTCGGAGCTCGAGCAGGGCAATTCTTTGAAGCACCGATACAATTGCTCGCCGCGGTGCCGGATCAGTTTGACACCCTACTATTTGTTGAGAATCTGCTGACGTTCGAGCAGATGGCAGCTCATAGGCAAGCAGCTTGGGAACGTACAGTGCTTCTATTCGCGGCGGGTTTCAAAGGGACCGCTCGCCGCATGCGTACGCCGTTAGGTGGCCAGTTGTACTGGCGGGCCGGTAGTGAGCCATCGTCGGAGCGCGCACGCGTCATCGCCTGGCAGCGAGGCGAACTCGAGCTTCCCGTCGCTTTCTTCGGAGATTTGGATTTTGCGGGAATGGAGATCCTGAAGAACCTGCGGGAGGGCTGTCCCAACGCGGTTGCTTGGCCGGTTGGCTATCGGGTGCTGCAGGCGGCGCTTGTGTCAGGTCAGTCCCATGCGCCGGATGAGGCTGACAAGACAGGACAGCGTGATCCAACGATCTCCGGCTGCACGTACGCCGATAACGAACTGCTTCCGTTGTTACGCCGCGAGGGACGCTTCGTTGATCAGGAGATTTTCGACGTGAGGGGATAAGGAGCGCCTTTCTTGGTCCGTCCACAGAATTTCTGTGGGCGGACCGGCAGTTTGGTAGTTGACGCGAGAGTCTTCGACCGTAGCTGTGCGAACCGCTGCGACTCTTTCGTTGAGTTCGCTCTCTCGCCCAGCTCTTGACGTCCTGTCCCTTCCGACTTACGTTCTATCTGCGTACCATCACACGTGCGTCAGATTTAGCCGCCGAAGAATTCCTGGTCATCGGTGGCACCCGCGGTGAACTCGTCAGAATTCGCATTCTGTGTGACTCGCTGAAGGTCTTGCACCCTGAATCAGCTCAAGTAGTGAGCTGATTTCCTTGACCGATTGCGGCACAACGGCCGCAAGACAAAATCGGCTTCCCATCCCCCTCGCGGGTCACCGTTCTTGCCAGGAACTCTCCACCATGCATGCGTCTTCGACGATTGATTTTCTTTTGCGCGCCTACAGGCGAGGGGGCTTTCCGCCTTCACAATGCCTTCAGCACCAGAGCTTGAGGTGCCGTCGCCCATCGAGCGAGGATGTGAGATGAACACGCCTCGTCTATTGCGCTTGCGGCAGGTCATTGTGGTCACCGGATTGGGACGGGACACGATCTACCGCTACATTCGTTCCGGCCAATTTCCGCGCCAGCGGCGCATCACTGAGCGCGCCAGTGCATGGCGTGAGGATGAGATCAAGGAATGGATCGACTCGCGCCCCGTTGTCGAAGTACATCGCGATGGTGCAGAACATCCCTCAAAAGCTCGGAAGGGTCTTCGACGCGAAGTCCACGGCATAGCTCCAGGAACATGAAGAGGGATCCATCGCTCTGCGCTCGCAGGACAGACTGAACGAACGAGCGACTGACGCCACTCCAGCGGGCCACATCGGTCTGGTGCAGTCGGCGTGCAGCCATACGTTTGCGCACGATGTCCGCGAGCGCGCGTTTCGTCAGTTGCTCGCGCTCCTCGCGAGTTTCACCGATGGGATTGTTCATGATCAGGCATCCGTCTGGTTGGCTGTGTTGCTGTCCTCCAGACTGGTGACGATTCGAAAGACCAAGCGTCGCTGAGTCGTGGGCAGTGCCTGAAGCCGCTCAGCCAGTCGCGCAGCTCGCGGGGACAGGCGTCCTTTACGAGTCGGCACCGTGCAGCGAAGTCCCGTGAGCTCCTCCACGGTGACAGCCAGCGCCTTGGCCAGCTTGGCAACGATCAGCACCGACGGCCGACGGTCGCCAATTTCATACGCATAGATCGCCTGCGGGGTCACGCCGACGGCTCGCGCAAGTTCCGCTTGTGTCATTTGCTGCGATTTCCGCAGCTTCTCTATGCTCTTGCCCAGTTCTCGGAAATAGGCACGGGATTCGGCGCGCAACGTGTTCATGGCGCCTCCAACTGGTCGAGAGCGTCCTGGCCGTTCTCGATTAGCTGGATCAGCGCGACGAGCACATCAGCGAGGTAGTGCACTTCGACCAAGTCGTGTGTCGCTGCGCGCTCCGCGACCGTTGCCACCGCATGTGCCACCTGAAGGTTGCGAGTCGCGACATCGAGCGGACTGCGCTTTCGAGTCGTGGCCCCATCTGAAGTCCGTTTCGGCAGCGTCTGTGTCCTGGCGCCGCTCACGGCGACACCTGCATCGCGTGGAGTTTCGTGCGGACAACTGCGATCTGCGCACGCAGGGCGAGGAAGGCGGACTGCTTGCGGATGTTGTGCTGGGCTCGGGCAGTCGCCAGGCTGACATCGGCGTGATGGCGAAGGAAATCCAGGGCCAGTCTAAGGACGGCCATATCCCATGCGTCTAGCGGAGTCATGCGGCACCCCCTTGCAGGGTGCTGAGCTTGTGCCGAAGAATAACTAGCTCGGGAGCGAGACTTGGCTGAAGTGAGATTCGTGGCAGCAGGCTGTGCGCGGTATCAAGGCTTTCGTGAGCCGTTGCAAGCAGGTTGCTCGTCCCCTCCAGCACAGTAGCAACGGCGACATCGAGTTCGGCAGCCTGTGCCCGCAGGACAGAGTTGGCGACGTCTATGTAGCTTTCGATCTGCTCCAAGGTGGCGCGGATTGCGTTCAGCTGCCTGCGGAACTGCGCTACCGTTTCCGCTCCATCGGGCTGGTTCAGCAGAGCGATGAGGGCGTCGATGTCCTCGGCGTCCAGGGCGCTCATAGAACACCCCTAGCGTCAAAGGCGATGGGTAAAACAGGCGAGGGCATCTGCGCGGTCAGCACAGCGAGTAACGGACAGAGGGGGAATACGCGACGAGGGATTCGCCGCGGCATCGTGATCTTGGCAGCCATGACAGCCTCCTAAAAGGCAGTAGCGGTCAGGCCGGGCCGGCGCTGATAGCACCGGCTTCGGCCTCTCATGGCTGCGGGTTCAGGGTGGGGGTACCTGCGGGGGTATCTCGGTTTCTTGAGGTCCTCTAGTCCCTGAAAAACGCCTCAAAAATGCCGATCGCTCAACTCCTGCCGGGGGCACCAGTCCCAACTTCTCGTCTCGCAGCCGCTCTAACACATTGGAAGGGCGGGGCGNTGTCTCTTATACACATCTGACGCTGC